>JAAYUI010000146.1 GCA_012517765.1 Caldisericales bacterium | reverse complement strand
TTGAAATCCTCCAGACAAGCCGGTTTGACCCAGGTTTCAAATGCGGCCCGCGACATGTCCATTTGCAGGTTGGCGAGAGCTGCTTGCCAGGCTTTTTCCGGGGTGAATTCAATCGCTGCATCCATAAAAACATCCTTACCAACAAAATCACAATTTGTGAAATATCCAAAATACAGGCGGTTTCCTGGCTCACTCATTTCTAAGGATGTTTTCCACATCCCACTCAAATGAAACGCCTCAAAAGCCTTCCTGTTCAATCAACGTCAGCGGCAGCGTCTGCGTCACCGTCTGCGGCCTGTCAGCAGGTTGTCTGCGGCAAGTCAGCATTGCCGCAGACGTTCTTTTCATTCCAAAAAAGCAAGTCCAACTTTTCTCCACCATAAAAAGCCAGCAGATTCATCGATCCTGAAATAAAGTCTTGCCGATCATCTTTGGAGCCGGTTGAAGGGACAGACTTCCAGTTCGAAATGCCTGTAATGCCTGTTCAATGAAAAACCAGACCAGCTCACCCACCGGCAGAGTGTGCTCATTGGCAATTGAACGGATCTCTTCCTTTAATAAAACCGGTATTCGGTACGTTACGCGAATCTCCCAACGGGAGCCGGTAACCAGGTCTTTTTTGCCTTTCTTCTTTTTTGCTCCGCGCTCGTTTTTCACTGCTACCGGGAAAGCCTCGTTCAGCCAGGCGTTGATTTCCTTACTTTGCGCAGGAGATACCAATGTTTTCCTCTCGCCTTCCGGGAACAGGGTCATCCGCTGGGCTTTAGGATAGGCAATGAGCGTAAGCTGGCCACACCGGTACTGCTTCACGCCGAACTCCAAAAAGGCGCGAACAACTTCATCCCGGGGAACGGCAAGTCCTTCGGCGATTTCTTCAATCCATTCATGGCACTCACGCGGAACGCCTCGATAGGTGACCGTTTCGGCGCGATGAGCCTGCTCCCAATCCCGGTTCCTTTTCTTCCTGCGCTGCGCGGTTGGGATCAAGTCCAAAGGCTGTTTGATATCTTGTTTTTCAGAGAACGCAGGCATATCTACGGAGCGGCCATCTTCATCAGTATTCGATGAAGGTGACTCTCGTAATCCGGAAAACGCATCTCGCCTGGCCATCATTACCTCTAATATTTCAGAACCAGGTCGGCTAACAGTTGGTATTCTTCCGCAGACCGCGACTCGGGGGCATACTCGAAGATGGTTTTCCCTTCAGACCAGCACTCGCGCAAGACTGTAGCCCGGTGAATCGGAGAAAGGACTTTATCTTGAAAGGTTCCTTGCAGGTCCACCAGAGAGTCGCGTGATTCGCGCGTATTGTCATAAAAGGTCGGCAGGATTCCTAATAACCCGCCACGCCAGTTCTTCTTATCTCGCAGGGTCTGGATGGTGCTCACCGTTTTGGATAAAGAATCCAGAGAAGCAAATTCGGTTGCGGTAGGAACAATCACCAGATCAGCGGCCCAGATGGCTCGCTCCTGCAAACCGCCGACGGATGGCGAGGTATCAAAGATGATGTACTCAAACCGGTCGCGTGTGAAAGTTTTTAACAGGTCACGAATATAGGAGATGGGCTGCTCCTGAACGGAGAGGATCATCTGGGCGGAGGAAGTCATGGAATTGCCGGGGATGAGTTTCAGGTCGTCACGGCCCGTTTCTCGAATCCACTGCCTGACAAAGGTGACTTCGCTGGGGGAGGCCAGTTGAGTCGTCAGGAAATAGTAAGCACCCATCTGCCCATCCATGCCTAACTTAGTAGCGCATTGACCCTGTGGATCAAGGTCGATCAATAAAACTTGTTTGTTCTCCAATGTCAGGCTGTGCGCCAGATTGACCGCCGTGGTAGTTTTTCCAACGCCGCCTTTCTGGTTACTGATCGTAATAATTTTGGTTGTCATTCTGAACCTCCTTGGGGGATTTGTGTCATTTCGCCTTCATCAATGAAGCGAAGCTGTGTTCCACCTTCATGCCCGTGGACGGCAATCACATCATTGAGAGTCTGGTAAACGCCCATGGCATACGGCTCTCTCAACCAATGGATGACCGATAATCCATCCGAAAAGACGGTGCCTTCCGCGACCACTCCAGTGCCCGAGACGCCGGTCACATCTTTGATGCGGAACAGGATGAACCTGCGCATCCGGCTGATAGCTGAGTTATGGGGATTGGGTTTTGTCAATGTTTTTCCTTTCCTGTTTCTTTCTCTTGGCTTTCGAACAAGCACTTTGTTATTCGTGAGATCTAGAAGTTTTCCTTTTTCAAAGGTCAGGCGGTGACCGGTCAGCCTGTGTTCAAACACGATCCCATCAGGCCAGGTGGATTTTTCATC
>JAAYUI010000148.1 GCA_012517765.1 Caldisericales bacterium | reverse complement strand
AGTTGTGCGAGAGCTACAAGCATCGGCGACCTCCTTGAATGATAGGCCATTTTAGCGCAAAGACGCCAGGACGCAAAGAGGTGTTTCTAAATTTCGTTGACATAGCTTTCATCTTGTGATACAATCTCGAATAGAGGGTCATCAAAAACAGAGGCAAATGGAAACCTGCGGGTTTTTCCTTGCCACATACAGATAGCGTTGGCGCTAAGAAGGAGTGATATCCGATGGAACATAGGTGCGGTTTGATCTTCGATCTTTCGTTCAACTTGAGTCCTTCGTCTATTGTATTGTCTTCTCCTGGCCGGATGTTCGTCCCACTGGCTGTCATCATTATTCTGGCCCTGATCTGTTTCCCGGCTCAACCTGCCTGGGGTGCAGGCCGTCCCACTCCAGGCGGCCAAGCGCCTCCGAGTACGGGAGATGCTACTCCGACTCCAATCCCAACTCCGACCCCATTACCAATAATTACGGATTGCGCCTCGTGGTCCACAGCCTCGCCAAAGGACTGGCCCCTGGCAATGTGTGATCCGTTCGATGACAACCGGGGCGGTTGGGATACCGGCCCATACGAAGACTCGCTGGGCAAACAGACACGCACGGTGGCCGATGGTGGATACACGTGGAACATGGAGGCCGTGACGCCTTTCTTCTCCAGCAGACACGTCAACCTAGAGCCGATGGGCGATTTCTATGCAGCGGTGGATACGTACAAATCCGTTGGACCGGACGGGAACACCGGTTACGGCCTGCAATTTCGGTGGGCCGATCCCAACAATTTCTACATGTTCCTGGGCTCCGATTTCAAGACTTTTAAGATCTACCGTTTCTCGAACGGGGAAATGAACGTGCTACAGGACTGGACCAAGACCGACGCGTTCATCCCGAATGACTGGAATCGCCTTGCCGTGAAAGCTGTCGGGCCGGAGTTTACCTTCTACATCAACGACCAGGAAGTGGCGCGGCTGACTGATACGATCTTTCCTAAGGGAACGTTGCGAGTTGTGGCGCAACTGCTAGAGACTGGCCTGCCTGCCACAGTGGATTTTGATAATTTGGAGGTGCACCTGCCCGGAACGGCGGTTGCAGCAGTCGCCACTCCCGTAGCAACTACGTTGCCACCGCCCCCGCCGCCTCCTGCGCCGACGGATACGCCGTTGCCGCCCCCGCCGCCTCCACCGCCGACGGATACGCCGTTGCCGCCGCCTGAACTGCCGACTGCGACCCCTCCGCCTACCGCGGCTGCCGTCCCCCCTACGCCTTCCGGCGGTTGGGGTGGGGGGTTGCCAACGGTGGAATCGAGCGACGTGACCGGTTGGCCTATCGTATTTTACGATGAGTTCGAGGACAATGGCAACAGGTGGGCGGTCGGCGAGGATTTTGATAGATTGATCGAGGCGTCTAAGGTGATCGATCAGACCTTTGCCTGGCAGTTCAAGGCCATCCAGGGCGTTCACTCGATTGTGGAGGTTCCATATCCACCGGTTTCTGATTTTTACGTTGCGGTGAGCGCCAAGCGATACAGCGGGCCTGAAGACGTGGAGTATGGGCTGACGTTCCGACGCCCTGACCCGGACAACTTCTACTCTTTTACGATCAGCGACGAGCAGAAATATCAGGCTTACGT
>JAAYUI010000222.1 GCA_012517765.1 Caldisericales bacterium | reverse complement strand
GGATGAAGGCGGCATTGGCCGTGGGCACTTGAGCAATTTCCAGGATGTTGAACGGCGCACTCCTGTTATTCTTACTACGTCTCAGATGCTGACTACGGGCATAGATGCGCCGACGGTGCAGAATGTGGTGCTCGTTCTGGTCATCTACTCGATGACCGATTTCAAACAAATCATCGGACGAGGAACGCGGGTCCGGGATGACTACGGCAAGTTCTTTTTCAGCATCCTTGATTACACCGGGTCAGCCACTCGTATGTTTGTTGACCCGGACTTTGATGGAGACCCTTCCATCGAAACGGAACAGCACATCGGCGAGGATGGCGAACCGATAGATACGGAAACGGTCGTTACCCCGGAGGAAGAACCTGAACCGACCGACGAGGTTATTGTCGATCCTCTCCCCCCGGATGATGGCACACCTGTCGAGAGGCGTAAGTTCTACTTTGATGGCGGCCAAGTCGAGATTGCCGCTCACCTTGTCTATGAACTTGACGCCGACGGCAATCAACTCCGAGTCGTCCGATTTACCGACTACACCGCAGAGAAAGTCCGGACCCTTTATAGAAACGCGGCTGAACTCCGGGATGACTGGGCGGACCCTGATCATCGAAAGAATATCATCGACAGGTTGGGTGAGCGGGGCATCGATTTTGACGAATTGGCCTCGGTAGCGAATCAACCTGATGCCGACCCCCTCGACCTTCTTTGCCACATTGCCTTTAATGCACCCCTGCGCACGAGGCGTGAACGCGCGCAGCGTCTCCGCTCCGAGAAGAAGGATTTCTTCGAACAATATGGCCCGGAGGCGCGGGAAATCCTCGGTGAACTCCTCGATAAGTACACAGAGCATGGAACCGCGCAATTTGTAATCCCCGAAGTTTTGGAGGTCCCGCCGATCAGCAAGCGCGGCAATGTGATCCAGATTGCCCGTTACTTCGGCGGTGAAGACCGGTTGGTGGAAGCGATTCGAGAACTGCAAACGTTGCTCTACGCGGCTTAAGGAAACACGATGGCAAAGCGAACCAAGAAATCGAACGAACCGAAAACCACAGCCGAGCGTCTCGGCAGCGTCATCAAGTCCTGCCGGCAGATCATGCGGAAGGATAAGGGGCTGTCCGGAGACCTTGACCGGCTCCCGCTTCTGACGTGGGTTATGTTTCTTAAGTTCCTTGATGACCTGGAGCAGATCGAAGAATCACGCGCCAAAATGAGGGGATCAAAATACCGACCGACAATAGAATCGCCATATCGCTGGCGTGAATGGGCGGCCCAAGAGAACGGCGTCACCGGCCCGGAGCTTATTGCCTTCATTAACCAGGAGGAGGCTACTCGGCCCGATGGGACAAAAGGTCCGGGGCTGTTCGCTTACCTGAGCGGCCTGCACAACGGCCCCACAAGCCGAAAACGCGTGATCGCCAGCGTCTTTAGCCGCCTGACCAATAGAATTCAGTCCGGCTACATACTCCGTGACGTAATCAACCAAGTCACCTCGATCCACTTCGACGCTCAGGACGAACTCTTCACCCTCGGTCACCTTTATGAATCAATGCTGCGCGAGATGCGAGACGCCGCTGGTGACTCGGGCGAATTCTATACGCCGCGCCCAGTCGTCCGCTTTATGGTCGAGGCGCTGAATCCACGCCTCGGGGAGACGATCCTCGATCCGGCCTGTGGAACCGGCGGCTTCCTCGTCGAGACATTCAATCACCTGGGCAAACAGGTCAAAACTGTCGAGGACAGGAGAGTGCTTCAGGAACAGTCGATATATGGCGGCGAGGCCAAACCGCTCCCGTATCTCCTCTGCCAGATGAACCTGCTCCTCCATGGTCTCGAAGCGCCCCAGATCGACCCGGAGAATAGCCTTCGTTTCCCGCTTAACGAGATTGGCGACCGCGACCGGGTCGACGTGATTCTCACCAATCCACCGTTCGGGGGTGAGGAGGAGCGCGGAATTCTGAACAACTTTCCAGAGGACAAGCAAACTACGGAAACTGCGCTTCTATTCCTTCAACTGATCATGCGGAAACTCAAGCGCAGTCCAAAGCCCGGCCGCGCAGCAGTTGTTGTTCCCAATGGTGCGCTTTCAAATCCTGGTGTGCCTGACAGACTCAGATTGGAACTCGTTTCTCAGTTTAATTTACACACAATCGTCAGGCTCCCAAACGGGGTCTTTTCACCTTACACTCCCATCCCAACGAATATCCTTTTCTTTGATCGCTCAGCTTCGACTGAATCGATGTGGTTTTATGAACTGCCTCTGCCTGACGGCAGGAAAAACTATACTAAAACGAAACCGCTTCAATTTGAGGAATTTTCTGTTTGTTTAAAATGGTGGGTTAAACGTAAAGAAACTGCTCATGCGTGGAAGGTAAAGATCGCCGATCTCCTGAAGTCAGGCAACGGCAATGCGTTGTCGTGCAACCTTGATATCAGGAATCCTAATGCGGATGAACCGCTCGAACATCTTCCTCCTGATCAACTTACAGATCGCATCCTAACCAGAGAACACGAGGTTATAAGCATTATGGAGGAAATCAAGGAACTGTTGGAGGGCCTGGGTAGATGATCAAGAGAGCACCCCAAGTTCCCTTTGAGCGCATTCTTAGCCGCGTGGATCGCCGGCTCCAAGTCAATGATACTCAGGAATACCAATGCGTCGGTGTTCGTTGGTATGGTTTAGGGGCCTTCGTTCGAGAGGCGCTTCCGGGCTTACGTATCAAACGCAAGCAGCAGTGGATTATTCATTCAGGAGATGTAGTTTATAACAAGTTATTCGCATGGAAGGGTGCATTTGCCATTGCCGACGATGCAGTCGACGGTTGCATTGTCTCAGATAAATTCCCCACTTACCAAGTTGATTCCGCGTGTGTCGACAGTCGCTACATAGGCTGGTATTTCCGATCCCCCAGGTTAGCCCAGCAGGCCCAGGACCTTTCTAAAGGCGCGGCTGCAATTAGTAAACTAACCTTGAATCCTCCTGATTTTTTTGCTCTGACAATTCCGTTACCCGCGCTTCCAGAACAAAAGAGAATTGTGGCTGCACTCGATCTCGTAGCATTAAAGATTGAAGGAGCAAAGAAGGCTCTCAATGAGGGGCAAAAAGAAATCCATGCCCTCACGGGATCGATTCTCAATAAGCTCTCCGGAAAGATAAGAATAGCCGGCAGACTGGAAGATATACTCCAAGGAAAGCCAAGAAATGGTTGGTCTGCTCGATGCGACAATGCAGATGACGGAACACCAATCCTCACACTGAGTGCAGTTACTGGTTTTCACTATGATCCAAACGCGTATAAACGAACCTCACTTCCTACGAATCGCAGTGCTCACTATTGGCTTAACGAAGGCGACCTTTTGATAACGAGAAGCAACACCCCTGAACTCGTGGGGCATGCCGCTATATACGATGGGACTCCAACCCCTTGCATATATCCCGATCTGATGATGCGGATTCCTGTGGATGATATGGTTGCGGATAGAGAATTCGTATGGCTATGGCTTCAGACGCCGGTTGTTAGAGAGTTTATTCAAAATAATGCTAAGGGTACCAGCCCGACTATGAAGAAGATTAGCCAGGGTACCGTTCTGAACATCCCGTTTCCATCTGGCCTCACAATCGGTGAACAACAGCAAGTGGTTCGAGAACTAAAAACCGTCAGAACAAAAATTGAGCGCAGCAAGCAACTACAAAAGCATAGCGCTTCTGAAGTCGATGCCATTCTCCCTTCAATAATTGACATGGCATTCAGAGGGGAGCTTTAGCCAGATGTGCAGGAACGGAAAGACAGTAGAAAACACCAGACTAGTGACACCACTGGGTGCAGACAACAACCTCGTGCCAGTGTCTATTGAGCATGATCTTGCTGGAAGAACGTGGCGGGAAGGTCGACTGAATGACTAGGCCAACTCGAAAACAAGAGTTGAGTGAAAACCACCCGGCGAAGAGGGGAAAACGCCTCAGCGCGGGTGGCTCCTTAGACGTTCAGCACCGTTCAAACATCACATTGGCACGACTTCAAGATGAATCCCGAGTCGAAACAGAAACTATCAGCTCCAGCCGCCCCAGAGGCTTGTTGGCGAAAGGATCATCGTTCCTAAACGTAGTCGAGCTCTTTGCCGGTGCAGGGGGTATGGGGCTTGGATTCATACTGGCTAAGCATGCAGACCGACGTTTCCGCCTCATCTTTTCTGGGGAAGTTCATCCGATATATGTGGAGACGCTGAAATGCAACCATGGACTGTTCTCCCGAATGCAAAAGCCTGGGGCCTGCCTTGTGCCAGAACAGGAGAATGTTCACCCCATCGATCTCGATAAAAAGAATGCACTTGAGCATGTTGCATCAGTAGCACGCGCAGCAGGCGGCGCTGACGTGTTGATTGGCGGCCCGCCTTGCCAGGGGTTCTCTAGTGCAAACCGCAATTCATGGTCGAGCGATAACCCAAACAACCGCTTAGTCGATGTATTTATGCGATACGTCGATAAGCTGAGGCCGCCTGTGTTTCTAATGGAAAACGTTCAGGGCATTGTCTGGACGGCCAAGAACGGGGACAACAACAGCTTGAGTGTTGCGGAATATGTACTGAGGAAAATGAAGACCTTTGGTTACTTGGTTTTTCCGAAATTGTTGGACGCGGTGTGGTATGGGGTACCGCAGTACCGAACGCGCTTTTTTCTGATGGGGATTCATCGAGACACCGGCTATTGCGAAGAAGACTTCGATGACTGGGGACCGTTTCCAACCCCTACCCACGGTCGATCTTCGGGTCGGCCGTTCGTTACGACTCGAGAGGCAATAGGTGATCTGCCTACAATCGGCAACGGCCATAGCGTAAACGAGATGGATTATTGTGAACCTGCCACAAAAGCTGACAACGAATTCCTAAGTTTGATGCGCAAGTGTGCGCCGAAGAGGGAAATCCTCGACCACGTAACCTCGCGGCATGCGGATTACGTCATCGATCGCTACAAACGCATTCCTGCAGGTGGAAATTGGCAGGACATTTCGGAAATGATGTCAAACTACGCCCAACTGGAAAGGACCCACAGCAATATTTATAGGCGGCTGAAATGGGGCGAGCCGTCAATTACCATCGGCCACTACCGGAAGAGCATGCTTGTTCATCCAGAGCAGCATCGTGGACTTTCATTGCGCGAAGCCT
>JAAYUI010000071.1 GCA_012517765.1 Caldisericales bacterium | reverse complement strand
GATGTCCGGCCGTATACCCTGGCAGACGGAGTCGATGATGCCATGCGAATGTCACCTGATTACCTGGTCATTGGCGAGGTACGTGATGGCGTGGCAGCCATGAGTTTGTTCCGGGCTTTGATGACGGGACACAGCGGAGCTTGTACCTTCCATGCGGACAGTCCGCGTGAAGCAGCTCGCCGTTTAGCAACAGTCATGGGTGCGGATGCTGGAGTTAAGCCGCATGAAGCCAATCAGATGATTTGTGATGCGGTTGATTTGTTGGTACAGATCGGTATCCGTCACGAAGTTCGCCGGGTGATTGCCATATCCAATGTGTCCAAGGATTTGAAGAACGGTGACGTATATTTTGAACCAATCTATCGATATAAGGAAGACTCGTCTGCGGAAGAACCTCAATGGGAGAAGGTAGGTAATCTCTTTTAGCTGAAATGAATTTAAATTGCGTTTAAAAATGATACGGGACTTAACCTCTTTCAATTTTATGCTAAGATTTGTTCTTGTCTTCTTCCCAAAATATACTTCTTGAAACTGAAATCAAGATTAAATTAAGGGAATGAATTTTATTCAGGACACCAAAAAGTGCAGCCTGGTCAATCAGGAATCCGGACAACGTTGTATTGCCAGTAGGGTTTATATCAATTTCCAAACCCTCGAACCAATCAGACCATCGTCCGGCAATCGTACCTTCGACCTGAATTTCGTACACCCACGGCTTATCCATATATGCCCTTCGGCAGAAGCAAAGCGCTGACTTTCTCCGACCATTTTTGAATTTCGTCCCAGTCGCGGTAATCACCAGCTTTAAGTTTGATTGTGGCCAGAAAAATTCGCAAACCAAGTTTTTCGGTAAACTTTGAATATTGATCCGGCCATAGCGCTCCGGCAAAACTTCCTTCGGCGGCCGGTCGAATCTGGCTGCGTACGGGAGTGAGCCAATCTGGAACGAATGTTTTGTACTGCTCATTGTTGGCTGCCAGCATCAGGCAAACCTGGAAGATCGCTGTTGGAATCCGCCGTAGACTGTTTTGATGCTGTTGGATAAATACCAGTGCTTCCGGCATCCACTTGCCACTGTGGACCGCGCTTCCAATGACAATCGCCTGGTAGGAATCCAGATTGGTTACTTCTTTTACCGGTAGCACAATCACTTCTGCGCCAGTAGAAGCCAGCGTTTGACCGATCGCAGAGGCAACTCCCGCTGTAGATCCGCCTTGACTTGCATAGGTGATCAAAATTTTACTATTCATTGTTTTCTCTTTTCCACAGCCCCAAGTTGAAAAAATTTCCTTGCGAGCATAAGTTGATAAGCCATCATGATCAATGCACCTGGTGCAGCTATCAACATTGCCTTATCGTACAGAGTTGGGAAAAAGGATGTGAGAATGAAAAACACCGTCATGATGCCATAACCAATTAATCCTGCCCAACCGATCCATTTGCCGAATACTTTTCCACGGGCCATTGCACTTGTGGTGAGCAAACCAGCTATCTGAGTCATCAACAATCCCAAGATCGTACCGGAGGTCAGATCTGCGCCCTGCTGCAGAAGACTCTGACCTGCTGCCTCTAGGAACAGTTTCTGCGACGCGGACGCAGCAGAAAACTGCTGGCTTACCGAAAAAAGTGCAAAAACGGTGTTGCTCGAAAGGTAAACCGCCGTGCCAACGAAAAACAAAACTGAGGCGAATGCAGTAAGAAGCGGACGCTCTTTGCGAAAAGCCTGGTTAAAGGCCAGATAAATCGGAATGCTGAGAGACAAGGTAAGCATGTTGATCACCCCCAATCGACTGAATGCTTCAAATCGGTTGGTTTGAAAAAGCGTGAACCATTC
>JAAYUI010000025.1 GCA_012517765.1 Caldisericales bacterium | reverse complement strand
GAAGTTTCATGGTGTTGGCAAACACACATTCCATCTTCATCTGAAAGAGTGTCAGTGGAGATTCAACTTGAAGAATGACGACATTTATACTATATTATTGAAGGAGTTCAGGGGCAGTCCGATTAGCTAGTCTAAACCCTATAAAAATTTATCATTGTTTGTGTCCCAAGATCATCGCTAACGTCAATTTTTTGGTTCCCATCAACACTTCTTACAACTGCACAACTAACATTTACTTTATTGGTAAGATTTCTATTGCTTAGCTGTTCAAGAACATTGAGGTAAGAATCCTTATTCGAATTGTCTATATTTATTCTTATGCTTATTCTAAAACCATTCTCTATGGCGCATTGAACGTTATCAAGAATCAGATTGTAAGTACCAGTTCCATTGATAAACGGCCTTCTCTTGTCGTGGGTTTCCACATCACCATCTATTGTGATTTGGGCTTTTGTAAACCTCAGAGAGGCTAACATTTCAATATTTTTCTTTGTCAAAAGAGTCCCGTTTGATGCCATACCGGAACCAATAAAATCATCACCACAGTGACTTATTAAATCTCTTGAAACATTTTCAATCATTTTGATGCCAAGCAATGGTTCACCACCATACCAACCCAGTCCAACCTTCCGGCCCTTTGAATATTTATTTTTGATAAAAATCAACAACTTTTCTTGGGTCGATTCCGACATATCCACATCAGCCCTGCTTATTGTGTCGGCGTTTGTTTGATAGCAATAGGAGCAATTGAGATTGCACTTTAATGTTGGAGCAATTGAGAAATTAAGATCGCCAATTGAGTCATCTTTTAGAAAGATATGGTTACGCCTGTTGGCTATCATTCTCATCTCTTGCTCACGATTTTCCACGATAAATTCAGATTTTTTGAGGGTCTCAAACAATTGCTCTGTGTCATGATCTTTCGGGACATAATTCAGATCATTGAGCATTTCGTTGACCATTTGTTTTTGGGATATCGGAAAATACATAAGTGCACCGGACAGGGCATTAAAAATGTAGAATTTATCGTGATCATCTACAACAGTTAGATAGCTGGATTTCATTTTTTTTTGCTCCCCTTGAATGATTATGGATATGAGAAAACCTATGCTACCTGAGTATCAGATTTAGGTGGCATAGGTACAAGTGATATCTATTAGTTATTATTTTTTGCCTATCCCCAAAAGTTTTTTGTCCCGGATTCACAGACCTGACTCTCATTTTTCATGCATTCGCCAATATTACCAACACCACTGCATGGAACTATTTTTACTCCGTCGGTACAAACGTAATTATACCTATCACATTCCCCCTCAGTTGGTGGTGTAGCTACAAATCCTTCTATAAGACAACTGGGAGGCGGGGTGGGATCACTGACGCAAGGTACCAATTTCCCGGATGAATCAATTGATCCCAATACTTCTATACCATTCATTAGCAAAAACGACGGATATTCTATAAAACCAAACAGTTTGCCATTATCCATACTCACTCTCCCCCTTATTGTTTTTATTGATAATACTGTCCGCTTTTACGTATTTTTACTTTGCTCTGTCAGCTTATGGTAGGGCGCACCCACAAATATTGAACTCCTCGTAGTTGTTGCCTTCATTATGCCTAAATCTTGTCCACATAATCCAACTGTTATCGATTATAATGCTGCTCCCGATACAGGTATTTTCATCCAATTGAGTGTGGGTTTGGTTACTCATTTTGTAAAGATATGGAACACCCATGGCATTTTTGCAGACACCTTTTTCCCAGCCAACATACGATTGAGTGATCATGTCAGGAACTTGATGATAATCAAGTGTACTTGTATCAGTAATAAATGTTGGCTGATTGTCGCTGACTTTTTTGTAGGCAACGGCCCAGAAGGTTCCATTGTTATTTGTCACTTTTTCGTCCCAGCAAACATAGGTGTTATCTGCATTTGAACCGCTTGACATGCGAGCTTCATTGATCTCGCTTGTTGTGATGGTGGTTGTGGTTTTATTCTGGAGATCAAATACATAAACCCCCATGTTGTTGTGGTCGGTTGCTGTTTCAGCACCCTTAAAGAGGACATACCTGTCATTCATGAAAAACAGATATTGATTTCCCGAGGCTGTTGTAACGGTGAATTCCTGCTGTGTTGATATGTCATATCCGTAGATATCAATTCCGGTTGTGGCCTCATTCCTGTAATCAAGCCAGCAAACATAGTTGCCTTTTATTTTGGGCGATGTTGCCGCTGTGGATTGAGGTGATATCCTGCTTGAAGTTTGCGTGCTGATATTATATAGGTATACTGATGTGATACTGGTGGATGTGGGTTTTCTGACATAAACAACATAGTTCCCGCTGACCCATGGGCTGTGTACACTTACTGTGCTTGGGTAAGGGTATGATTCAATAGTTGTTGTGGTGTCTGTGTTATAATTATACATTTTTATTTTGTCGAACCTTGGATCGCCAGACTGTTGGTCATGTTTTTCATCCCATACAACATTTGTCTCGTCAGTCTGATAGTTTGAGCTCATGCCCAAAACCGTACTTTCTGTTTGGTGGACGAGGGCATTGAGCGGATTCGGATTTTGGAGATTGAAGTTGTCAATATCGAACGTTAGCCCCATCCATCCACCATTTTGATCATCAACAAATTCAGTTGCGAGAACCCTGTGGGAATTGTTTTCAAATAAGTAATGAACTATTTCTGAACCGTTCCTTCTAAATTCCCAAACCGTGTGGCCGCTAACTGTTCTTAAATCAAGAGTGTCTGCAAGACTGATTGATGCAAAAATAGCCACTCCAATTGCTATGGCGATTACAGATACAACTGATATCCCCAACATTTTTTTTCTCATATTATTCTTGCCTCCTTATCGCTTTTTTAGAAGTGTGGAGAATGTTTGTCAAGAGAATTCAAGAACGCAAAAAGGAGATGTGCAAAATTCGAACATTACGGTTTATATCATCTTATTGTAAGATTAATATTGATGATTATAACAAGAATTTAAGAATGTATTGAATATTAGTTTATAAAAATTTCGGCTATTTTTTGTTTTCTACAGCTCCAGATATACGTCTATCTTGATGGAGTCAGCGTATTTCTGGTACCAGCTGTTCTCTGCCTCTATCTTCTTGATTGTGTAAAGGTAGTTTACGACGTCTTTCCAGACAGCTTCAAAGTTGGGCTTCGGTTTTTTGCCGCTATCAGTGAAGAAATAGTTCCAGGCATATGTTTCGTAGTCCAGCTTCAAAATCACAAAGCTACCATTGGCTTCAATTACATCCGAGGTTTCGCCTATTTTTAGCGAGAAAGCAATCTTTTCCATCTGTGGAGGAAGGTAGCCCTTTGGCACCAACTGGGACATCCTGCCGCCGTTCTGGCCGCTTTCCCTCTCCTCCGAGTACATTGTTGCCACATCTGCGAAGGTTTTGTCTTTTCCAATCATTGCCCTCAAACCCTGGGCATATTTTTTTGTCGGCTCATAGAGTTCTTTGCCGTCGATCTTCTCGTCGTAGAGCACTACTATTTGTGAAAGACCCAACAGTTTTGATTCGAAAAATTCTTTTGCCTGTTCTTTTGTTACCTTAAGGTCTTTGGTCACGCTGTCTGAAACCTTTTGTCTGATTACCTGCCTTAGAAATATTGGATCGCCCTTGATCGTTTCCCTGAGTCCCTCGATACCGCCAAGATCAGTGAGCTGTTTTTCAAGTGATTGTTTTGAACCTGCCTGGTGTATCCTTGCATCTATCTCGGAAGCTACGGCCGCATCAATCTCTTTTGATGTCGGAAGAATGCCGTTTTTCTTTGCATAGTCTTCATAGACAGCGTATTCCACAAGTTGGTTTAGTGCATCTTCCCTGGCCGCTCGCAGGATAGAGACGTTCTTGGGGTCATCGATATCTGTTCCTTCAGCCAAGGTCTGTTGCCTTGTGACATTGACCAGCTGTGAAAAGACCGACAATGGTACTTCGATATCTCCAACTTTTGCCACCACACCTGTCGGGCCTTTCATTTTTGGCTGGGAAACAGGTTTTTCAACAGTTTCCGTGCCACCTGCCGACCTGTTTTTAAGGTACTCTACAAGTGTCAGTGTTGCTCCGGCCACAAGCCCTAAGGCTATGACAGACAAAATGATTATCCTGAGATAGTTCTTTTTCACGAAAGAGATTTTACATTTGGGATTTGAGTTGTCAAAGGGCTTTATGGAAACTGGGCAGGTTTTCAGTTAATATCTGATTATGGACACCCGTTATTACAAAGGAGACCAGAATCTTTCATGGGACGCTCTTCCTGTCGCAAAGGTGCTGCTTGATCTGGCCGGCAGCGCGACGTTCTTCATACAAGACGAGAAGCTTGGAACAGCCGATTATAAACTTGAATATGAAGGCAAATTTGCCCTGACGACCGACTATTGCGGAAAGCTTACGGGTGCCGTATGGATTCACCAGGACACATCTTCAGGCCCATTCTATGCCTTGCCTGTGGAACCCTATGTTTACAAAAAATTTGGGTTTTCGCTCAAAAGGGTGACTGGTGAATATGAGAGAGTTGCAAAGCTCTTTAAAATGGAAAAAGATCTTGGCGATCTTGGTATCAATTTGAGATCTGGCCAGATTCTCAGGGGACTCACAGAAGGTGAAGGGTACATAGGTATTGTACCAACAACGCAGGATGAAAGATCCATATCCTCCTACAGGCTTGCTGATAACGGACTTTTGGAGAAATATTATTTCATGTTCCTTGCATGCTATAGGGGTGTTCTCAGGTCGGTTTCGAAGAAAAAGTGGCCAGATGTGAAGAAAAGGGCCAAGAAGATACTTGGCATGACAAAAGACCTTCTTTCATCAAAACCAGAAGCCACAATCTCGGATTTGCAGGAGACCTTCTGGAGGTTTGGTTTTTCAGAGTTTTTCAATGTTGCTCCGCCTAAGATAATGAGAGCATCAGGGGTTTTTGATGTAAAGGGCGATATAAACCATATCGTGCTCCTCACTCTTCTAAGAAACACAGAAGCGTTTGTTGAAAGCTACAACGAAGCACTTAATAAGACCCACCTTCCATTGAAAAGGCTCAAGCTCAGGGATGGTGCAATGGAGCTTCCTTACTATATCGAGTGCGAGCATGAGGGGCGTCTTGTAAGATGGCACATCAAGGCTCGTTTTGGCGAGAAACTAGTCTTGAAAATGACATATCGCAATGCTGAGCCAAAAATGATGACCATTTCAAATCCCCCCTCATTTGACGAACTCAAAAATGGACTTGTCGGTCTTTTTGGTTGTCATACCCTCATTGGCAAGGCTGGCCCGCTCCTTGCTGAATTGAGCAGACCACCAAGAATCATTTCTCTGCCGGAGCAAGGTTCGAAGTATGCCCCGATGGTGGGCCATCTCACAAAGGGGCTCCAGTCGAAGGGAATAAATTACCCCGGTGGGGAATTCCTGAGGATAGGATTGCGTGCGATTGACACAATGGAACTCCTTGGCGAAGAAGAGATTTTTCTTCCGCCATTTTTGATGGCGTTTTGGGGAGAGGCAAAAACAGCCTCCTGGATTGCCAGGCACTGGAAAGAAGAGGCAACAGCGGCAAAAGAGATGCTTGAAGGCCTCCATCTTGATGAAGGGCAGTTGCTTGCACTGGCAAAGTATTCCATTTTGGAATATGAGAATGCCATACCTAACCCTGTTCCGCCAAAGATGGCGAAGTTGGGCAATGTGACTGGGATATCGAGACCACTTACGACAAGGGCGTATACAAAACTAAAAGAATTGGTTGGGAAAAGGGAAGTCCTCCTCGCCGAACGCAGAGAAAAAATGGCAGATTTTCAAAAAAATGGAGAACTCCTTGATGTTGAAATGGCGATAAAGCTTGTGTCGGTTGGCATCCTGAAAAGGTTTGAACAGCTGACCTCGCTTTTCTATGTGAACAACAGGCCTTATGCAATCAGCTTCTATCTGGCATTCGGCCCGGATATCCTCAACAAGATTGCACAAAGCGCCATAACCAGGAGGGAGCCATGCTGAGAAAACGCTTGTTTTTCTTTTTGCTTGCCGCCACCTTTGTCGTTGCAGGATGTGGCCAGTCAAGCCTCAAGCTTGTAAAAGCCGAATTCGCAGAATCAGTGAAAGGCCTGAATGATTATGTGGTCGCAGAAAGGACAACCTTCAAATCTGGAGAGACAATCAACATTTACGTCCAGGTCCAGGGGCTCCAGTCTGATCCTGACGGTGATAAATTTACAAGCTGGCCCATCGAGACCGTGAAGGTCAGGGACAGCAAGGGCAGGCTGCTTTTTACGCAGAAAGCTTTTTCGGACATGAAAACATACGACGAAAAGCAAACGGAATTTGTCCTTCCATTCCAGGTCACACTCACCGGTGAAAAGGGACCGTACAGGATTGAAGGCATTGTTGAAGACGGGATAACAGGTGAGAGACTCACGTTTGAACTTGGCCTGATGCTTGAATAGAACGAAGAAGGTCAGTCATGAAAAATGGTGTTGGCCTGACCTCAATCCCGGGTGTTGGCAAAAGCATTGCCAAGGATTTGGTTGAACTTGGCATAAACAGGGTGTCGGATTTGAAAAATAGTGATCCACATGAGCTCTATGATCTTCTTTGCACCAAGAAGGACCACCAGGACAGGTGTCTGTTGTATGTTTTCAGGTGCGCCGTATATTTCGCCAGCAATACCAGTCACAAGCCAGAACTGTTGAAGTGGTGGAACTGGAAGGACGGAGCCAGACAGAAGAGAAATGGAGGATCAAATGAAAGATTGTTTTATCTATGTCGAGTGGCATGTCACAGATATCGAGAAAGCGGTCAGTTTTTACAAAGGGATGTTTGGCTGGAAATTTGAGAAATCCACCGATGACTATATGATGTTTGAAATGCCCAATGGAGAAAGCGGCGGAATCATGAAAGTCGACAAAGTCAATCCTGGCAATTCTCCAGCTTTCTACATCCATGCTGATCATATAGAAAACTATATCCAAAAAGTCACTGGCCTTGGTGGATCTGTTGCAACCGGAAAAACCGAACTGCTTGGAATGGGTTTTTACGCTTTTCTTGCCGATCCGGATGGAAACATGATTGGTCTTTATGAGGATATTAAGTAGAAAACCTGCCGGCCATGAATTGATGCCAAAGGAGGGACAATGATCCCAGGAATGTGGTATGCAGTCCTTGAGAGCCATGAAGTAAAGAAAGGAAAGCCCGTTGGTGTTACAAGAATGGCCGAGAAGCTTGTTTTCTGGAGGGATGCTGATGGGAAATTGTCCTGCCTGAGAGACCTTTGTGCGCACAGAGGGGCCCAGTTGTCAGCGGGGCGAATCATCCACAGCCATATTGAGTGCCCATTCCATGGCCTTGAGTATGATCTTTCTGGAAAATGTGTTTGCATACCCGCAAATGGCATGAACTCACCTGTTCCGGACAATTTCAGGATTTTCTCATATCCGTGCAGGGAGGAACATGGTTTTGTGTGGATATACTGGGGAGAGGGGAAAGATTTCCCCGAGGAGATACCGTTTTTTGATGACCTTGACGATACGAAGTTCACTTGTGTGAGTATTGCTGATCCTTGGAGGATCCACTATTCAAGGGCCATAGAAAACCAGCTTGACGTTGTCCATCTCCCCTTTGTGCACCACAATACGATTGGGAGAGGGTGCAAGACGCTGGTCAATGGGCCGGTAGTAAGGGCCAGTGAGAAAGAGATCGCCATCTGGGTTACAAATGCGGTTGATGAAGGCCAGAGGCCATTGTCACAAGATAATATTGATGTTGCTGGTCGGACTCCGACGGTCCGGTTCATGTTCCCAAACATCTGGCAACTCAGTGTTGCGCCAAACTTCAGAATAATGGTTGCCTTTGCGCCAGTCGATAATGAGAACACCGTCCTGTATCTGAGGACCTATCTTTCTTCATTCAGGCCTTTTGCGTTTCTGGTCCGGAGGTTCCCGCTGATCATTGCCCATCAGGACAGAATGGTAGTCCAGACGCAAAGACCAAAAAAGTCCTCTCTTTTCATGCACGAAAACCTTATTCCGGGTGACAGGCCAATAGTCGAATACAGGAGAATAAGGGAGACTCTTGTCAGCAGGGGTGCAGTACCCGCAGAAGACAGACAGCTTGTAATAAAATGATAAGAATTTCTTAGGCAAAACTTTGTCTTAAAGTTTGCCAACGCATGTATAAGAGGTTTCATGGGTAAAAAAATTCTGGTCTGCTATGCAACAAGATGTGGTTCAACCGGTGAGATAGCCGAAAGGATCGCCAGTGTGATGAAGACCAACGGACACACTGTCAATGTTTTACAAGTCAAAAGGAACATTGACATTGAAGGTTACGATGCCGTTGTTCTTGGCAGTGCAATAAGGATTGGCAAGTGTCTTGGTGAGGCGATAGAGTTTGTAAAACAGAGAAAAGTAGATTTGCAGAACAAGAAACTCTTTTATTTCGGGGTCTGTATGATGATAACAATGCCGGACAAGGCGCAGGAAGTCCAGACATACCTGGATTCTATGATTGCCGAATACAGACCGGTGGCCCATGAAATATTTGCTGGCAAAGTTGATTATGCCAAACTTTCCTTTCCGATAAGATTACTTATGAAACAAATGAAGGCCCAGGAAGGTGATTTTGTTGATTGGCAAAAAGTTGACTCATGGGCCAAAATGATATCAAAAAGTATCTAATATAATCTAATATCATTATTAGCAATAATATATATATTATTACATATTAAAATAGCACTATACGATAACTTATGTAAATATAATGCATTAAATAATAACTTTTAATATATTTTATTCTTAAATATGATAATTATAAATATTGATATACTATAACAACATAAAATGTTACTTTTAATATCTTATAATATCTAAAAATATGAAATAATTGGTTATATAAATTTGAATATCATTTATGATAACTATAGTAATATAGAAATACTTTTATTTGGTCCTGTTCAACCATGCAATGCCAATGCCTGCGATTGCTGAACCCGCAACAAAACCTCCAATGCAGTACCAATTGAATGAGGCGGCATAAAGCCTCAGAAATGGCATGATTGGTGTTGCAAGCTGGGTATCAAGTTCTGGATGTAATGTTACCACCCATGGCCAGTTGAACAGAAACACAAACAACGCAGTTCCTATAATTGTTATACACAGTAGAAGGATCCCTGAAATCAGGCCGTCGAGATTTTCTTTTATGTCCCTGAAACCATACCAGAAGAGGATAAAAACTGCCGGGATAAAGACAACTGTGGCCAGTGAGAGCCAGATTCCATTAAGAACAGCCAATAGCCAGTAATATGCGAGAACAATTATTGCCATTACGACTGGTACCAGGACCATTTTTACATATTTCATGCGATCCTCCTTGTGAGTGTTCTGGTTTTTGAACAGGAAAAAGTTTAGTCTTTTTGCTTTTCTTGTGCAATCCTCCTGTAATTTTGAACTGGTCACTGGTTATTTCAAATTAATCTCAATAATTTGAAACATAGATATTTGCTATATTTTCCTGTTTAAATTCAAAGGTTGACTCACTGTTAAAATGGCTTAAAATCGCCAGACTGTTATAAGCAGAAGGCAGAGCAAGGGCAGCCTCTAACAAATCCAGACCAAAGCCCCCAGGAGGAATGATGTCTTATATAGACATAACCAGATTAAGAGGACTTTCTCAGGAAGAGGCCGCAAAAAGACTGGCAGAAGATGGGCCAAACGAGTTGCCGTCATCCAAAAAACGCAGCATTTTTTATATTGTTTTTGAGGTAGTCAGGGAGCCGATGTTTTTGCTGCTTGTTGCGTGTGGAACAATATATCTTCTGCTCGGGGATATTGAAGAAGCAATGATGCTTCTCGGTTTCGTGTTTGTTGTCATGAGTATAACGATTTTCCAGGAAAGAAAGACCGAAAGGGCACTTGAAGCCCTGAGGGACCTTTCCAGCCCAAGGGCACTGGTAATCAGAGATGGCGTTCAGCAAAGGATTGCAGGAAAGGACGTTGTTCGTGGGGACTACCTGGTTTTGCAGGAGGGGGACAGGATCCCTGCCGACTGCATTCTGGTATCATGCATGAATCTGACTGTTGACGAATCGCTCCTTACTGGCGAGTCTGTTCCTGTAAGGAAATCCAATTGTGACAGTGAAGATGGGCCAATAGGCAAACCTGGTGGTGATGATCAGCCCTATGTGTTTTCCGGAACACTTGTTGTTTCTGGCCAGGGAGTAGCGATAGCAAAATCCACAGGTTCCGGGACTGAAATAGGAAAGATCGGCAAGGCCCTTCAAAAACTTGACGCAAACGATACAAAGCTCCAGCATGAGATCTCAAGGCTGGTCAGGAATGTTGCGTTTTTTGGTTTGGCACTTTGTGTTGTTGTTTTTGCAGTATATGGCTTCACAAAAGCCAACTGGGTTGGCGGCCTTCTCGCAGGCCTTACGCTTGCGATGGCCATCCTGCCAGAGGAGTTCCCAGTTGTCCTGACAATATTTATGGCACTGGGTGCCTGGAGGATGTCGAAGAAGGATGTTCTCACGAGGAAAATGCCAGCAATCGAAGCCCTTGGCTCGGCAACCATCCTGTGTGTTGATAAAACGGGAACGTTGACGCAGAACAGGATGACCGTTGTCCAGCTTATGGCCGATGGAGAAATTGTCGATTTGAAATCGGATTTCAAGGATCTACCAGAAGATTTCCATGGTCTTGTTGAATTTGCAGTCCTGGCCTCTGAAAAAAACCCTTATGAGCCGATGGACAGGGCAATCAGGGAGATTGGTGCGAAGCACCTTGGTGGGACTGAGCACCTTCACGATGACTGGGAATTTGTTCATGAATACCCTCTCTCAAAGGAACTTTTTGCCATCTCGCAGGTCTGGAGGTCAACAAAAGGAGAAGATTATGTCATTGCCGCAAAGGGTGCCCCGGAAGCTGTTGCCGATTTGTGCCACCTCGACAAAGAATCAATTGAAAAACTGAACTCGCAGGTCTTCAGGATGGCCTCTGAAGGTCTAAGGGTACTTGGTGTTGCAAGGGCGCATTTCATGGAACCCGGTGGTTTGCCAAAAGCCCAGCACGGGTTCGATTTCGAATTTCTAGGCCTTGTCGGTTTCTTTGATCCTGTCAGAGAGAGTGTGCCCCAGTCAATAAAGGAATGCTATGAGGCAGGGATCAGGGTTGTCATGATCACTGGGGATTATCCTGTCACTGCGTGCAGGATTGCAAGGTCAATCGGCCTTGAGAATCCTGGCGAGTATATTACAGGCCATGAGCTTGACGAGATGGCAGATGGTGCATTGAGGGAGAGAATTGGCAAAGTCAATGTTTTCGCAAGGGTTGTCCCGGAGCAGAAGCTGAAGCTTGTGCAGGCATTAAAGGCCAAAGGTGAAGTTGTAGCAATGACAGGTGACGGAGTGAATGATGCACCGGCATTAAAGGCCGCCCATATTGGCGTTGCAATGGGTGGAAGGGGCACCGATGTTGCCAGAGAAGCTTCATCAATTGTACTTCTCAAGGACGATTTCTCATCGATTGTGGATTCGGTGAGGATGGGCCGAAGGATATACGAGAACATCCAGAAGGCACTTGCCTACATCGTCGCGATACACGTTCCGATTGCCGGGATTTCACTATTGCCGGTTCTTTTGAAATGGCCAACCCTCTTTACTCCTGTGCACATAGTTTTCATGGAGCTGGTGATTGATCCGGCTTGCTCGATTGTATTTGAGGCAGAGCAGGAAGAAAGAGATTCCATGAAAAAGCCACCAAGAAATCCCAATGCACCGCTTTTTGGGACAGGTGTTTTTATGCTGAGTGCCCTTCAGGGTCTGAGCGTCCTGGTCATAGTACTGGCAGTCAATTTTATGGCCCTAAAACTGGGCAGGGGCGAGTTTGAGGCAAGGACTCTCACTTTCACGACGCTCGTCATTTCAAACCTTGCACTGATAGCTGCCAACAGGTCATGGAACAAAACCATCCTAGAATCAATCAGGACGAAAAATCAGGCCTTCTGGTGGGTGTTCTCCGGTACCATTGCGTTCCTCGGTTTAGTTCTTTACGTTCCGTTCCTTCAAAAGCTTTTCAATTTTACTACACTCCACGCCAATGATGTTCTAATCTGCCTGTGCGCCGGGCTCCTGGGCGTTGTTTGGTTTGAGGTGCTCAAAAGGCTTCAGACCAGGAAAAGAAGGCTTGATGCCGGAGATAGCAAAGCTGGAGAAGTTCAGTGAAGACGACCTGAACAGCGTTCTGGTTGGTTACACCTCTTCAAGGAAGTACACCGTTGAAAAAATGGAGACAAACAACCAGATTGTCTTCAAACTCGACCTTGTCCCTCTTGGTGAATTGTATATAAAAAGATGGTTTCTGACCAGCGAGGTTGATCATTACAGGAGGATAGTACCAACAGGGTATTCCATCGGTGCTTATGCGGATGGGGAGATTGTGGGAATGGCTATTGCTGAAAATCTTGACTGGAACAGGAGTCTTTTTATCTGGGAGTTCCATGTCAAGGAGGGCCACAGGAGGCAGGGCATTGGGGCGCTAATGATGAATGAGCTTGAAAAAGAAGCCAGGCAGGCAAATCTGAGAATCATGGTTTGCGAGGCCCAAAACACAAATGCGGACGCAATAGATTTTTACAAATATTGCGGATATTCCATCGAGGGAATAGATCTTCACTATTATGATGATCTGGATTCGAGAAACGAGTTTGCGATCTACATGAAAAAAATCATAGGTGACTGATTAAAAGACGCCTGTTTTTCAAAAAATGTAGATTGTAAAATTTGGACTGTGCACCAAAAAAGCCGGTGTTTATATTTTTACCAAAATCGGATATCATTTTCACTGGTGAAACATGGAAGAAAACTTTCTTGGTGAATTCGAGCTTTCTTTGAAGGTCAAGGAACTTGCAAGGTCAATGGATTTCTACCACAAGCTTGGTTTTGAGAGAGTGGATGGAGAACCTGCCAAAGGGTGGGTTGTTCTCCGCTGTGGTGATCTGAGGCTTGGCCTCTACCAGGGCCATCTTGAGACGAACCTCATGTCTTTTCTGGGCGGCAATGTCAAATCAATTGTGCATGGCCTGAAGGCAAAAAATGTCGAGATGTTTTCTGATGCTACGCAGGAGACGGATGGCAGTGTTGGAGCAACAGTTGTTGATCCAGACGGGAACATCATTTATTTCAACAGCTTCACGGACGAATAACGAGGTGAGGTTGCCATGGCTGATTTTGTAGAGAAGTGCAGAGCTTATGGTATTGGCAGGATTGAAGTGTCAAAGATTGCACAGACAACGGCCGACTGGAAAAAGCTCTGGAGGGAGCCTCAATATGGCTTCCCTTTCAGGTGGGGGCCATGCTGGAAGCAGTGCTGTGAATATTTTGTTTCCGATTTTGAGGCCGAAGTCGGTTTTTTTACTGACATACTTGGCTTTGAATGCAATGCCCTTGACCAGGATTACGCAATGTTTACCAGTCCCGCAAGAGACTTTTTCATCGCCTTCTATAGGGTGGAAGCTGAAAAAATCACACCACCAGGCGCCTTGAGGATTGCCTTTATGGTGGAAGAGATCGACCAGATTGTAAGGAAGCTCAAAGACAGGGGTATAGGGTTTATAGATGACCCTGAAAGCATTGTCGAGGGTTCGCCGCTTCTCAGGGCATCCTTTGCAACACCAAATATGATAGAGTGTGCCCTTTGGGGCCTGCTGGAGGAAAAAAATGTCTGCTGAAAATAACATACCGATGCATTATGTGACCACCCGTGATGAGGCCAGAGAAATCGCCAGGAGCAAGAAGCATTACTGGGTTTCCGACTGCGGATGCAGGAAAGGTAACGAGAGCGGGTGCAAGAGATCACCGGTTGACGTTTGTCTTTGCTGGACAGGCCCATACGGCTCGACTGAAGAGAATGTCAGAGAACTGAATGAAGAAGAGCTTGAAAAGCTTTTTAAATTGGCTAAAGAAAAATACCTTGTCACAAGACCATTCAGGAAGTGGGATCCGGAAACAAAATCTGTCATTGATGAAACTGATGGAGTCTGTTTCTGTTGTGACTGCTGTTGCGCGTATTTTGCTGAACCCGGTGAAGCTTGCGACAAGGGACCATCAATTGAAAAGACAGACAGGGACTCGTGCACGGATTGTGGTGCATGTGTTGATGTTTGCTATTTCAAAGCCAGAAAGATGAAAGACGGAAAGCTTGAAATAACAAGTGACAATTGTTATGGGTGCGGTTTGTGTGCTGATGTTTGTTCCTGCATAACCATGACCAAGAGATAATCTAATCGTCTGGTAACCACATTGTAAAAACTCCCTAAAATGCATGATCTTTGCAAAAAGGTTTTTGGTTAAATTGTCTCGAAAGCATTGGTTGACAAAGTTATCTTGAGTGTTAAATTGGTATTGCTCCAAGAAGGAGCAGAAGGAGAATTCAAAATTATGGACGGTAGCAACAGTAATAACCCAAACCCGTTGCCTAGTGGCAAACAACCGCCCGTAAGCTCCAAGTAGGTGTTTTTGCGCGCCCCTTGGTGCCTATGGGCAAAGGAGGCGCAGCATGAAAGAAATCATCACCACAAACCGCAGGGTAACAAACCCGATCCTTTCGGTTATTTTTGGAAGAACCGCGTTCCACAACAAAACTAAAGGCAATGCTTTTCTTGTGCTTTGGGACGAAAAGGAAGCAAAAAGACTCCAGGGGGAACTTTCCATGAACGGCTGGAATGTCAGACTGGAAACTAAAGATAGCTTCAGGGCCTACAGCAACATCAAGAGCACACAGCCGGACGTTGTGGTAATTGACTCCAGGGACAACGAGCGCTCATTCAACGAGCTCGCAGGAGCACTCCGCTCAATCAAGGCAACCAGGCAAATGCCAATTGTTGCGATGAACTGCAACAATGAAGCAAAGAGCCATTTTGCTGATGCTCATTCGACAAGCGAAGGAATTTTGGAGACCATTTCCAGGTTTCAGAGACAAAATCTGAATCAGTAAGAACTCCAAACACAATCTGATCCAACGGTTTTGGCCTTGGTGCAAACCAGGGCCAAATATTTTGTCATACCTGTGAGGTCAAGATGGCGAACTTCGTTCTTCCAATCGGCAAGAA
Source organism: Caldisericales bacterium (assembly GCA_012517765.1). GTDB lineage: Bacteria > Caldisericota > Caldisericia > JAAYUI01 > JAAYUI01 > JAAYUI01. The sequence continues at coordinate 6,032 of JAAYUI010000025.1, read as the reverse complement.
AACAGCAAACAATTATCAGATGCCGCCAAAAGCTTTGGAAAGGCTAACACAGGCGGCAACGCTTGAATCATTGGATCTTCTTGATCTCCTTGATTCAAACATTGAGATTGGTCTTCATAACTATGAGGCCAGAGACAGATTAAAGGAATATGGGCCCAACGAAGCTGTTGTCGAACGCAAACAAAGCTGGGTAAAAAAGCTTTTCAAAGCATTCTACAATCCTCTTGTAGTTTTGCTTCTTGGCCTTTCAGTTGTCTCCCTGTTCATTAAGGACATGAAATCGGCCTACATGATGATAATCATGGTCATCCTTGGCGTGAGCCTCAAATTTTTCCAGGAACTCAAGGCAGACAGAGCCGTGGAAGCGCTTAAAGCAATGGTCCAGACTACTTCAACCGTTATTCGTGAAGGCAAACCTGAGGAGATAAAACTCAGCAATCTTGTTCCCGGTGATATTATCAAATTGTCTGCCGGAGATATTGTTCCGGCTGATGTCAGAGTTTTGCAGGCAAAAGACCTTTTTTTGAACCAGGCCACACTAACAGGGGAGGCGCTGCCAGTTGAAAAATTTCCTGCCAGTGAAAAGGGTTCAACAAAAAATCCTCTTGAGTTTAGCAATATTTGCTTTATGGGAACAAACATTGAAAGCGGGACTGCTTTGGCTGTGGTTGCAACGACTGGTTTTGACACCTTTTTTGGCAATCTTGCAAAGAGTGTTTCCCAGTCAGAGCAGAAAACCAATTTTGACAAGGGAATATCACAGATCACATGGCTGATGATAGGCTTTATGGCGTTCCTTGTCCCCCTGGTGTTTCTGGTCAATTTTTTTGGCAAGGGAAACTGGCTGGAGGCTTTCCTTTTCTCGGTATCGGTTGCCGTTGGTCTGACCCCGGAAATGCTTCCGATGATTGTTACTGTCAATCTTTCAAATGGTGCTATCTCGATGTCCAGGAAACACGTGATAGTAAAAAAGCTTGGCTCAATCCAGAACCTTGGCGCAATGGATGTGCTTTGTACCGACAAAACTGGGACAATAACCCAGGGAAGGGTCGTGCTGGAGCAACATCTTGATGTTGACGGTGAAGAGTCTGACGAGGTGCTCGAATACGGTTTTCTGAACAGCTATCACCAGACTGGCCTCAAGAGCATGCTTGACCAGGCCGTGCTTGAGCACACCGAAATCGAGGAAAGGCTCCATGTAAAGGAAAATTTCAAAAAAGTTGACGAGATACCCTTTGATTTTGTGAGAAGGCGAATGTCGGTTGTAGTTGAGGATGTCTCAGGCAAGCAAATCATAATATGCAAGGGTGCCGTAGAAGAAATATTTTCTGTGTGCACACAGATCCAGACCCAGGGTGTGGTTGAAAAACTTGGCCAGGAACACATGCAAAAGGCAAAAGAACTTGTCGAGTGGTCAAATTCAAACGGTTTCAGGGCACTTGGACTGGCGTACAGGGAAATGCCAAAACGCCAGGAAGTTTATTGCGTTTCTGATGAAAAGGAAATGACTCTCCTTGGTTTCCTCACTTTCCTTGATCCACCAAAAGTAACGGCAAAGCAGGCCATAAAAGACCTCAGAGACCTCGGGGTCAGCGTAAAAATCCTCACGGGTGACAACGATCTCGTAAGCAAGAAAATATGCTCCCAGGTCGGGCTGGAAACTGGCTCAATCGTTCTTGGCAGCCAGCTTGAAGAGATGAGCGAGTCCCAGCTCGTGGAAGTTGTGGAAAAAGCAAATGTGTTTGCAAAACTTGCCCCATCGCACAAGGAGCGCATCATAACAATCCTGAAGAAAAAAGGCCATGTTGTTGGCTTCATGGGCGATGGCATCAACGATGCCCCGGCCCTCAAAGCTGCGGATGTGGGAATATCGGTGGACACTGCCGTTGACATTGCAAAGGAATCTTCGGACATCATCCTGCTTGGCGAGAGCCTCACTGTGCTCAAAGATGGGCTCATCGAGGGCAGGAGGGTTTTTGGAAACATAATCAAATACATAAAGATGGCCGCCTCGTCCAATTTTGGAAACATGTTCAGCATCTTGGGCGCCAGCTTCTTCATTCCCTTCCTCCCGCTGTTGCCCATCCAGATCCTCACAAACAACCTTCTTTACGATTTTTCGCAGACAGCCATACCAACAGACAGGGTAGACGAGGAATGGATCCAGAGGCCAAGGAAATGGACCATAGGCAGCATCAGGCAATTCATCATCTTCATCGGGCCGATCAGCTCGATATTTGACTATCTGACATTTTTTGTGATGATATTTATTTTTGGCGGACTCGGGAAGCCGGAGCTCTTCAGAACGGGCTGGTTTGTAGAGTCGCTTTTGACCCAGACGCTCATCATACATGTCATAAGGACCAACAAGGTGCCATTCCTGCAAAGCAGGGCCAGCCTGCCACTCACGATTACCTCGATTGTCATTGCGCTGACGGGCATATACCTCCCATACTCAGCGCTCGCTGGGACCCTTGGCCTTGTTGGCCTGCCGCCGCTCTACTGGCCAATCGTTTTTGCAATGCTGGTGTGCTATATTGTGCTCACCCAGGTAGTAAAAACCTGGTTCATAAAGAGGTATCCGGAGAAGTAGAATTTTGGGCGGTTATTGCCATGTTGTTCTCAGGCGCATATAATCCTGAAAACAACAATTGCTGTTGGCTTGGGAAGGAGCACAACCAGTGGAAAAAATCGACCTCAAAAAGCAGCTTGCGGGCCTCTACAACCCGCCGAAAACACCGGTGATGGTGGAAGTTCCGCAATTCAACTTCATCATGGTGGACGGAAAGGGCGACCCGAACACGTCTGAGGAATACCAGAACGCCATGCAGGTGCTCTACTCGCTCTCCTACACCCTCAAGTTCATGGCCAAAAAAGTGCTGGAAAAAGACTACACGGTCATGGCGCTGGAGGGCCTGTGGTGGGCGGAAAACATGGACGACTTTCTGGAAGGGAACAAATCAAACTGGCTCTGGACAGCCATGATCATGCAACCGGATTTCATCACAAGGGAGCATTATGAGTCGGCGCTCTCCGAGGTGAAAAAGAAGAAGCCCAACCCGTCGCTTGGGAAGGCAAGGTTTGAGGCATTCAAAGAGGGCCCATCGGCCCAGATAATGTACATCGGGCCGTATTCCGCCGAGGGACCAACAATAGCCGCGCTCCACGAATTCATCGACAAAAGTGGAATGAAGCCACGCGGCAAACACCACGAGATATACCTTGGCGATCCCAGGAAGGCCGACCCTGCGAAGCTGAGGACTGTCATCAGACAGCCAGTGGAGAAGGCTTAGGAGAAAAAAACCAGCCACTTGCCATAAGCACAAACCTGGCTAGACTCCTATTTATGGGGAAAATAGAAAAATACAAAGAATACAACTCGGTTCTAATCGCTTTTATTGTCTTTCTTTCGGTTCTTGCGTTTTCAACTTGGATAATGGGAGAGCTTGGATTTTGGGGAGATTTTTCTGAATCAAAAGATACCTTTCTTTACTTCTTCTCTTCGGCCGCCCAAACAATGGGTGCCATTATTGCCATCGTTTTAACGGCCATATATGCCCTTGTTACAGCCATCAGACCCTCAGATAACCCAGCAATTGAACCAACAAAAAGGCTTATGTTCAGAGATACTGCGTTATTAGGAGCAGTTTATCCAGGTTTGGGGATGATCATTGCGTCCCTTTTTGGCGTTCTTTTTGTTTACACAACAAGAGCCAACATATTGATAATGTTTCTAATGGCAGCTCTTGTTGTTGGAACGGCTATATATTCGGTGGGCAATCTTATTTATTTTTTGTTTGTGCGTGGGCCAATGTATTTAAATCCTGTGCTTCTTATTAGATGCGATATCTTTAATAACAAAGAAGCCACTAGAGATAATATAAAATCTGATTTGGATCAAAATTCTAGTATAGATTATTCTATTGTATCACTCCTTCTTTCTTCTTCTCAAAACGAATTAGATACAATTTCGTTATCTTTATTTATATTATTTGATCCGAATAAAAATTATTTAGAAATTGATTCCCTTAAAGTATTTTTCGATAAATTTCTTCGCCAGTTTAAGAGTGATTGTTCGATCATGACATCAAAAATGAAAAATGATATATTCAATGATAAACTGTTGATGAACATTCTTGGTTCAATAGATATATATTACATCAAACCTAACCTACCGCAAATAGATCTGGAGAATAATTACAATCAATATTTGAAGTATATTGAATTTGTAACTGTTTACAGCGATTTAGTAATAAGAATAATTCGTGTGCGTATAAATCATTCTAATGAACAAATGTTGCCAAAAATGTATGATGCAATCAATCATTGGGTATTAGATATAGGTTTCAAAGATATATTATTTAGCTTTATGCAAGATCCTGATGGAGAACCTGGTTTTGGAACAATTCATGAATATAGAACGAACCTAAATAATGAGATATGTGTACAGCATTTCAACAGGTGGTTTGATTTGATGAATCTTTTAAATTTCAAACTTATATACGATTATTCATTTTTCAGAACAAACAATTTACAATTTAAGGCTTTCAATAATTTAATGATTTTAGAACCAGCCATAGACACAAATGAACAATTCCTGAAGTTGTTACAAAATGTGACAGCATCATTTGTTATGGATTTACACAAAATTTTTACTTATATGATTAACATTGCAGCTGATGACAAGGAAAACGCAGAAACACAGAAATACATAAAAAGAATTGAGTATCTTATTGATCCTTTTAAAAACTTTATCGAAAAATATTACAAGAATGAGGAAGAAAAGAAATACATAACCAGTGGGTTTTATATAGAAGATTTAGATCCAGACGTCATGAATGTTATAAGATACATGCTTTTTTGTAAAAATGTTATTGTTGGTATTTACTACCATAAGCTATTAGCTCAAAGAATGATGTATATTGTAAATATTAGAAATACAAATTGGAGCATTATTGGTGGGATTAGTGATGAATCAAAAAGGATTTATAATTTGATGTATGATGAGAACTCTGAAGGAAGAGATCAAATCGATCTCCAAGAACTTAGGGATTCATTTGAAATTGGATTTGCTCTAGCGAAATCGATCATGCTTGTAAAAAAGGTAAAATTAGTCATAGGCGATATGGATGGTATCGATCAAAAGGAAATTGCAAATAAATATTTTGAATACATAAAATCAACAAGAGAGGTTACAGTACACTTAGATTATTTTTTGGCCGGAGTTGAGTATGGAATTAGGTTTGAGGAGTTTCTTGAAAGAAATGATGTTAGTTAAGGTGAGAAATTAAAGCTCTAGATAATTCCTCACGGTCCAACACAAAAACATGGTTGGACCGTGAGTCCGCAAATTGCTTCCTCTTCATTATGGGTCTTATGCCTGCTATTTTATAAAAAGAGAATTTTTATATAATAAAAACATGGGGAAGAAAAAAATCTTTCAATATGTTTTCTCGATATTTTTGACACTAGCACTTGTAATTGCTTATTTTTTTATCTTCAAACCGACATCCCACATAAGCCTTAAAAACGTCATTTCTGTCGTCCTTTTGATCGCAATTTATCTTACCATCTACTATTTGTATAGGCTAATTTTTAATGTAAAAATCGAACAAGGCCACGTGCCGCTTTATTCCAGGAGATGGTTTATTAGACTCGTTTGTGGATTTGTTACCATTGCGTTTGACCTGTTCCAGATCTATCCGTTATTTGATGGCTTTGAGCAAACAAGTATCGACACGACCTTGATTGCTTTTGCTGCATCATACGGATCGTTTATTTTCTTTGTTGGAGTTCTTGAGTTGATTTATTTGGAGATGAAAAAGAATAACTAAATGTCTTTTTGAATCCCCTCTTTTTATTGCAGGTATTATATCTATTCCTAAAAAGAGAACGGCATTATATATTTAGCAAGTACAAAATAAACTTGTTTTGTTGTATTTTGTGTGAAGGAGGTTTTTAAATTGACAAAAAATGCCATTTGTGCTAATTTTGGTAATATGGTAGAAGATCCTCAAGATGAACAAAAACTT
>JAAYUI010000174.1 GCA_012517765.1 Caldisericales bacterium | reverse complement strand
GCTATGTCGTTCTGCCCCAGGCCGTGCGGGTGATTCTTCCGCCCATCGGCAACGAGTTCGTCGCCCTGATCAAGGACTCGTCACTCGTGTCCGTGCTGGCCGTCTCCGACCTGACCCGGCGCGGCCGCGAATACATGGCCCGCACCTTTCTCAGTTTCGATACCTGGATCATGGTGGCCCTCTGTTACCTGGTCCTGACACTGGTCTCGTCTCGGATCGTCGAGTTTGTCGAGGCCAAGACGCGATTTGAGCGCTGATCGGGAGCATGATCATGGATACCGCAACACAAACCAACAACAGCGCAGCGCCCATCATCCAGATCCGTCACCTGCGCAAGTCCTTTTATCACGGCAAGCTGGTAGCTCTGAACGACGTCTCGATGGATGTGCCGCAGGGGCAGGTCGCGGTGGTGATCGGGCCCAGCGGATCGGGCAAGTCCACGATGCTGCGTTGCCTCAACTATCTGGAGGTGCCCGACTCGGGTGAGGTGATCATCGACGGGATCTCGCTTTCACAGACTCGCAACCTGAACGAGGTGCGCACCGAGATCGGTATGGTATTCCAGCAGTTCAATCTGTTTCCACACCTCAGTGTGCTCGAGAACGTGATGATGGCTCAGCGCATCGTGCGCAAGCGTTCGCGGCAGGAGGCGCAGGAGATCGCAGAGGAGCTCCTCGTCAAAGTCGGCATCCCGGAAAAGGCTGATGCCTACCCGCTCCAGCTCTCCGGTGGGCAGCAGCAGCGCGTAGCGATCGCCCGCGCCCTGGCGATGCAGCCCAAGATCATGCTGTTTGATGAGCCTACCTCGGCGCTGGACCCGGAGATGATCAAAGAGGTGCTGGATGTGATGCTCCAGCTCGCGCAGGATGGCATGACGATGGTGGTGGTCTCGCACGAGATGGGCTTTGCCCGTAACGCCGCCGATCGAGTGATCTTTATGGATGAGGGAAACATCATCGAGGACACCACGCCAGACGAGCTGTTCCGGGCCCCCAGACACGAGCGCACCCGCGAGTTCCTAGGCAAGATACTGCACTAGACACGCCAGACCCCCGCTGCCCGGATTCGTCTGCATCGTGGCCGGCGAGTAGCCACCACGCACGAGCCTCGTTCCAGCAAGACAGAAGCGTTGACAGAGAGCACCCCGGGCGTATAATCGGCTTGCGGCGCTGATCCGCCATTACCAAGATCAACCAGGAGAGATCCGCTGTGCGCGAGTTGAGCCTGTATGTGAGTGCCAGTCCAGAGATGGATCCCGAGTGTGAACTGCTCGGGCAGGTGCTGGCGCAGCTGACCCCCTCCGTGCGCTGGCAGATCAAGCGCACGCCCCCTGCCCACGACAAGATGGATCCCGACTGGGCCGCCCTGGAGAGCGCAGACTTTTACGTGCTGCTCGTGGGCCGCGATATCACAGCGCCCATCGGCGTCGAGTATGTGGCTGCGCGGGAGCATGGCATAAGGGCGTTCAGCTATCGCAACAGGGCGGCCACGCCCAGCCCGGCTCTGAGCGCCTTTGTGCGCCAGCTACACACGGACTGGCGGCTGTACGATACCCCTCAGGCCTTCGCCAGCGACCTGAGAAAGCAGCTCGTCAGGAGCCTGATCGAGGGCACTCCTGGCTATGGTCTCTCACTGCAAGAGATCGAAAGGCTCGCGGCGGAGTTGCGAGCAGAGGACGAGGACGAGCACGGCGGGACCGAAGATCTCCGGGGCGCCGGTCGCGGTGGCGTGATTCTGCCAAACACCCCTGTATAGG
>JAAYUI010000230.1 GCA_012517765.1 Caldisericales bacterium | reverse complement strand
AGTTCTTCTCCTGGAAATGGAATAAGAGTAGTTGATAGAGTTCATAGTGCTGTCGTAGTTCCTCGGAGAAAGACAGGAGTTTTTCTAGGATTTCCTTGTTGGTCAATTGCATTCGAAACATAGGGCGATAAACCAGTAACGTTTCAAGGCACGGTATTCCTGCGATTTTCTGTTGAATTGATTCATAATTTGAATACGGACACGGTTCATAGCACGACTAAGGTGTTGCACGATATGAAAGCGGTCGAGTACAATTTTTGCATTCGGAAAAAGTTGTTTAGCAAGTTGATAATAGGGACTAAACATATCCATGGTAATCACTTTGACCCGATTTCTAACCTTTCTAGGATAGCGAAGAAAGTGGTTTCGGATGGTTGCTTGAGTTCTTCCGTCCAGAATGGCGATGACATTTAGGGAGTCGAAATCTTGAGCGATGAAGCTCATTTTCCCCTTCTTGAAGGCATACTCGTCCCAACTCATCACCTCAGGTAGGGTATTCCAATCCGTTTCAAACTTGAACTCATTGAGCTTTCTCATAACTGACGATGTTGAAATTGATAGCCTGTGTGCAATATGTTGCATTGCTTGATTTTCAATGAGTAATTGAGCGATCTTCTGGTTAACAGCGACAGAGATTTGGTGGTTTTTCTTGACAAGAGGAGTTTCAGCGACCGCCATTTTCCCACATTCTTTACACTTGAACCGACGCTTTCGAAGACGGATAAGTAAAGGGTAGCCAGCAGTTTCTAGGTAGGGGATTTTAGAAGTTTTCTGGTAGTCGTACTTAGCCATTTGTCCCTTGCATTTTGGGCATTTAGGGGCTGTGTAGTCCAAGTGACCGTGGAGTTCTAAGTGAGTCCCCATATCATATTCATCAGTGATAGTGATATTTTTGTCTTTAATTCTGAGAAAATTTGTGATAAGATTTAGTTGTTCCATATGAACCCTTTCTAATGTGAGTTTAGTCGCTTTTCATTATAGGTCATATGGGACTTTTTTTCTATACTCAAAAAGGCTCCATAATCTCCATGGTGGATTTACCCACTACAGAAATTATAGAGCCGAAAAAAATTACGAAGAATCTTCGAGTTAGTCGAATCCGCTCGTGTGAAAGTCAACACGATGCCTTCTATAGAAGAACTTGCTTCAGGAAAAATTAGCGTATCAAAATTAAAAACAATTGACGTAGTGGATTTACTGGGAAGAGATGAGGTAAAGCTGGATATTGAATCCATCAAAGATCAGATCACAGACAAAGTCATTCTTGTCACCGGCGCAGGAGGATCGATCGGTTCAGAAATCTGTCGGAAAATCATTCAATTCAATCCTGCAAAGCTATTGCTTTTAGGACATGGGGAGAACTCGATCTACTTGATTGACCGTGAGTTACGCACGCATCATCAAAATTGTCCTACAGAAATCGTACCGATCATCGCAGATATCCAAGATCGCGAGAAAATCAATGAGATCATGGAACAATATCATCCAGATATCGTCTACCATGCAGCTGCTCATAAACATGTACCACTGATGGAATATAATCCAAAAGAAGCAGTCAAAAACAATATTTTCGGTACAAAAAATGTAGCAGAAGCAGCTAAAGCAGCAAGAGTGAAAAACTTCGTCATGGTATCGACAGATAAAGCTAACAATCCTCCAAATGTCATGGGTTCAACAAAACGAATCGCTGAAATGATCGTGACTGGATTGAATGAAGAAGGCTCTACGAAATTCTCAGCTGTCAGATT
>JAAYUI010000077.1 GCA_012517765.1 Caldisericales bacterium | reverse complement strand
TCTGACCAAAAATGCTGCTACACTTATTCATAGGGGAGACCACCTTTCGGGTTTTTTGTTAACTTACACTTACCAATTTACCCGATTGGTACTCCCCTTTCAATGATAAAAAAGCTATTTTGGACAGATGTGAATAGTTATATAAAAAAACTGAATAAGTCGTCTCATGCTGAGAGCAATTGGAGATGAAATTTTCATGAGTCACAAACATCATCATTCATCAGCCAAAACCTCAAATACTCATAAACTAAAACACACTACTCAGTCGCACAATGCAGGGCACGACCGACATGCCGGTCATAGCGTTGAAGCCTTTCGCACAAAGTTCTGGGTGTGTCTGGTTTTAACCATTCCAGCTTTAATATGGGAACCGATGATTCAACGCTGGTTTGGATATCGCTTACCCCCTTTTCCTGGTTCCACTTTTATTCCTGCTCTTTTTGGAACCATCGTCTTTATCTATGGCGGCTGGGTGTTCCTCCTGGGAGCATTTGGTGAGCTCTCAAGGAAGACCCCGGGAATGATGACCCTTATTGCGCTGGCTCTCAATGTTGCGTTTTTTTACAGTATAGCGGTGATGTTGGGTTTGAAAGGGCATACTCTCTGGTGGGAGTTGGCAACTTTGGTCACGATTATGCTACTCGGTCACTGGATCGAAATGAGGTCAATCTCTCAAGCTCAGGGGGCACTCCAAGAATTAGCCAAACTCTTACCGGATACCGCGGTTCTTCTCACTGATGATGAATCAACGAAAGAAGTACCAGTTGAACAATTGCAAGAAGGAGACTTCATATTAATTCGTCCTGGAGCGAGCATTCCCGCCGACGGAATAGTACACAGCGGCAAGAGCTCAGTCAATGAAGCCATGATTACCGGTGAATCGAAACCGGTCGGAAAAAAGGAAGGCGATAAGGTTATCGCCGGTACGGTAAACGGTGAAGGCTCTCTTCGGGTGAAGGTTGTTGGAATTGGAGAAAAGACAACGCTTGCTGGAATCATGCGGCTTGTTGAACAAGCGCAATCTTCCCGTTCTCGTGCTCAGGCGTTAGCTGATCGGGCAGCTTTTTATCTCACTTTGGTGGCAATTGGATCAGGTTTAATCACCCTCATTGGCTGGCTACTCTCTGGAGCCAGCCTCGATTTTACGATTACTCGCGTGGTAACCGTGTTGGTTATTGCCTGTCCCCATGCTCTGGGATTAGCGATTCCACTGGTGATCGCCATTTCCACAACTCTGGGGGCCCGCAACGGTCTTTTGGTTCGTAACCGTCGAGGATTAGAAGAAGCCAGAAATCTTGACATTGTGGTATTCGACAAAACCGGTACTTTAACAATGGGTGAACATCGGGTAGTCCAAACCGTAACCGATAAAAGTATAGGCAACGAAGAAGCTCTGCGTCTAGCGGCAGCGGTCGAGAGAGATTCCGAACACCCCATAGCCAGAGCTCTTCAAAAAAGTGCCGAAGCAATTGGGGTTGAAATACCTCGTTCCCAAAACTTTCGAGCCATTCCAGGACAGGGGGTACAAGCTCACGTAGAAGGTCGAGACCTTCAGGTTGGAGGACCGTCTCTCTTAAAGAGTGAAAATTTTACCATTCCAAAAGAATTCAATGATGCAGCTCATCGTTTCGGTGAATCTGGTCAAACGGCCATTTATTTAGTTGAAGGTGAAAAAGTTCTCGCGGTACTTGCCATAGCTGACGCCATTCGTCCCGAATCGGTCGAGGCTATTCACCCTCTACACCAGTTGGGTATTCAACCAGCGATGTTAACCGGAGATTCCGAGGTGGTTGCCGAAACCGTGGCCAAGGAATTAGATATTAACCTGGTTTTTGCCCAAGTTCTTCCCGAAGACAAAGCCAAGAAAATCAAAGACTT
>JAAYUI010000098.1 GCA_012517765.1 Caldisericales bacterium | reverse complement strand
TCTTCCCAAGTCCCGATCTCGTAAGACAAGGTCAGATTGGTTTTGTCAGCCATTTCCCAGGCCACTTCAGCCATCGCGCTCCAGGGCTGGACACCAGCTGGAGTGACGCTGTCGTAACGACCTTCCACGGTGAGGGTGGTCTTTTCTTCGATCCATTCATACGCCAAAGCACCCACTGCAGTGATTTCAGCATTGGCTGAATCATACTGGCCTCTCACACTAACGTAGGCTTCATTGTTTTCACTGTCAAGATCGAGTGGATAATTCAAGTAGGCACCATAGACCTTGAAGCTGCTATCCATCAAGTTATACAGACCGTGAATGACTCCAGTCTCACCCTTGGCTGCTTCAAAGGGCACATAGGTCACAGTTCCTTCTACTTCGTTGGTGACCATGTCGCCAGTTGAAATAGCGGCTGCCCAGTTGTAGGACAGATCCAAGGTCCAGCTGTCATCGCCTTCTTCATCTCCTGAGAGAATAAAGCTACCAGCCACACCAAAACCCATTTCATCATCATCAAAAGCACTGGTGGTCGTGGTGGTGGCATCAGCCGGAGTGAACCCATCAGTGATGTAGTGACCATCAAGAGTGATGGTGGCATCTTCTGAGGCTTTGATTTCAACTTCTCCAGCTACACCGTAAGCACCCGAGAGGGCGGCATAGGCACCTTCCACGGTGAGCTTGACATCGGATTCATCAAAGTCAGTCCAAGCATCAGCACTGACGACGAGATCGCTATCCACGTTATAGAACTCGGTGCCTTCTGGCATCCAGGTGGCCATCACCCCAACCTGTTCCCATTCAGCACGAACGGCATAGAACTCGTTGAGGTCTCCCAAGGCTTTCCACAACACATCGCTTTCTTCGGGAGTATAGGTGACATAGAATCCTTCATAATCGAGGTCATAATCCCGATCATCATCAGGATCGTCTGGTTGGTAATCACCGAGCACCAAACCGAGACCGAGCTTGTTCTGACGAATTTCACCTGCCTGAATGAACCACTCGTCTTTCTGGTAGATCAACCAGAAGTTATCAGCTGTGACCGCTGGAGCATCGCCATAGCCGAGTGAATTGACAGCACTTAAGGTGATGCCGGCAGTGGTGTAGTCATTGATGGTGGCGGCGATGTAGAGATTGGTTTCATCTTCCCAGGCAGCATCGGTTTTGTCAGTATCGGTTGGAAAGTAAGCAGTGTAAGTAGCAGTGAAATCACCAGTCACTTTCACTGGTTCAGCGTATTTTTCCAGAAGAGCGACTCGGTCTTCCAAAGCTTTGATCGCCTGGCTGTTTTCACCCAGAGCTCTTTTGAGGTCTTCAACGGTGACACCGAGGTTCTTTAGTTCATCAGCAAATTCCTGGATTAGCTTTTCGAGCATGGCAATGTCGTCTTGAGTGGCTAAACCAGCTTCGTCAACGTATTGTTCCATATAGGCCAAGCAACGAGCTACGGCTTGAGCAAATTCATATCGGGTCAAAGCCCGATTGCCACCAAAGGTCCCATCGGGATATCCGATGACACAGCCTTTGGCTGCCAGAGTCTGAACGGCATCGTATGCCCAGTCATTCAAGGGCACATCGACAAAGGGATTGGCCAAAGCCGGAATGGCTAAAGCCAAAACGAGTACAAGTGCAATGAGTAGTTTTTTCATGATATTGCCTCCTTGGTAGTTAATGTCGATTATATTGAGCTGTCCGCCCTTCCAAGGAGG
>JAAYUI010000211.1 GCA_012517765.1 Caldisericales bacterium | reverse complement strand
TTTCAGAGTTCATGAAAGTTCACGGCGAGAAGATCGCTGCGCATGTACTGGAAACCTATAAACCCATTTACAATCTGGACCCGACCGTAAATGAAATTGCAGTCCTCGATAGGCTTGGTACGCAACGAAAAGCCCTTCCCGGACAAGAACGTGCTGGTTTGCTTCCTGCCCAAAGACATGCAGCAGCGGCGTTGGCTCGTTCAATTCGTAAAAATGGCGTGGCCAACTGCCAGGCCGAAATGGGGACTGGAAAGACGACAATATCGACTGGCGTGATCGAGCTGCTGGATGCTTACCCGGCAATCGTGCTTTGTCCTCCACACCTTGTACCAAAATGGATCCGCGAAATCGAGGAGGTGATCCCAGGCGCACATGCACGAGAACTACGGCGCATTGGTCGGAATAGTGACGAAGTTTATGATGTGAACGATGTCCGTGAATTCCTGGATCAATATAAAGCAGCCTGTGATACTACTCAAAAGAAAGGAGGTTCAAAGCCCAAATGGGTGGCAGTAGTAGCACACACCTCTGCCAAGTTCGGGGCAGGATGGCAGCCGGCAGTTATCACCAGGAAAGCGAGAGACCCACTGACTGGAAAGATTGTGGATGCCTGTGCTTGTCCTGGTTGTGGTAAGGTCGTGATGGTCGAAAAGGACGGATTTGTGGTTCCGATGACCGATGCCTCTGAACTGGCAGAAAAACGCCAATTCTGTCACAATCGAATCCCTGGCTGGGAGTTGGATGCAGACGGGAGGACGAAACTTGATACCAACGGTGACTCGGTATGGGGCACGCGTCCATGTGGGACACCTCTGTTTGAGTTCAACGGGGCGAGGCGACATAGCATTTCGGAGTACATTACCAAACATGCTAAGGGCGCTTTCAAGCTTCTGATAGCCGATGAGGTCCATCAGTTCAAATCCAAGTCGTCAGATCGAGGTGTCGCGTTCCATCAACTGGTAACAGCGGTGAAGTGGACGCTGACGCTCACCGGGACATTCTTTGGTGGCAAAAGCACCTCAATCTTCTGGCTGCTGCATCGCTTGAACCATGGTGTCCGTCGTGATTTTGCTTTCCATGATGAGAAACGCTGGGCGCGGTTGTATGGAGTGCTTGAAACTACCCGAAGACGGAGGCGAAATGAAGACGCCGATGAAGATGGCGTGTACACCGGTAACCGCCGCTACCGAAATCAGGCGAAAGAACAGCCGGGTGTCAGCCCGGCCATTATGAGTCGGTTATTGGATACCACCATATTCCTGAGCCTGAAGGATCTGAACCTGGCTCTACCATCGTATAAGGAAGAAGTGGTTGCTCTGGATATGCTTGATGACCAGGGACAGCAGTATCACAGCATGGACAGCAGTTTGAAACAACTGGCTATCCAATCCAGTCGCTACCTATCTACCTGGCTTCAATGGACTCTAGCCCGACCGAATTCTGCTTTTCGGGATGAGGTTGTGGTGGTTGATGCGGTGGATGATGGCGATGGTAAAACCGTGCGGAAAGTACCGTTGATGGAGTTGCCGGCAATCAATCCGAATGGTCATAAATGGCTGCCGAAAGAGAACTGGCTGGCTGACTTTTGTAAGGTAGAAAAGCAGCAAGGGCGAAAAGTGCTGGTCTATGTTCGCCAGACTGGTACCCGGGACATTC
>JAAYUI010000039.1 GCA_012517765.1 Caldisericales bacterium | reverse complement strand
TGGTTTTTTAAAAGTAATAAAAAATGCCCCGAAATTAGAGACGATCTAAAATCCGTAATGGATAAAGATGACAGCCTTTTTGTAGCAAAACTTACCGGTGCTGCCGCATGCCGGGCAGATGCACAACTATCACTTGATTATTTCGCACATGAACTCGCCGATAGCCGAGTATTTCCCGCCTCCTGACGGAATCCCGGATGGCAATGAGCTGTTCTGGAGCCTTTACCAGGGCGAACCGCGGGCACGGGACGGCTATATCACGCTCCCCGAGACTCCCGGGCTGGGTATCGAGCCTGATTGGGACCTGGTCGCCAGGTACCGCTACCAGGGATGATGAGCAAGTTACTCAAACGGCGCTGTGGGCTGCTTCTGCTGGCCATACTCCTGTGCCTGCTTCTGCCGGGCAGCACGCTTGCGGATGCCGGTCCGAAGCCGAGCATGCGCATATGGCTGCAAAGCGATGGCAAACCGGTATCGGGTAAAGACTGGCGTTTTGAACTGCTGGCTTGCGATGAAAACTGGCATGGCGGCAACGAAAACGAGAACCAAATCCCCGGTCTGGATAAACTCGACTTGAAAGATCCTTCGGGATGTACCTGGGTGCCGCCCAGCTATCCGCATCATGTGGTCAACCGCGATGGCATACTGAGTATCACTGGGAACCTGCCTGGCCGGTTCAGGCTGGTTGTCTACTCGGCTTCTGAGGGCAGGCTCTGGGTCAGTAATGCGGCTGAGCGCAGCGGTTTGTTCTCCACCCTCACCCTCGACCTGCTAGAGGATGGCACCGCTCTTTTGTCCGAGCGAAGAGGTACCCCTTTTGAAAGGACCTGGTCGTTAGGATTGATGGTGGCTGCAATGGCCTTGAGCCTTGTTTTGGAGATCGCCGTTGTGCTCGGGTATGCTTTGTGGCAGCGACGCCGTTGGCAGCCCTTAATATTAGCAGCCGTCCTTGGCAACATACTCAGCATTCCCTTCGTCTGGTTGTTGGCGGGTATCGGTTATCTGGTCGGAGGTCCTGTGCCCGGCCTGGTGCTGCTGGCAATTGGTGAGTTTGTCGCTGTCTTCATCGAAGCGCTGCTGTATACCTTGATCGCCAGGGAGAAATTCGGCAGGGCTCTGCTTATCAGCCTTACCGCGAATATCCTGAGCTATTTGGTTGGACTTTTGCTGCACTAGCTGCCTTTTCGGATACCGCGTATATCAGGGAGGATGTCATGGTTTTTAACAGACCGATTATTCCGGCTGAAGAATTTGCCCAGCGCGTTGACAGGGTGTGCCGCGAAATGGCCGCTCGTGACCTGGATTGCTGCTTTGTCTATGGTGATGAATACCGCCGCGAGTATCTGCGGTATGTCAGCAATTATTGGCCGATATTTGAGCGCGGAGCGCTCATTATCCCGCGCGTCGGTGAACCAATTCTGCTGGCTGCGCCTGAGGGTGAGGAGGGCGCATGGTCTGGCTGATCTTCATCGGCAGCGCGGCGGTGATCGTCCTCGCGGCGACACAACTGGCACGGTTCGGCGATGCCATCGCGGTGCGCACGAGGCTCGGCGGCATGTTCGTCGGCACGCTCCTGCTGGCCGGCGCCACCTCTCTGCCGGAACTGCTGACCACCATCAGCTCGCTGCGCCAGGGGGTGCCGAACCTGGCCGCCGGCAACATGCTGGGCAGCAACATGTTCAACATGTTCATGCTGGCCGTCCTGGACATGCTCTTCCGGCAGGAGCGCATCCTCCGCCGGGTTGCGACGCATCACGCGCTCACCGCCAGCCTGGCAACCCTGCTGATCGGGACGGCCGCTTTCTTCATCCTGGCCGATATCGATGTGAGCATCGGTTGGGTCGGCGCGGACAGCCTGGTGCTGCTCGGCATCTATGTCGCAGGCGTACAGCAGATCCGTTCGGCCAACTCAGCGGCGGCCGCCGAGCCCGCCGCTGAGGCGGAGCTGGAGGGCGTGCCCCGCCTGCCGCTCGCGCTGGCCGGTTTCCTCGCGGCCGCCGGCGTCCTCGTCCTGGTGACGCCGGAGTTGGTGAGCAGCAGCGCCGAGATTGCCGAGATGACCGGACTGGGCGCCGGCTTCGTCGGCACGACCCTGGTTGCGCTGGTCACGTCCCTGCCTGAGCTGGTCACG
>JAAYUI010000024.1 GCA_012517765.1 Caldisericales bacterium | reverse complement strand
GGTGACCAGCTTTTCCAGTCAGTAATCCCAAGGAATGTCAGAGTATCCGAAGCCCCTTCCTATGGCCAGCCAATCTCAGTCTATGACCCTACCTCAAAAGGGGCATCATCATATGAACAACTGGCCGAGGAGGTGCTCAAAGGTGGCAGGTAAGTTCGGACTGGGAAAAGGTTTAGGGGCCTTGCTCCCTAGCGAAGAGGTATCAAGCGGTGTTGTCGAGTTGCCAACCGACGCAATCACTTATTCCCCATACCAGCCGAGGACCGCGCTTGACGAAGCGGCACTGCAGGAGCTGGCGCAGTCGATAAGGAAGTCTGGCGTAATACAGCCGATTGTCGTCAGGAGGGTCAGGAACGGTTTTGAACTCATTGCTGGCGAAAGAAGGCTCAGGGCAGCAAGACTTGCCGGTTTTGAGAAAATCCCCGTTGTCATAAGGGAGATATCTGACATTGATGCGGCAGAGTTTGCCCTCGTGGAAAACATCCAGAGGGAAGATCTCAATCCTATAGACATAGCCAGGGCCATGAAGAGGCTCCGCGAGGAATTTGGCTACACACAGGAGTCGATCGCAGACGGCATCAAAAAGAGCAGGCCTTATGTCGCAAATCTTTTGAGACTTCTTGATCTTCCTGGAATTGTCCAGGACGCAATACTCAAGGGGACAATATCAGAGGGCCACGGAAGAACACTCCTCCCGCTCAAGGATGAAGGACTCATGCTGGGCATGATGCAAAGAATCATTACCAGCCAGATGTCTGTAAGGGAAACAGAGAAGGCCGTAAAGAAAATACAGGAAGAAACCCCGGCAAAGAAAACCCAACCGCGGGAAGAAGAGAAGACCCATGAAGTTGTTCTCGCAGAAACTGCTCTCAGGGAGACCCTGGGAACCAAGGTGAGGGTCTTAAAAGATAAGATAGAAATTGAGTATTATGGAAAAGAAGACCTGGAAAGGATATGTGAAGTCATTGCCAAATGAATGACAGGCCAACTTTGATATCTGATGGCGAGAAAATAAAGGGCATCCAGAGGTTTTCTTCGAGAAACCCACGGTTCAGGTATTTTACAATAACACTCGCATCTGTAATCATTGTGGGCATTTTTTTGCTGGTGGCGCTCAACATACCAAAAAGCGACATATTGAAGGTAAGGATAACATCCGAACCGGAGGGTGCGGAGGTCACGCTGGATGGCGTAGTCAAGGGGAACACGCCGCTGGTGACGAGGCTAAAAAAGGGTGACGTCGAGATCGGACTTACATTCCCCGGTTACGCGCCCTTGAAATCTGTTGCCACAGTCAGTGAAAACAACCAGACCATAAACTACAGGCTTGCCAGGTTCACTGGAGGGACAACGGTCCTCTCGTATCCAGACCAGGCCAGAATATACATTGATGAAGAATTTCTTGGCCTTACCCCTTTGCAACTGAAAAGGGAATTTAAGGGAAAGCATGTGGTGAAAGCAGTTTTGCCCGGTTTTGCAACAAAAGAGCAGGAAGTAGATTTTGACACTGACCCGAATGTCTATTTTGATCTCCAGAAGAAAAGGGTGAACCTCAAGATTGCCTCCCAGCCGCAAGGTGCAGAGCTATACATTGATGAAGAATATTATGGAAGAACGCCATGGGAGGGCCAGATCGAAACCGGGACAAAGAAGATAAGACTGGCCATGGAAGGACACAGGATGGTGAAAAGGGAAGTCGTCATAACCGATGACACCCAGATAACATATTCCTTTGAGTCCAAAGACATTTCTTTTGATTCGCAGGTGGACAATGATTCTGCCCCTGGTGCACAAATATACATATGCATTCCGGATGGCGAAGCCATTGACAAGGCAATACCGCCACTTTTTTTGGGTTCCACACCACTGACTGCAAGCGCTAACACAATAGCCACATATCTGACCGGCAATGAAAAAATACCACCATACGGGCTTGTGTTTTCAAACCACCCGACTTATGGCGCAACCGTTTCTTCCTTGCCAATGGACAAATCAGGGTCCGTACTGGCCAGCGACGTTATCCTGACTTTTCCGGGATACTCCTCGATGGACATCATAGGTCAGGACCTTGCCAGCATAAGCTACCCCACCCTCATAAATGAAAAGACAAGGCGTCCGGGAACCCTTGACAGGAACCCCAGATATATGATTTCAGGAAACTATTTTGTGGACAGAGACAATCCGGACAAAAGAATAAATATTGGCCAGAACATTGATAGAAATGATGTTATTGTTTCGTGGGATGAAAAATACATGGCATGCCACCTTTCTGGACAGGTGAAATTGTTCGACCTTAAAAAAGGCTCAATAATAAAGACAGTCCAGGCAAAAACCCCGGAGTTCTCTTTTACTCAGGATTCGAAGTATCTGATGGTGCTCTCTGGCGGACTCATGAGCAGGCTGTCCTGCTCAACAGGGCAACTTGAAAATGCAGCATGCCAGGGCTTTGGTGTCCTGGTGCCGGTCACCGACAACGTGCTGGCAGTGTCAAATTCTGGCAAGATATTACTTTTGTGGGACGTGGTTTCAATGAGGGCAACAAGGTTTTCTTCAATGGGTAATGGCAGCTTCTGGGAGAGATATTTTGAGCCAAATTCCATAATACAAAGGTCAGTGTCCGGCAGTGACAAGATAGTTGTTCTCGGGAAAGTTTTTGGGCTTAACTGCGCAATGACCACATACCCAAAAACGGCATTGCTAAACATCTGGATGCCTGAAGTGACCACGCGGGACAACACAAGATTACCCTGATCATATTTTTGATATCCACATAGATTTCCACATGTTGATAACTTGTAATGTCATGATTCTTTTAATGGATTGTTTTTCTTTTGATTGTTAAATGTCAAAAAGCTAACAGTTACTGCATAAAACCAAAGACGCTTGGCAAAATGAGATTAAAATGTCCACATACTTTTCAACATGTTTCACAAAACCAAATCGTTCTTTACCGAAAGCCATAAATTTCTATTATTAGGGCCAATGGTCAAGAAGTTTCTTGTTTTTGTGCAAATACTATTTTTGCTTGTGCTGTCTTCCGGTTGCGGGGGAGCTGCCATCTGGGGCACAAAAGGTGGTATGCCCCAAAGGTGGTATTCAAGCATTGATGGCACTGGCAACGACATCTCTCCCGCATGGGACATCGGTTATGAGACCCTTGCCCTCACATCACCGGTATCTGATGGTGAAAATGCATACACTGTCACAACGACCGAAAATGGTCCAGGAGTTGTTGTTCTGGACATGCGCACCGGGAGGCAGGTAATTGCCCCCGTGTTTCTTGACGAGGCTTTTACCTATGAGCTCGCACTTGATCAAAACTACCTTTTTGTGACAAGCGGCAGCAACCTGAAATGCTTCTACAAAAAGACCATGCTGGAGAACTGGACCCTGGAGTTTGATGGTGAAGAAGTGGTTTCCATGTTCGAGCATAAAGATTCACTCTATGGAGTAACAAATATTGGCACGGCATTTTGTATACACAAGGAAACGGGGGTTTTCAAGTGGAAGACCGATGTTGCGAAAGACTACGTTTTCAGGTGGGCAACACTTGGTGAACTCGAACTTTTTGTAACAGGCAGTCCGAAGGGTTTTGATTATACTCACATTTTTGCGCTCTCATTTATTGATGGCAGTGTACTCTGGCACCTGGAATTTGACGGACCTCCTGATTATCCGCCGCAGGCATCGGCCTACACTTTGCTTGTCAACTCGAGGGCCAGAATGTATGCCTATGATACCAGGAGCAGGGAGAAAATCTGGTATTATTCTATAACTGGTCTTGATGGCCAGCCAAGCACACTGGGTTGCAATCCGTGCGTATACGGAAACCAGCTTCTCGTGCCGTCAAAATCAAAAATCGCTAGAATTGATTTGAAGACGGGCACCGAAGAATCAAAAATGATTGTTCCAAACACCCTCCAGATGAGAGGTGTTATTGCATCAAAAGACACGCTTTTTGTTGCGCTAAACGGTGATCCGATGCTATATGCCTTTGACATGAAAACAGGTTTGCCAACAAAGAAAATTGAAGGCAAAAGAACAATACTTGGAATGGCACTCTGTGGCGGGCTTTTGATCCAGTCCCAGGAAGCAATTACCCTATTAAAGTAAGAACTGTATCAGTGTGGCTGTTCCGGTGGTTTTGCTTTTGGGTCCTGCTTCTCGAAAAAGTCTTTTGTGGGCCCTGGGAGCATGTAGTAAAGCAGAAGGTCCCTATGGTTGTTTATGAATGGTGGCGGATTGAAGCCATTTTCAGAGGTGAGTGGGACATCATCCACATAATGGCCCGAACGCTGGGTATATCTTTCGGTGCTTCCGGTCACCATTTTCAAGAATTCATCAGATATCGGGCCTGGTCTGCCATACCTTCCTCTGACCATGTCCTTGAATTCCCTTGAGACGATCTTGTAACGCTGACCTGTCTGAACGTTGAAGGCAGCCTGTGAGCCGACAATCTGGGAGGTTGGGGTGACAAGCGGAGGGTACCCTGAATCTGCTCTTACTCTGGCAACTTCCTCGAGAATTTGAGGCAGGAGCTGGAGCTGATTCACTTCCTTGAGCTGGTTGCGAAGGTTCGAGAGCATTCCACCTGGTACCTGTGCATCAAGCTGGGCTTCATCAGGTTTTGGATAGCCGTAGGAAGTCATCAGGTCGACGATGGTTCTCCTTGCCTCATCGAAATCGCCTTTTCTGACCAGTTCGATTGCCTTGTCGATTTTGTCTATGTCTGTCTGCGGGAGCGGATTGGGGATTGGTTTCGGGAGATCATTGGCACTTGAATCAAATTTTGCAAGGGCCTTTCTCACCTCAAAGAGTTTTTTCTGGGCCTTCTGGATTGCTTCGTGGTTGAGCCCGTGGTCAATGCCGAGTCTCTCGGCCATGACTGCAACAAGCTCAACAGGCGGATGACTCGAACCCCCAGCAAATGGCCCGACTGCAACATCTATTCTGTCGGCGCCAAACATCAGGCCGACAAGTGCGGTTGTTTCGCCATAGCCGACCGTTGAATGGCTGTGGACTGTCAACGGAACAGAGATCTCTTTTTTGATTGCTGGTATTATTGTTGCGGCATCCCTGGGATTGAGGAGGCCGGCCATGTCTTTGATTGCTATGATATCAGCGCCTTCTGACGCATAGTCGGCGGCAAGCTGGACGAACTTTTCTGTGTTGTGTATCGGGGAGGTTGTATAGCTGATGCAGCATTCGGCCTTTCCGCCAAAAGCCTTTGTGGCAATAAGCGAAATCATTACATTGCGCCTGTCATTGAGGGCATCAAATGACCTCATGGTTGAAACGCCGGATTTTATCGCCGCTCTGCAGAAGGCTATGACAAGATTGTCCGGATAAGGAGAATAAGCAAAGAGGTTTTGGCCCCTTATCAGGGCCCTTATGTTTGCCCTTCCTTTGGCCAGCCTGTAGAACTCGTCAAGCCTGTTCCACGGGTTTTCGTTAAGGAATCTCAACGGGGCATCAATTGTGGCCCCTCCCCACAGCTCCAGCTCCCCGAAGCCTGCATCAAGCAGGTCCGGGAAAACTGAAAGTGCCTGGCTGGTCGTCATCCTTGTTGCAACAAGGCTCTGCTGTCCGTCTCTTAGCGTAAGGTCCACAAGCTCGATTTTTCTCATGTCCAGTCCATCATATTGGTTGGGCAGGCTAAATACAATTAGAGTTTACATAAAGCGTTAAGTAAAATAATATTGCATCTAAATGAAAAAAGTCCTTGCGTTGGTGGCCATCGCGTGTCTCCTTGTGTCATGTTCAGGTGGGGAAAATGGTGACAATTTGCCATTTCTCTCGCTCTCCTGGACCTGGAGCGACCTTGCAGAGCCACTTTCCACGACTGTCAGGGGGAATGGCAAGCATGTTGCCTGCTGTGGCCTTAATGGTATAGAGGTGGCCCTTCTTAATGAGGCTGATGGTGTACCGGTATGGCATGTGGAACAGGACGAAAAACCAACGAATGAAACAAATTTTCCTCCTGTATTTGCAGGTCCCAGGCTAATTGTTTATTGTTCTGACTCCCTAAAGGCGTATGAGCTGGTTTCAGGATATGAATTATGGAAGTTCCAAACGGAGCAAAACAACCTTGGCCCAGCAAGCTTTTTTGAGCCATCATGTGATTACAACCAGATTTATGCCGGAGCTGCTTCAGGTTTCCTGTATTGTATCAATGCCGGTTCAGGGATAGGCAACTGGAAACAGAAAAGCAGGTATGAAGGTTTTGGTGAAACAGTCAACATATATGACAAGGTGCTTGTCAGGACGCTTGGCTCAAGGATTGAAGCCTACAACAAGAGCACAGGCAAACTCGTCTGGAAAAATGAGAGATGGGTACTTCCTGACGGAAAGTTCACAATTGATGACAAGAACCTCTATCTTGCAATGCCGGGACCTTTTGTTTCTGCCGTAAGACACAATTCTGGCGAGCTTGCATGGACTTCGGGAAAATTGTCCACAATCAAGCCCCTAAAATTCCATCCGCTTTTATGCCAGGGCAAAGTGGTGGTTCTGGAGGGCAAAAGGGCGATTCTTTTTGATTCTGCCACCGGCAAGGAGGAGGCATCGTTTGATTTGCCGGAGGAACCAGAAATTTTCACAACGGACGGCAACCTGCTTTATCTGACGAATGGAAAAATGTTGTTTTGTGTTGATTGCACCGGGAAAGTAAAAGGAACGTTCGAAGAAGTGCAAGGTGATAGCTTGCTCGGAGTGAGTTTTTCACAAGGACATATAATAACCTGGAGCCCAAGAACCATTTATGGACTTAGAAAATAAACAGTTCTCCACATATTCACAACGGATATAAACAATTTGGAAACAAATTGTCAAAAACTGTCAGGAAAACTTTATAAGCCAGGTTTCTCCGGAATCAAAGGTTATAAATTCCAAGGTCTCGTTGAACACAAAGACTGGAGGTTGAGGGTCCCTGAATTTGAGCTGGTATTCATAAGTTTTCATATTTGGGCCCATGCTTTTTGATTCAACCGGGATAATGTACGCAGTGAATCCACCCTCGTTGAAGCCTACCTGGAAATCACCCTTTTTGAAGAGCTTTTCCTTTCCCTTCGGGATCCTGATAAATTTGAGCCTTATCTCGTCATCGGTGAGTTTCTTTGAAAACTGGTCCATCTGGTGGCCTCCTTGAACACCATTATACATCCCTTGTCCATCTTTTGAACAGGGCTTATCATCGGGATGTGCCGTACATCAAGTCCAGGGCAATAATACTCGCCAAGAAGACCTTCGGCGATGCAGACAAGCAGCTTGTGCTTGTGACAGATTCTGACACCATGGTTGAGGCAAAAATACGAAAGGCAAAGGACACAAAAACAAGGTGGGCCTGTGTAACAGAGCCAGTCTCCATTGTCGATTGCGAACTTTACGAGAGATCACAAAGGTTCACAATAACATCGCTTTCACTCCAGAAGTACTACTCGGGTTTTGACTCCTCATTTGAAAAATCTGCCGTAAGCGAGTTTATTTCAGAAGCTGTTTGTTTTTTCGTGCCCCAGAACATGGAAGAAAGCGGCCTTTACGATTTGTTGCTGTGCTCTTTTGAGTGTCTGGACACATCGAAAAATCCACTTTATTCAATGGGCCTTTTCCTGTCGGGTTTTTTTGTGCTTCTGGGATACCCGATCGATACCCAGTATTGCTCACTTTGCTCTGGAAGCATAGATGGAGGGGCCTTTTTTGATTATGGATCCACATCATTTTTATGTGGTGGTTGCGCGAAACCTGGAATGCCAAGCGTTCCCGGATTTGCGATTGAGGCATTGAGAAGAATGCAAAATGCAGACTGGAAGAACTGGGAGATGGACGAAAAACTGATCAAGGGTGTGTGCATACTTCTTGCAAGGGCGCTGGAAAGAAAGTTTGACAAAAACCTACATTCCACTTTACACGCGATAGGACTGTAGCTAGAATCCATAGAATGGCGAGCTTCCCCGTAAAATTGCTACTTGTAATCAACAGGCTGTTTCCGAAAGGACAGACGCACCCCTTGGACCTCGAAAGGAAAAACAAGGGTTCATATGCGACCTGGGAATATGATCTGGCGAAAAGAACCATCGAATATTTCCCCACCAGCCTTTCAATCAAAAAGCTAATTAAAGGCAAAGATATCCTGGATGATTGTTGTGGTGCGGGGGGGAAAGCAGTTTACCTCCGTGACCTTGGCGCAAAGTCCGTGACTGGTGTTGACATCGGCCCTGAATTTATAGCAATGGCAAATGATTTTGCAGCAGCAAGAGGTGCCACAAACTGCAATTTTGTGCCAGGGGATGCAATGTCATTGCCTTTTCCAGACAAATCTTTTGACCTGGTTTTTGCATTTGATGCTTTTGAGCATGTAAAAGACCCTGCATTGATGCTGAAAGAGGCAAGAAGGGTGCTCAGGCCAGGTGGAAAAGCCATAATGTCGTTCACAACCTGGGGCAGACCTGGTGGCCACCATCTTACCGATGCGATAAGGTTCCCTTTTGCACACCTGTTTTTTAGCGAAAAAACACTCCTTGGTGCATACAGGACGCTTGTGGATGATGAAAGGTATGTTTTCAGGGCCGGCTCGCTGGACTCAAAAAAGATTGAATATGTGAACCACATGTCTTTTAAAAAAGGGAAAAGGATAGTTTATGACTCGGGATTCAAGGTACTCCTGTACAAAGGAGTGCCATATCCTGGAATTTTCAGGTTCCTTGCAAAAATGGGACTTGGTGAGTATTTTTACAGGGTAGTGACTACAATACTGGAGGAGCCAGATGGACAAGAAAAGCAGAGAAATCCTTGAGAAATCAAAAAAAATCAAATCAAAAGCCGAACTTGAGAAGGTTGTAAAACAGGAAAAACAACTAAAGGTGCAAAAAAACAAATTGCTCAGAAAAAAAATCTTAACGATCGGCGGCATTTCCCTTGCCGCAGTGACCGTCATCGTTTTGGTTGGAATACTGATTTCTTCATGTTCTTCAGGTGGCACTCCAAAGGAAGAAGAGAAAAAGACGAAAGCAGTTGTCGAAACCACAAAGGGTTCTTTTACCATACAGCTTGATTATGAAAAAGCGCTTTCTGTGGTGAACAATTTCATCAGGAACGCAGAGGCGGGGCTTTATGACGGTTCCTATTTCCACGAAATCCTTCCCGGCATGAAGATACAGGGTGGATATCCTGAAACAGACAAGAGGCCACAGGGTGTTGGTGCCTACGACATAATAGAGTTTGTAAGCAATGATCTCACTCATGCAAAGTATTCGGTGTGCGCTCCCGCAATGGATGAAAAGGACAGCAAGGGCAATATAACAAGATCTGGACTTTCAAAGACCCAGTTCTATGTACTGCTCTCCGACCAAATAGCCCTGGACGGCAAAGACACGGTTTTTGGCAAAATCATTGATGGTGCAAATGTCGTGGATGAGCTGGCAAAGCTTGATACGGTGGAGCAAGGCGAAAAAAACAAATACAATATTGACCAGACAGAGAAATCGAGGCCAAAAAATCCTGAACAGGCCAAAATAATAAAGGTGAAGATAACACAATGAATGCAGAACAGTGGAGATTGCTTGGCAGACTAGAAAGCCGTTTTGAAGAAAACCAGCAGGATGTCAGCCGGGCAATTGACCTGGCCGAATTCCTTAAAGGGCTTCCCGAAGGCAGGGGGGCCCTTTTGAATTTTCTTTCACAGATACAGCAAAAATTCCCTTCCTCGTTCAAGGTGGCAGAGCTCTCTTACCGTGCTTACAGGGAGATCGGCGAAAAAGAAAAGGCCGACCAGTTTGAAAAAATGCTCCTTGACCTGAAACCGGAAGACCTGCAGGACCTGCGACGCAAACTCCTTGTATTCAAGGAACAAAACCAGCCGGACAGGGCAGGCGAAGAGCTTGAAAGGTATGAGAAAGAGAAAGGCCGCACAGTCGAAACACTCTGGATGGCAGGCGACCTTTATGCAACAATCGACAACCAGGAAAAGCTTTTGAAAGTGATAGAAGACCTGAAGGCAATCAAGGACCAGCCAAACGCGGACATAGCGATAGCGGCCCTGACAATGACAACAAAAGGGGAGCAGAAAGAGAACTGGGAGGAAGCACAAAAACTCATAACCCAGTCACTTAAAAAAGACCCATCAAACATGCTTGCTTACAGGGTGTTTTTCCTTGGATCGGCAAAACTCCAGCCATCAGCAGAGTCAATCCATAAAGTGCTTGATGCGTCAATCAAAGCAAACATTACCGAGCCATTCATTTTTATTGAAATAATGCGCCTACATCTTGAATACACTATTCCTCTCCACAACAGGGAAATTTTTGAAAAACTTGGCGCGCTTCTGCCAGAGACAGAAAAACCCGTAATCAACACAATACATGCCCTGTGCTGCTATTTTGACAATATCGGCCTTGCGAGAAACATCCTGAGGATGTGGCTTGATCCGCAAGGTGACGGCCCGAACTTCAGCGCTTCGCTTGCGCAGATAAACAATAATCTCATCTCGTCAGTTGAAAGCGGGGTGGGGATTTCGCTTTCAGACAACAAGGACAAGCTTGATGAGTTGAAAAAGTTTTTGAAGGAAAATTCAATAAACTGCATGCAGAGGCTCATAGCACAGGCCCCTGGAAACCCGGATGCTTACTACCAAATGGGTGTTTTATTGCAAGGGTACCGGGACGAAAGGGCATACCAGTATTACCTTAAAGCCCTGGAAATAAGACCTGACCATGTTTATGCCCAGTTTCAAATTGCCAGAATGAATGATGACGAGCAAAATGATATCGAGGCCTATGAGAGATACAGAAAAATTGTAAACATGGTGGTTGTGGACCCAAATATTGCTGTGGATGCCATGATGAAAGCTTCAGAGATAGCAATAAAGTATGGCTGGATAGAAGAAGCAGAAGAAATGCTTGAAAAAGCAAGGACTGTTTTACCATCTGACCCACGGGTCGTTACTATGCTTGCAAAGATTTACCTCAAGGAAGCAAAGATAATTGGTTCGGACTATGCTTTGGCGCAAGCAATGAGGTATTTCATGCAGGCCATTGCCATAAACCCAAAAAATATGGAGGCCTCATATTATCTTGGCCATGTTTTTTACATAAACCACCAGTACCTCGAGGCAATCAGGCAATTCAGCGACACTGCCCAGAAATTTCAGAGCGTGGCAATACTTTGTGATTTCTGGATTTCGAGGTCTTACCACCAGCTATACAAAAATTTACTTTTCTCCTCAGAAGACTTCCTAACCTCTGCAATAAAATATGCCGAATACCTCAGGGTGATGGGGGAAAAAGTGCCTGAAGCACTGGAATATCTGGCCGAACTTTATGAAGAAGCAAACAGAAAAAATGAATCGCAGGCACTTGTTTCATCAATACAGGGAAAACTGAGGAAAAGAGATTTTGTGGCCCTGGACTCTGAAAATCCTGGAGAATGCAGGGTGCTTGCAGTGTATGCCCCACAGATAGTCAGAAGTCCTGATCCTGCAAAACCGCCAGAAAGACTTTTTTCAAGGGGTTCGCTTGGAACACTTGAAGTATCGTATATTCCTGGCGGTGGCGGACTTCTTGTGACCGGCAATCTTGGAGAGTCTTTCCAGAACAGCATTGAAGTGGCTTATGCTTTTTTCAAGAGACACCTTGAGAGCTATGGCCTTGTTCAGAACCCCGACATGGACATACATGTTGATGTTCCCGGCTGGTTGCCTAAATATGACGGGCCTTCGGCCGGAGTTGCTCTCGCCTGCTCCATGATCTCTGCATTCACAGGGAAAAAGATACCCAAAAATGTCACCATGACAGGTGAGATATCAATGCACGGAAAAGTCATGCCAGTTGGTGGAATAAAAGAAAAAGTCGAGGCAACATACGGTAAAGGAATCGACAAGATATTTATTCCAAAAGAGAACAAATGGGACTATCTCGACATGCTACTGAAGGACACAACGCACGAGCTCGAATCTGTCGAGGTCTCTCAGGAAGAGGCAGGAAGAAATTTGCCAATAGTAATAGCCGTCGACAGGATTGAGCAGATCATTGAAAATCTTGGGATCGGCATTGATGAATCAATGATACCAAAAGAAAGTACACAAGAAGAACCTGAGAAATAAAAAAGGCCCGGTTTGAACCGGGCCTTTTGTTCTTTTCAAAAATTATCCAAGGTTTGCTGCAAAACTGTCAATGATGTGGCGGAGCTGGGAAGCGAGCTTTGTGGCCTTTGCTGGGTTTTGTCTTACGGTCCTGACATACCTTTCGATTTCGTCCACAAGAAGCAGAAGGTCTCTTTTCCCTAGATTGGGTTGGATTTGCTGCATCCTGGATATCTGGCCGTCAAGCCATGGTATGATGTCCTCTCCAACATTGCTTTGGGCAACCTTTTTTATTCCATCGAGCAAGAAAGCTATTTTGCCTGATGGCCCTGTCACTACTGTTGCCTGTGGTGAAGGGGAAGGTACTGGTAGTTTCACTGGTATGCGTGTGGTTGGCGGATCCATAATGTTCTGTGGTTTTGGGGGTTCCTCGTGCTGGGGTGGTTTTTTTGACTCATCATCGAACTCTCCATGCGGTCTGAATGGATCGATATCTTCATTTGAAAAATCAAGCCTTGGCCTTCCGGATGGGGTTGGTGGTTCAACTTTTTTTACTGGTGGCTGCGGGACAGGCGTGGGACTTGTTGGGGGTTTATACTCAATTTTTGGTGGTGCCTCTTCCACTTTTGGGGAGGCAGAGACAACTGGCTCCGGTTTTGGAGCCTCGGATTTTTTGGGCTCTTCGGCAGGAGTTTCCTGTTTTGGCTGTACTGGTGCCTCCACCTTGAAGCTCGGTTTTGGCGTTTCAATTACCTTTGATGTTATGGTCGCCACCTGGTCAAGATTTTGCGATGAGCCAGAAGAGCTTTTGAAGATTTCGACAAGGGCGCCTTTTTTTGAAAATGTTTCGGAAAGCTGGCCCGAAGCTGGCTGCAACTCTGGATGACCATCAACAAAATGGCCTTTTACAGACCCTGAATCAAGATAAATAAACTCGGAAAAGTCCCCTGACTGCACCCTGACAAGACCATTAAGCTTTTTTTCGCCCAGGACCTCCATGAATTTTGAGAAGTCAATAAAGTAGGTCTCCATTGGCGAATAAAGCTGGTTGCCTTCAAAGTACCATTCAATCATTGTGCATACATCGGGAGAGGTTTGATAGATCGAGAGAAGCCCCTTCCTCTCCTGGATGGCAAGCGTTGTTTTTGTTAGTGCGTCCTGGCCCCTTGAGGTACTTCCTGCATCAGAAGAGAAAAGGGCACCGGTAACGCGTCCCTCCCTAAATAGAATCAATCCGGTTTTTGAGTCGCCGGAAACGCTAATATATCCGGAGAAATGGTCACTTCTGAGTTTTTGTGCCATTTCCTCCCAATTGAGAAAAACAGTTGGCAATTCCTCGTAAAGCGGCTTTCCGCGCGGTAAGTGACGCATATGACCTCCTATTGACAAGTAAGTTTATCCTAGAATAACATTTGTGCAAAGTCAAGCAGCTCGTGCCTGACAAGATCGCATTTTTACTATCTGGTTGCAGGAAGTGGCTCTTTTGGGAGCACCACAGTGAAGGTAGTTCCAACATTTACCTGGGACGATACTGATATGCTGCCACCGTGCATTACAACAAATTTCCTTACAATTGAGAGACCAAGCCCTGTCCCCTGTACTTGCTCAAGTTTTGCGTTCGGGGCTCTGTAAAACTCGGAAAAAAGCTTTGGTATTGAATCGGCAGGAATGCCTATGCCGTTATCAACGACCTGAACCGTGGAAGTTTCATCATCTTCAAGGAGCCTGATTGTGACCTGACCATTGCTGTGTGTGTATTTCACGGCGTTGTCCACCAGGTTCT
Source organism: Caldisericales bacterium (assembly GCA_012517765.1). Taxonomy (GTDB): domain Bacteria; phylum Caldisericota; class Caldisericia; order JAAYUI01; family JAAYUI01; genus JAAYUI01. The sequence continues at coordinate 30,479 of JAAYUI010000024.1, read as the reverse complement.
CAAAAATCCTGAAGAGAGCTTCTTCCACCCCTTTTATGATAATATTGTCTCCACACGTAAATAGTCTCAATCTTACTTTCTTGCTATCAGCTTTGGGGGCAATTTCTGATATGACCCTTGAAATGAGCTCCTTCAAATTGATTGGTTCAAAATTCTCATGGGACTTTGATGTTTTCTCAAGCTCGAGGAGCTCCGAGACAAGTCTGAGGAGTTGGGTTATCCTGTCGTTTGATCTGGAAAGCAATTGTTTCTGGTTTTCCGGGACATCCCCGACGTACCCGTCCAGAATTATCTGCAGGACAGACTGGACAGCGGCCATTGGGGCCCTCAGCTCGTGCGTGGCCATCCTTATAAAAGCATTTCTTGAATTGTCCATCCTTACCATTTTGTCGTAGGAGACTGCATTTGAAATGGCAAGGCTTGCCTGGGTGGCGAGAAGGCTGAGAAATTCTACTTCTTCATCAGAAAATTCATGATATGATGAGGTGTAGCACCTTATTACGCCTGTGCTCCTCTCATTGCTAAACAATGGAATACAAAGCAATGACTGGAGGTTCTCGCGCTCGGCCTCAGATTTATAAAGAAACCTCTCGTCTTTTGTAACATCACCAACAAAGACAGGGCATTTGCACTTGATGGCTTCGGAATCGATCTGGTCATCTTTTAGGGCGACAGACCCCTTTTGGGCATATTCGGATGAAATGCCTTCAGCGCTGGCTATGTCCAGCGTGAGCCCATCCTCGGAAAGAAGCCTTATTACGGTAGCGTTTGAGAGGTCGGTATCGTTAAAGCACTTTGTTATGATTGAGAGAACATTTGAAAGATCAAGACCCGAGTTCATCAAAAGTGCCGACTTGTACACCTGGCCAAGCCTGCCGTTTTCTTTCTCGAGCGATTTGCGTAGGAAATCTGAGAGGTCAAGCTGTTCCCTTAGTTGTCTTGATGCCCAGATACCAATGGTTGTGCAGAAAAAAAGAACCACAATATAAAAGAAAGACTGGCCAATAATATATGCGAGAGGCGGCAAACTTGAAAACAGCGATAGGAGTCCTATAAGAATGGCACCAGAACCTGAAACCAGATAGGCATGTTTCCTTGGGAGGAAAAATCCGACAAGTATGGAATAGACCGGGAACATAAACACAGCAGGGCTTGAAATGGAACCAGTCCAGAAACAGACAAAAAACAGAAAGACCCAGTCACAGATGACCTGCAAAATAAAAAACCTGTTTTCATCCGGGCAAAAAGATCTGAAATAATAAAGGAAGATATTAAAAAATATAATAAGAAATGAAATAACCAGAAGCGGGAATGCCAACAAGTCGGGCAGGAAGAGCCATATTGCGGCAGAAGCAACCAAAAGAGCAACTGCCGCAATCCAGCGTAAATTTATAAGGGCATCACTCCCTGAGAGAAACCTAGAACATTCCCTTAGGTCAAACCTTTGGAACTGTTCCTTTGGCACTTCAGCCTATGTATTGTGACACCTTTTGTAGCAACTGCTGTGGCCTGATCGGTTTTTCAATGAAGTCATTGACTGGAAGGAACTCCTGGTCCTTTTTCGGATCAAACTTCATTTTTTTCTCCGATGACACCGATGTGACCATCAGGATCGGGATACTCTTGAAGTTTTTGTAGGCAGAGGACTCGTCGTCAGACCTGATGGCCCAGGCAACGTTGAAGCCTTCAGTGTCAGTGTCCATCATGACGTCGAGGATGACCAGATCGGGCGCGAACTCAAGAAGGGTCTTGAGCCCTTGTGTACCGTTTGGGGCAGAGGAAACTTTGTAACCAACGGCCTCCAAGGCGATCCTCATCGCCTCGACCATATCAGTGTCATCATCAATAATAAGTATCTTCTTCAATTGACCACCTCCTTGGTGAAGTCGAGAATGGCTGAATAAACATAGTCAAGAATGTTGTCCATCTGTCCTGTGACCTCTTCTGAAAGTGAAACGCCAGGGGCAATCTTTTTGGGCTCAATTCCAATAAGCAGCATTGGCGGGAGTTTTGAAAGAGTCGAACCCAGTTTGAGCACTTGGGGAAGTCCCAGGTCATGAAGGGAGAACTCGGGGCCGTCAGGCATCTGGACATTGTCCAGGGTAAAAGACCTTACAGATCCTGGAACGAGCCCCATCTTGGCGGCATCAATAATTACAACGCGGTCGGACTCAAGGATGTCTGGCAGTATGTCAAAACCCGATACGCCACCATCCTTAAGGATTATGCTTGGGGGAAGAGGCTGGTCCTTGAGGATGTTGACGATGTGGACACCGACGCCTTCATCGCCCAGAAGCGTATTTCCGAGCCCGACCACGAGCGTGTTCACTTACTCAAACCTCACATTGATAAGGTGGGTGGAGCAGGAAATGCATGGGTCGTATGCCCTGAGGAGCATCTGCAGAAGAAGTGAAATTTCATCTTGCGATTTGCCAATGATTGTCGGAACGAGGACTTTCATGTCTTCATTGATATTGCGGACATTCTGGGTTGTCGGTATGACGCAGTCGGCCCACTGGCAGATCCCGTTGGAATCGTACTTGTAGCTGTGGAAGAGGATTCCTCTCGGGACTTCAACAGCGCCGGCGCCTGTTCCTGCCTTTGGCTGGTACTTGTTGTTCTCTTCCTTGACTCCCTTTGTGAGTACTTTGTCAATCAGGTCAATGAGGTCGTATGCAATATGTACTGCTTCGACAACCTGGGCCTTTGTGATGTTGTAAGGGTTGTGGTCGGGTGCTTTGAGGTTTAATTTTTCAGCCGCTTTTTTGGCCTCCGGTCTTAGAAGACTGTAGTTGTTGTTGAACCTTGCCAGGGCACCAACCTGGTATGATGGGGCCTTGTGTCTGCAGAGTTTTGCAGTGTGTTTCGGGTCGACCTCTTCATTGCAGACCTGCTGGTAGCTGGAAGGCCTGTATGACTGGCCGAGGGAAGAGATGATGTCGCCATCATAGAATGGATATTCCTTGCTTCCATTGGTTGGGCCAAGGGAAACATATTCAGTTTCCCTGTAGAGCTCCGGGAACTTGAGGGTGGCAAAGAGGTCCACGGTGGCTTCTATGTCTGGTACTGCCTCGATGACGCGTTTCTGGATTGCCTTTAGTGCGGCAGGATCCGGAAGCTTCGAGAAACCATTGATTTTAAGGGTTATCGGGTGGACGTGCCTTCCCACAATCGCTTCACTGATGTCATTGCCCAACTTTTTGAGCTTGAGCGCGCGGACAACGACATCCTTGTGGGATGTGGCGAGCGGGATTACAGAACCAACGCCAAGAAAGTCTGGGGCAGCAAGAAAGTATGCGTGGAGGAAATGGGACTGTATGTTCTCACCATGAAGGACAATCTTGCGAAGATCAACGGTTTGCTCTGATGGCTCGATGGACATTGCGGCTTCACTTGCTCTGAGGGAGGCTAGGGCATGTCCGCAGGCACAGATGCCGCAGATTCTTGTGACGATGTCCTTTATTTCGTAGTGGGCCCTTCCAACGCAGGCGGCCTCAAAGAACCTTGGGGCTTCGACAACATTGAATTCGGCTTTCTCGACAACACCATTGTTTGTTTTGCATACGATGTCGCCATGGCCTTCGACTCTGGTCACATAATGCACATGGATATCATGATCAGGCATGTTTTTCCTCCTTTTGGAAGGAATTGAAAATGGTCATGTACTTGCTGATGTCTTCTATTGTAAGGCCGTGTTTTTCAAGCATCTGCTTGCATGACTCTATATTGGCTTCAGAAACAAGACCTCTGCACCCAATGCAGGGTGAACCAAAGGTTGGTTCGATTGCATCGCAACCGCCCCTTGTAATTGGGCCCATGCATGGGATGCCAACTGTGAGAAGGCACTCGTTTTCCCTGAGCCTGCATTCCTGACAGACCGGGTAATCATGGTCCGGTGGCTTTTTGCCAACGAGGAGTGCCTGGACTGTGCGCAGAAAGTCCTTGCGGTCAATCGGACAGCCCGGGATGTAGCCATCGACCTTGATTACTGTGTCAATCGGGCGGGCAAAAGTAGATTCAAAAGCGTCTTTTTTGTTGCCGTAAACTATCTCTTTTGCCTTGTCGATCGGCATTGCGTTCCTGATGGCGTTGATTCCGGCCATTCCTGAGCAGGCGCCAATGGCGATGACGAGTTTTGCCGCTTCCCTGATTTTTTTGAGCCTTGGCTCATCCTGTTCCCTGGTTATGGAACCTTCGACGAATGCGATGTCAAAGTTCCAGTCTGCCTCTGTCATTGCCTCGCGGAACTGTACAATGTCGACAAGGGCGAGAAGGTCAAGGAGCTCGTCTTCGCAATTCAGGACCTGGAGCTGACAGCCTTCGCAGCATGCAAAATCAAAAAAAGCTATCCTGGGTTTGCTCATAGGGCCTCCTCTAGGTGCTTGATTTGAGTATATGTGAAAACAGGTCCGTGCTGGCAGCAATAGAGGCCATTGATCTGGCAATGACCACATTTGCCAAGGCCGCACTTCATTCTTCTTTCAAGAGACGCAAGAATATGGCTGTCTGGAATGCCGAGTACACCACATTCGAGGATGACGTACTTGTACATTACTGGTGGGCCGCAAACGAGCGCGTAGGTGCTGTCAGGATTGATTTTGCCGACTTTCTTGAAGAGTGTTGTAATGACGCCCCCGTTGCCTTTCCATTCCGGAGTAGGCCTGTCAACTGTTTCAAGATACGTTACATTCGGGTTTTTGCGCCAGTCTTCGAGCTCGTCCTTAAAGAGCATGTCCGAGGGGGTCTTTGCTCCATGGATTATTGTGAACTGGCCGAATTCAGAACGATTGTGGAAGATGTAGTTGATAACAGAGCGGAGCGGGGCAAGTCCGATACCACCCGCAACTATTATAATGTCGTGGCCTTTGAGCTGGTCCATCGGAAAACCATAACCAAACGGTCCCCTGATTCCGAGTTTGTCGCCAGGTTTCATGGCGTGGACAACTCCGGTGACGTCTCCAACCTTGCGGATGGTGAGATGGAAGTTGTTTCCATCGGTTGGGGAAGAACAAATGGAGATTGGGGCTTCACCAACACCAAAAACCGTCATTTCTACAAACTGTCCGGGGCCGTGGCCAAGGCGCTTTCCATCCGGGAGCTCAACCTCAAACATTTTTTCAGTTGGTGTGAGCTCTTTCACGGACTTGATTGTTGCGATCAATGGTTCATAAAGGTTCAGGCTTTGCATTCGGCCTCCCTTTTGAATATCCTGTTGGAGATTTCAACGAGGTTGATGTCTACCGGGCAATGGACCCAGCACCTTCCGCAACCGGTGCAGAAAGTCATTGAGTGTGAGTCAACATGATATTTGAATTTCCTGTGGTAACGGTGGCGGACCCTTGCGCCTGGCTCTTCCCTGAAGTTTTCTCCAGAGCCGACATAGGCGAAGCCTGCAAGCTGGCAACCGTCCCATTTCCTGACCCTGTCACCCTTTTTCATAGAAAGATCAAGCTCATCAGCAACATCGAAGCAGTAGCATGTCGGGCAGACAAGGACGCACTGTCCGCAGGAAAGGCATTTTTTGCCCATGTCTTCCCAGACTGGTGCTTCCCACTGGCCTTCCAGCTCAAGCGGGAGAAGCTGGACAGGGCCTGTAAACTTTGCAGTAAAAAGTTTTTTCTTTGCTTCGATGAGCTCTTCCTGTTTTTTCAGGTGGGTTCCAGAGGCTGGTTTGGTCTCGATCTTCGAGATTATTTCCTTGCCTTTTTCTGTAAGGACGTCAACGAGAACCTGGTCCCCAAGGTCTGTAAGGAAGATGTCGAATCCCTCGGTGCACTTCAGGTCCATGACAGAGCTACAGTAGCAATACAAGTCGGGAACACAATCAATACCAATTATTACAGTGTGCTCCCTCCTCTTGTTGTAGTTGTCGTCCGGGTTTCCACCCTTCATGATCATGTCCAGGAGTTTTGTTGCCCTGATGTCGCAAGGGTGTACACCAATGATTACCTGGTCTTCGAATTCAACAACCGATTCGGCTTTTGGACTTGGAGGCATGTCAAATTTCATTATGCACTCTTGCTGAGGCATGAGGTATTTTTTTGGGGGGAGGATTGATCTAGTGTAGTTGAATTTTGCCTCGCCTGCATCCTTGAGCCTGTCGAACACAACGCTCTTTCCCTTGGCAACAGGGCCATAAACGGCGGGATAGAGCTTAATCAGCTCAGCAATGAAGGATTTTACATCCTTCTTCTCCATCACACGTTGTTCCATAGGGTTTTCCTTTCATGGAATTTGGCTGTGATAGTATAAACAAATGTATTGGTTATATCAATGCCAAACCGGTAATAAAACTTTGTTAAGAAAAAACAAATAAGAAAGATTACTGATAAAGGTTATGTTTCACGTGAAACATATTGACCGAGAACCATGATGTCAGATGGTGTAACACCATCAATCCTCATTGCTTCCCCAAGAGTTTTAGGTTTGATTGCTTCAAGGCGTTCACGGGCCAGTTTCGATAGAAACATGTTTCCCATATAATCCATGTTACCAGGAAGCGAGAGTTTCTCCCATCTCTCAAGATCCCTCATCCTAGCATGCTCCCTCTGGCAATAGGCTTCAAGTGTGATGTCAATCATTGCAGAGGCCACGGCCCTCCTTGAAAGAGACTTGAATCTTGGGGCAACAGCAATCAACTGTGCATAATCAAAGTGCGGCCTCCTGATCAGCTGTGTGAGTTTTAGTGGTTCATTTATGTCGCCGATGCCAATGTCATTAAACCAGGCCTTTGTGTTTTTGTCAGGATAATAGCTCAGGTTACCGGATTCTCTTATAAATTCCATTTTGTCTGATTCAAGTTTCAACAAATCGGCAGACCGCTCCGAATCAAGGAGACCAGTTTTTTTTGCGATTGGGCCAAGCCTAAAGATGGCATTGTCGGCCCTCAGGGACATCCTGAACTCAACGTGGGATGGCGTTATTCTGTAAGGTTCCGTTATCCCCTTGTGTGCAAGATCATCAATCATTACTCCGATGTATCCGTCCATGCGTCCCAACATGAGCGGAGGGAGCGACATGGATTTGAATGCGGCATTCGCACCAGCAACAAGCCCAAGCGCTGCTGCCTCGTCATAACCCGTTGTTCCATCAATCTGGCCTGCAAGAAAAAGGTTATCATAATGTTTTGTGGAAAGATCGGGATTCAGCTCTGTCGGGTCAATATAGTCATAGTCTATGGCATACCCGGGCCTTATCATCCTTACATTTGAAAGTCCAGGGAGGGTTTTGAGCGCCTCAAGCTGATATTGTGGCGGAATGCTCATGTAAAGCCCCTGGAGATAACATTCGCCTGTAAACCTGCTTTCTGGCTCCACAAAGAAAAGGTGCTCTGTCCGGTCGGCAAACCACCTGGCTTTTTCCTCAAGTGACGGGCATGATCTTGGCCCTGTTTTTACCATCATGCCTTTGACCGATGGCGCCAGGTGGACATATTTTTTGATTACGTCCATGGTGTTGCTGTTCGTGTGACCAAGCCAGCTCGGGAGCTGGTCCCTGAACACCCTTGGCTCTGATACAAGTGCCATTGGCTCTGTGTCTCCATCTTGCCTTTTCAATTCCGAGTAGTCAATTGACCTGGCATCTATTCTGGGGGTTGTTCCCGTGTTGAACCTTTTGACTGGAAGCCCGAGCTCCATGAGCTGTTCAGAAAGTCCCTGGACTGATGGTTGACCCATCCTGCCTGCAGGAATGCTTTCACCTGCAAAATGGACTTTTCCCGACATGTAGGTGCCACAGGAGAGAACAACAGCTTCTGAATGGAATTTCCGGCCATCGGAAAGAACAACGCCAGTTATTTTTTTATCTTCTACGAGCAATTTTGTTACAGCACCCTGGGTGAGGGTCAGATTTTCGGTTTGTCCGACAAGCCTGGCAGCAAGAAGTGAATAAAGGTGTCTGTCTGCCTGTATTCTTACCGATTGTACAGATGGCCCCTTGGAGCGATTGAGCAATCTTATTGATGTTGCCGATTCTTCGGAAAGAACGGCGGAAGCGCCACCAAGGGCATGAAGCTCGCATAAAACCTGGGTTTTACCGGGGCCACCCATTGCAGGGTTGCATGGCATGTATGCCATCTGGTCAGCATTTATCGTCAAGAGAAGTGTTTTGGCGCCAATACGGCATGAGGCAAGAGAGGCCTCCATGCCAGCATGCCCGGCACCAACCACAATAACATCGTATTTTTTCATTTCCATATTATGATTGACTGCCTTGTCCTTGAAAATCAAGATGTTTTTCATAAACTCCATTCCCGGAAGGATGGCCGAGCGGTCTATGGCGCTGCACTTGAAATGCAGAGGGTGAAAGCCCGCGGGGGTTCAAATCCCCCTCCTTCCGGAGGATAAATTGAGAAAACCCCTTGCTATTCTGGCGCTTTTTTCGGTAATGCTGGCCATATCGTGTGGCGGTCCCGTCGGGACAGTCAAATCAGCCAAAGATGAATACACAATATCTTATTTCAGGGGCTGGAAACCCGTGACCGAATTCAAGCAACCGAACACCGACAATCTTGAAGTTGTTTTTGTGAGGGAAGATCTACCCTCATTCATTGGAGTCAAGGTTGCCAGCCAGGTCAGGCTCGATATCAGGCAGGGCCACATCAGGGAAATAACTGCAGAGTATGCAAAAGATGCCGAGAAAAAGGTCCCCGGCTACACGCTTGTCTCCCATGAGTACAAGAATGTTCCAAATGCCCTTGGTGACGAAAGACTTGAACTGGTATTTTCGGCACTGGAAAGCGGACAGCCTTTTACAATAGTACAGCACATATATGCAATAACCGGAAAAGTCGTATATGTAACGGGCACTTACCCTGAGGGTGACGAAGCGCTTGCAAACCAGATCAAAGACACAATGGAAAGCTTCATTGTGGCGCCAAAAAAGTAATTGACAATAAGAATTTATTAAATATACTCCAAAAAGGTTAGATACACCTTTTTTATTTGAAAGGAGTAGCAATATGCGCAAGCTATTGATTGTCGCGCTTCTTCTGAGCATATCCTTGACTGCAGTTGGTTGCGGATGTGGTGGTGAATCCGGCGGGAATGGCAACGGCGGTAACGTTGACTATGGTGACAAGAACCCGAACGAAGGAAAGCTCATCAGCAGCACAAGCACCGATCCTGCTGCCCTTAAACCGGCAAAGGACAAGGAACTTGTTGGCGAAATGAAGATTCCGCCACACCCAGTCCAGATCTGGACCCTGTATGCCTTTGAAAAGCTCGAAGTTATTGGAGAGCAGTATCAGGGCTGGACAGAGGTCCCGCTGACAAAAGAAATGTATGATGGTGGCGTATACAAGATGTTCACCTGGGACAAGGATCCGAAGGTATCATTCAAGGTCGTTGCGTCAAAGGACAAGGCAGTGACGAACTCAGACCCGGCGACAATCAAGCCGCAGCTTGAGAACTACATAGCCTCGATCCAGGCCACAAAAGACAAAGATGGTGAATTCAAACACACCCAGTCCCTCGTAAAAGGCATTTGGCAAACCTACACATACAAAAAAGATGGGGCAGATTATAAAGGAAAAGTTCTTGCCTACGCTCTCAGGGGACCAAGGATTTCCGAGACCGATTTTGGCCCGGGGACCTTCTTCAAGATCATAGGCGAAGGCCCTTCATCAGCCTATGACGAGGCAGCAAAAGACACAATGGATTATATGATCCAGCAGGTAATGATCACCCAGGTTTCCGAGTGATTGAATTTTCGAAATCACCAAAGGCCCCGCGAAAGTGGGGCCTTTGTGTTTTATTGACAACTTTTTTTATTATGTTTTTGGTTTCCTGTTCTGGACGCTCTTTGACTGAATGGGGTGGGAAGAGACACTCTGTTTCATACGACAAAAATATTTTTGGGGTTGTTTCAAAAACAGAAGATGAATTGCAGCTCAACATACTGGATGTGAAAGACAGTCCCACAATAAATATAGTTACCATCCCAAACTTCAGGCTCTCTGAGGGTGTTCTGGCATCAGACCTTCTTGATCAGGCAAAAGTCGAGTTTGAAGACTCATTTGAAAAAGTAACCAACGAAATTGCAGACAGGTCATCATCTGGTGGGGCAGAAGAAATAAGGATAACCATCACCGGATATCAGAGAGGGAGCGAGGAACTTTCAATTGGAATGACCAGAGTCCTGATTTCGGAAAACTCCATATTCCAGATAAAAATAATTGATTTGGCAAAAAAGGTTGAAAAGTATATTGCCCAAATACAGGAACTTTTCGACTCGGCAGAGGTGTCTCCGGAAAATGAGTAGAATGCCACAGGCATTTTGGGAATGGGCATTTGTCCAGAGGGCAGACTTCATCAGAAAAATGATGGACAAGCAAGACATGGATGAAGGCGAAATGTTTCTTGCTTTTACAAGGCACACTCCAGCAATGGTAACAAATGGTCCTGCAGGATTGAACGCATCAATAAAAGGATTTGGTTTCGTGCCAAAAGAGGAATGTATTGATGAGGTAATTGCTGTGCTCAATATGGAGATAGAGGGTAAAAAACAGGGTGCCCTGAAAATCCTCTGGGAAAACATATACAGCCCAGAAGCCTCAAGAAATATCGACAAAACAAAACTTGTTTCGCTTGAGCTCGCAAGAAAGCATACTTTTGAAAATGTTTCTCCAGGAAAGACACCATGCACTCTGATATACTACCAGCCACCAAAGGTTTCTTTTGAGGTGAGGGGCGAGGTGGAGTTGCTACATGAAGGCAAAGTGCTTGAATTTGCCAATGCTGTCCATGACGTATATCACAGACGTCCAGCCGGTTCAAAGAAAAATCTTGCTTACCAATTTTTCATAAAAGAGGTTTTTGACAATTCAGTATCGTCTTTTGGCAAAAGGCTTGATGAGGGACTGGAAGAGGGTTCTTGATTCTCTCTCCTTGCCGGCATTTGTTTTAGGGTCGGATGCCAGGGTAATGATTTCCAATCCTGCTTTTGATGCAGAAGTAAATTGTCCTGGAGGAACCAAAGTCCGGACCACAGAGAATATCCATGGCAAAAGAATCTCTCCAGATGAAAGAGTATTTTTTGGCGCAGAAGCCCGAGACGTCTTCCTGATTGAAAATACTGGGAGTGAAATGCTGTTTGTTCTTGGAAAATGGAAAACTGTGCAGAATGATCGGATTTCCTGGTCTGAGGGAGAAAAGGAATTGCTTCTACTGCTCTCAGACAAGTATGGCAATATTTCCTATCAGACAGACGGTTTTTCAAATTTCCTGATGGGCATGAGAAGGGCGATAGACAGTATTGAAAATCTATATCCATTCTTTGCAACCGATGAAACCGATCTCCAGAGATTCAGGAAAGTATTGCTTGATGGGGAGAGATACCAAGCAACAATAACAAATGGTCCACTGAAAGGATGCGAGGCAGTTTTTGCCACGATTGTGGAGGAAAAGTTTGAAAACAGTGGCGGTGAAAGGTTTATTGCATGCCGGATTGACAGGAAGGAATGGCACGAGAGCGGTTTTGGCGAGATGCTCAAGATCCATAATGCTTTTGATGAAATATCGCCGTTTGCTTTTATGGTTGTCACCGGCGACAATGTAATTTTTGCCAATAGCCAGGCAAAAGAACTTTTCGGGCTCCCAAAAAACCAGGCTGTAGGCCACATAGAACATGATGTCCCCATTCCCTCAAGGCTGAAAGAAGCCCTGAAAAATGAACTTGAAAGCATGGAGGATATTTCATCAAGCCAGATAGAGTACAAAGAAAGACTTGGCAAGACGATGCACCTCAGGGTTGTTTCCAAGACGCTGGAATTCTTTGGTAAACCGTCAAAACTCCTGGTTATTCATGACATAACAGTATTGAACCAGATCAAGCAGAGGCTGGCGAGGTTCGAGAACTTGGAAAGGCTTGTCGAAATACTCGGCCGTGAGGCATCTGGAAAAGAAAACCTTAACAGATATCTTGAAGCTGTTCTTAAGTCTATATGCAAACATTTTGGTCTGGTATCCGGAACCATCTACTTTGAAGAACTTGGTGATTTTGTACAAAAAAAGGTTTATGGTGAGCCAAATGGTCCAATATCCGAAATCCACAGGTTTGCAATAAGAAAAGTCTTTGAAAATGGAAAACCCCAGGTAGTCGGGTCAACACTCCTAGCAAAGGACGAAGTTTATTATTTGTTGCCAATATCCGGTCCCGAGGGAACAACAGGTGTTTTTTCTTTCCGGTCACATGTGCTAGACGAGAACATCATAAACCAGTTTAGTGCAATAATGCCTATAGTCGCCTCCGGTGTAGAACTTTCAAGGATCAAGGAGAGAGAGGTCCAGTACCTGGAAGAGCTTGAGAGGCTCAGTTCCTTCAGATCGGATATCCTGGAAGCCGTAAACCATGAAATGAAAACGCCTCTGACATCGATTTTGGGGTATGCGGAATTGATACTTTCCGGGACAATAAAAGGCAATGAACAGATAACCAATGCCGCAAATTCTGTTTATGCCGCTGGCAAACAGCTGGAAACACTTTTAAGGGAACTTTCGAAGCTTTCCTATGGAACAATTGTAGTACCAGAAATGAATATTGCCGAAACTAATGTAAAAGATGTTCTCAGGACGGTATCAAATCTTATGTTGCCAATATTTGAGGCGGCGATACTTTCTTTTAGGGCGAACATTCCGGAGAACCTGCCACCAGTAAAGGCAGATCCCACAAAGCTTAAGGAGATCCTGCTTAACATGCTGACAAATGCCGCAAAATACACTGAGTCGGGTGGCGAGATAACTTTGTCTGCATCTTTAATAGGCGGGAGTTTCACCAGAATAGAGGTCAGGGACACCGGCATTGGCATTTCTAATGAAAAGAAGCGTTTTATATTCAAGAAGTATTACCGGCTTGCAAATGAAAAGACAGGCAAAGGGCTTGGCCTTTACCTGTCCAAGATATACGCTGAGGCAATGGGGGGAAAGATTTATTTTGAATCTGAAGGGAGAGGAAAGGGAACTACCTTTTACCTTGTGCTCCCATCGATAAACTCAAACCCGAGATAGCTCCTTAGTGCGTCAGGGATCCTTATACTGCCGTCTTTTTCCTGGTAATTTTCCATGATTGCTGCCATTGTGCGCCCTATTGCCAGCCCTGAACCATTCAGTGTGTGGACAAATTTGGTCCCTTCACCCTGGCCTTCCTTGAACCTTATCTGTGCCCTTCTTGCCTGGAAATCAGTGCAGTTGCTGCATGAGGAAACTTCCACATAAGCATTGTAACTTGGCATCCAGACTTCCAGATCATAGGATTTTGCTGCTGAAAATCCGGACATGTCTCCGGTGCACATGAGGCTTAGTCTGTATGGGAGCCCAAGACCTTCAAGTATTGCGCCTGCAGAATCAATAAGATGCTGGAGTTCCTTGCCTGATTCCTCTGGTTTGCAGAACGTCACCATCTCTACCTTTTCAAACTGGTGAACCCTTATCAGGCCTCTGGTGTCCCTTCCTGCTGCGCCGGCCTCTTTTCTGAAGCAGAGTGCAAAGCCGGTATACCTTATTGGTAGCTCTGATGCTTTGAGGATTTCTCCCTGGTGCATGTTGACAAGGGTTATCTCGTTGGTGGAGATGAGGTACATGTCTTCACCCTCGATTTTGTACATGTCCTGGGCGAATTTTGGCAATTGTCCAGTGCCAAGACATGTCTTGTCCAAGACAAGAACAGGCGCAAAAATCTCCTTGAAACCATGCTCTTTTGTGTGCATGTCTATCATGTATGATATGAGCGCGCGTTGGAGTGAGGCCAGTTTTCCCTTGAAAACATTGAACCTTGCCCCAGAGAGTTTTGCGGCCCTCGTATTGTCCAAGACATCCAGCGCATCGCCCAAGTCCCAGTGGCCTTTTGGTTCGAAATCAAAAGACCTTGGCTGGCCAACTGTTTTTACATGGACATTTTCTGCTTCTGTTTTTCCATATGGTACATCATCTTCAGGGAGGTTGGGTATAGTAAGGGCAATTGAGTCAAGTTTCGATTTTATCTGGTCAAGTTCCTGGTCGATTGCCGCAATCCTTTCGCCCATTTCTTTTGTTTTTGCCATGAGCCCGGATGCATCTTCGCCCTTCGACTTGAGAAAACCAACCTGTTTTGATTGCTCGTTTCTCAATCTTTTGAGCTCGTCATTTTCCTGGACCAACTTCTTCCTCTTCTGGTCAAACGCTGCCATCTCGTCAACAATTCCTGTCTGGAGACCCCTAGATTCAAGGGCTCTTTTCAGCCTGTCCGGGTCTGAAGCTGCAAGCTTTACATCGATCATATTCTGTCACACTCCGCGCCGAGATGTTAACACTATAAGTAAATATGTCAACTATATAGTATACATTATTGTATAGTTTATAAATATTGCGGGTCATATTTTTTCATAGTGGCATTTATTTACCCATTATAAAGTGTTATTTTGGGTTTACACCGGGCAAGCCAAAACAAAACCCAAACCCTTTTTACCGATCCTTAGCGCTTTTGATTCATGGCATGGGAATTGCACATAGTGAAGGTGGCAGTGCTTAATGTGCATTGCGAAATTTTGTTTATTTGATTTTGATCCCGGGCCCCGCACAGGTAATGGCAGGTTGCTTTCGGGATCGTTGGGTTTTTATGGATTCATATTGCATCATTGGGCCCATATCGTTGGGCCAAAAAGAGGCTTGGTGCGGATAAAGCTTTTGCCTGTGTGCCGCACAAGTGTGGTGTCGGTTGTTACCGTCACCAACCACCTCGAAAGGAGAAAGGGTTGATGAAGAGAGTAGTTACCTTGATCGTTGTGGCATTGATGTTTGCATCCCTGGGAACCTATTTTGGGACTGCAAGGGCCGAAGAGAAGGACCTTTCCACCGGAAGGAACGCCGTCTATATTGCAAACAGATGGTCTCCTATCGGCTATAACTGGAGCGCAAACAAGCTCTATCAGGACAGGACAAGGAACTTCGAAATCGGCGGAACATACACCGGCTGGGGTCGTGAGGACTACAGAATGCCGGCCTGCACCGACAATCCGGTGAATGGAGCCGTAAGGACCCACGACAACAATCTGGAAGGCCCGCTCTACAACATCCCGGCAACAGCCGCCACGGACGTTGAGCCGCGCTTCTGGTGCGAATTCTACCTGATCGTTGACCCGGACGGGCCAAAGTCCCAGGAATACGAGCACTGGTTTGCAGTGATCGATTCTGGCGGAAACCTTTGGTTTGACCCGGACGGCTACTTCCATGACTGCCGCTACTATGCCTATGCCGATCCGCTCGATATTCACTATAACCAGGACGACCTGTCTCTGTTCGATACCTGCCAGAGGAACCCGAAGGCCCTGGTCGACCCGACCACAGCAAATAATACCCAGGGACCGTATCCACTTCTTCCGACCAACGAAAACGGCGACCTCAACCCTGGTTATGTTGACTATTTCCGTGTCACCCCGTTCTACACCGCAACCAACCAGAACCCGGTTCAGCTTCCGCCATCGGAAAGACTCACTGGCATGGGCTCCACGCCAATGTATTTCATGGAACCCAAAACCATGAGGATGTTCCGTATTGGCTGGGTGGACATGGTCGATTTCCCGCTCGTGTTCCGTTCTGCAGACACAAACAACCCGCGCAACCGTCAGCTCAGCTGGACAGACACGACCGCTTTTACGGTTGTCGGAAATACCCACAGGGAAGACGTCGCTGTTACCCAAGCATCGTACTGGAACATTGGGCAAAACGAATTCTGGGCCCATCGCTACGACGACTGGGACATCAATCATAACCTCTACCGTTTCCGTGATGCGGCCGGCGGAGATGTTGGGCCAAACGGTCCATTCTGGGTCAACAACAATGATGCCAACACCGGCAGGAGAGACCCGAACGGATATGCCTGGCTTGACGACCCGGTCTGGGACTATGGTGAAGAGTGGCATACTGACAACGTAGGCTTCATAACCATCCCGACAGGTGACCCCAACCAGACCAATGCCTCAAGGTACCAGATATACCAGCCAGGCGAGTGGATATACAGGGGCGGACGCAACAGAACCATTTATGTCAGGAGTGCTGCGAACCGTAACTTTGTCATGGGATACGACCCGCTCGTCCAGGTTGAAGACCAGGGAGATGGTGATGAGAGGCTTACACCGGTTTCCGTCCATGTAAATCTTATTACTTATAATTACGCCCCATCGACATGTCCGCGTGACAGGGGTCAGATCTCAGGCACTGGCCAGTTTGGTGTCTGGGACCCCGGTGATGATTATGATATCGGACAGATGGACAGGCTCGACCCAATAACAGGAAGTCCGAACCCGACGAACGCCCCAAGGCCGGCCTCCCCGTTCAGGCTTTCAATCGCAAACATTGGCGTTCCGGATCCAGGTGTTGTGCCAACGCAGGGTGACGAGCTTTACGCCGACAATATAAACACCCACACAGTCAATGGCATGAGGCTTTATGACCCATACGAGCACATTTACCAGAAGGGTTACACCGACACCGCCACAACCAGAGTCCCAAACATACTTCCAAGGGTGCAGATCGGTGACCACCGCCTTACCAATGTAAACAGCAATTCCCATCCATGGGCTCTCCAGAATTATACCGGTGACCAGCCAAACAGGCTTGGCGGTCTCTGGGTCGGAGACGTCCTCATTCTTGCCGAGGTCCTTACCTCAGTATGCAATGACAAGGACTTCTATAATCTCTCAGTTGAGTCGGACCTTTGGGAAGGCGTCATACCATCGACAACCACAGCAGTTCTCAGGTCCCAGCTTGGCGAAATAACCGAGAGGGGCCAGACCATCAACAAGAGCACTGTCCTTGGTCCAACAGGTACTGCTTTTGCAGTTCCAGCCACAACATTTATGGACTGTTATCCAAGGTCAAGGCAATACCTCGGTGTTGAAATCTTCAACGACAACGGAAAAGACAACAACCTCGGAACCCAGCACTATACAAATATTTCTGGTGATCTACCGGCCTCCGACCTGCTTTACAATAACAACATGTCTGATGATTACCGCCCAGGAAAGACCTGTGAAGTTTTCCTAGGCGCACAGGACCCGAACCCGAACCTCTTCTCGAAACCATGGTTCCTTGGCAGCACAAGCGATTACTACCAGAGGGGCCTTATAACAAAGGACATCGGCAGGGTACTTACCAGGTTTGACGGACTTACAGTCCCGGTGCGTTTCCTTGATACCCAGCCAGGTGGCCAGGGATCGACGAGGCTTTATGGTTGCGGCAAGGGAATATACCTTGACGTAAACAACAATTATGACATCAACATTGGTGACAAGCGTCTTACCGACATAACAGTCAACAGGAATGCCGGAATTGTCACCTACAAGGCAGGTTCTTATGTAAACGCCGGTGACGTTGACGTGAATGCTTTCCCGGGCGCAAACGATGACCTTAACGACTTCAGGCCTCTCCTTTCCAGCGGGCAGTACCACTGGCCAATGTTCTATGATGAATACATGGTCGACCCGGAAAATCCGACAAGGCTCCTTCCGCCAAATGGCACATATGATCCTGGTGAAATAATCTATGACACCAATATGCCATTCAACGGTCTTATTGACAGGGGTGTTGTCCAGCCAGGTTACCAGAGGATGACGGCAGGCTGGATTGGCGATACATGGTATGATTGTGGTTCAATAGTTCCACCATTTGACTTCTATCTCTACACCTCAGTTCCTTATGGTGTAACCTCTGGTTTGAACTGCGATGCAAGATATATGGACTGGGAAGTCATTCCTGGAGATATCAAGCTTGATGTCCAGATCGACAAGGAATTGATGGTCGAACAGACCTCTGACATCACAGTTTCTGTCAACCCGCCGCCAAGAGAAGGCCACTGGGTAGACAAGGGTGACCACAGAGTCTGGATTCCAGACGAGGCCATTTATGTGCTCGTTCGTGATCCAGGTGGAATTGCAGATGGAATGTCTGATACCAACATCAATGCCCAGTACAGGGTACTTACACCAAAGTCACCGAAAGTTACTTTCACGATGACACCTTACAGGGGTTCCTGCCATCCGGAAAACTTCAAGCTCAGCGAAGCCCAGAAAGAAGCCCTCAAGGTAAGAATACAGGCATTCAAGGCCAATCCGGAAATCGGACTCTTCGCAAACCGCACCCTCATGGCAGACCTCATGATAGTTCCGCCAGACCAGCACCCAGGCTACCAGAGCCCGATCACCCAGAACTTCTTCCGCCAGGAAACCAGGCACTTCTATCGCGACCTTTTCTGGACAGGCGACTGGAAGACCTGGATGAACATGATTGGCAGCCACGGCGGCAACCACTGGGGCAAGAGGTTCCCGCTCCAGGGCAAGAAATCACCAGGACTCTACATGACAGATGCAGCAAACAAGGGATTTGATCTTGCTCCTGCACCACCACTCCCGATGACCCTTTCAGAATCCTATGATTGCTATGGCGAGAAATTCTTTGAAGTTCTTCCGGAACAACTCAAAGTTGATGCCAATGTTGCCTGCATAACCACTCTTGACCAGCGCTTCCCGAACATCATGCTCACCCTTTCGGACGTTGACAATCCAAACGATGTCAATGATCCGTATGGCGTAAATATCTCGGTACCAAAAACAGACAGGCCGCTTATAGCTGTTTACAATGGCCACGGTGGCGGAATCAACTGGCTTGCGGTTGCCGAACTTGCAAACCCGGCAGTCCAGGGCGAAAAACTCATCCTCCAGGCCAATATCGACGGAACTTATGAGTACTGGTATTGGTATGAGCCAGCAAACACCGATCCGGCACTGGGACCGCAGATTCCAAACGCGATCGACGCAAATGACGTAATTATTGGCCAGGAATGGACAACATTCCCGATCCAGTGCACCGACAAGGTAAAACGTACCGGCGTCAAGGTTGACGACAGGGCATCCTGGGACGATGCAGACTGTTCTTCGGCAACCAATGTGCCATGCAGGGTAAACATGCCGGAAGGCATGAAGCCGATTGGAGACATAACCGGCCAGTGGGGTAACCCGAAGGCATCAGACCACTATGGAATCATAGACGGAGCATTTGCCTGGATAGTCCAGTATGGTGTTCCGACCTATGTCACCCCGTATGGTGAACTTACCCCGTCAGACCCAGGCGGACAGTGTCTTGCAGTTCTTCATCCAAAAGATGGCTCGACACACCTCAACATCCACGTCTATCTGACCAATGCAATATTTGATTACAACTCGACAATTGCCCATCCGGTCACCGGAAGCCCGTACTTCAGGACCGATGTCCCAACAGGCATCAACCAGAACAACCCGGGCTATATAAACCTTGGTGAGGCAGTAAATGGAATTGACTATGCCGGAACCCTTGACCTCAAGGTTTATCCGCCAGACCCATATGTAAACTTTGCAGAGTGGCTTATTGTCGACAAGGCACTCATGTACTCCAATGTCAACTACACTGTAGCATCTTCCATCAACCCGGCCCTCTCGCAGCTTCCGCCACCGGCACCGCAGATCCAGCCACCATACTGGCCAATCCTGCGCACATCGCATGGTGGATTCAGGGTATATCCTGGTGGACAAACCCATACAGGAAGAGTCAAAGGCCAAAACTTCAACCAGAATGGTGGAGCTTTTGGATGGAACGCCTATCCTGCAATCTGGAGCGAGGAAAGCAAGAGGAATGTAAAGTCTGAGCTGTTCTACAAGCTTGGAACCGAATTCTTCCCGCTCGCGGACTATGGTCTCTATTTCATACTCAAGGATGGCGAAGGCAATCACCTTTCATTCAAGTCGCCAACACTTGACCGCACCATCAAGAGAATCGAAATCGTCGGACCGTTTGCTCGCCCGAAGGTTGTCGATGTAACAACAAACAGGGTTGTAAACTGGTATGCATACAACGGACTCCAGAACGTCCCGATACAGTATGATTATTCAGGAAAGATAGTAATCGACGAAACCAACTGGTCATACTTCGAGCACATGCTTGGCGGAAACTACATGAACTGGTCCGCACTTGGTGATGTTGACTATGGGTCTTATGAGAATGTTCTCATAAAGAGGACTGGAAAGCTCAACTACTGCTCCATGGAGAACGTCTTTGTAATAGACGAGCTTATCCCGTGGAACTCTGGAAAGATATTCATCTATGTCACCCTTGCAGATGGCACCTTCAAGATGTACCAGGATTGCTGCACCGCACCGCCGGTTGACGGAATCGATGTAAGGTCACTTGAACTCAAGCAGACCGAAGGCGACGAGAATTACGATCCTATTGACCACGTTACTCTTGATGCTGGAAGAAATATGATCCAGAAGCTCTCCTTCACACTCAAGGAATATGAGCCGATGCAGGTCGAGCAGCTCTGCAACGACGCAGTCATGTACGTTTGGCAGGACAGGGGTGTCAAGGACCTTCGCGACACCAAGAGTAACCTTGTTGTTGGTGCAGGCGATGGCTGGGTAACAAACCCGCCGACATCATCAAGGGCCGAGAACTATCACACCCAGTATCTTCCGGACAACGATGTCAATGGCGACAACAAGATCAAGTTCAATGACTATGAAACTGAAATCTGCGGAACATACGACATGACAACAAATACCTGGATGGGTGGACTTATAGATGCCCGCACATTCCAGCGCAACACCGGCAGATATGACTTCGAACTCTCCCAGGCAACTGGTGCAAACATTGACACAATAGGTCTGGATTTCGGTGGCGAAGAAGGAGTTGCAGATCCACAGGACCACATCATCTCCGACAATGAAACACTGCCAGTTTACATCACTGCATACAAGTATGGCGATGACAATAATGACAGGTCATTTGGCCCATGGTGGGATTTCGACGCATACTACTCCCAGTTTGATGCTTCTGTTGGCCAGTACACCAGAACACGCTACAGCCACGAAGTTTATCTTGCGGCCCAGGTGGCGCTCCCGGTAGAACCATATGACGACCTCATCGTAACCTACACGCCAAACCCACTCACAGCAGGCATCACACCAGAACTTGTTGATGTCAACTCGCCGCTCACATTTGTTGTAAAGAACGAAAAGGGCGATCCGGTCAACCTGCTTGACGGAATTACCGACCAGTGGGGCAAGAAGGATGTTGATCCAAAAATTGGATGGAACATTCTCTTCAAGGATCCACACCCGGACAACACATACTACTATGGAAGGAATGCAACTCTTCCACAGTATTACTTCCTCAGAACTGACCTTCACAACTACGATAAAACTGAAGTAAACAACCGCGAGCTCTACTCATCCAGGAACAGGGACGAGTCCAATAATTGCCGTGAAACAATCCTTGAAGCATTCGAACCGATAGTCCCAGACTTCTCGAATGCAAAATCTGGACTCTACATCTTCAGGGGTTTCTGCGCAAACGACAACAACGTCTGGATGAAGGACGAAGACCATCCGGACAGGGAACAGTGGGAAAAAGAGCACATGGTAAGGGTCTACGTATACACTCCAGACCGCAAACACAGGGGCTATGTTGATGTAAGGGTTGTCAACCCACACGCAGAGTACTCGGTAGTCAACATGGAAGACCCGCAGCTCAGGGCATTCACAGTTCCGGGAGAACCGGACTTCATAATGACCGCAGCTGACAACCGCATCTATAAGGTAACAGTAACAATCAGCAACGCCCAGGGCCAGCTGGTCAAGGGTGTAACGAAGGGTGTCTCGGTCTGCGGTGGTGGCGTAAAGAACACAGCCAGATTCACACCGTTTACAACAAGGCCACAGTCCTTCGATTTCCGCAACCAGACATGTGACTATGTACCTTGTTCACAGGTCACCTATCCTCACTTTGGCTATGATTTCAATGGCGATGGCAACATCACATGGCAAGACCAGGAACTCTACAAGGCTGGTGGATTTACCCTCAGGCCGATCAACAACAAGTGCTGGGACCGCCAGGGTGTTGGCGAAGTATATTACAACACGACAAACGAATACTTCAGGGACGACAAGACCTGGAGAATTATCAATGAAGGTACTGCAGGGCAGCGCGTTGAAGTTCTCAACCTGCTCCTCCCGCCACCAGCATTTGGATGGGGTCTTGGTGCCATCTACAACTGGCCATATTGGGGCGGCTTCCTCTTTACAGACATCGACCGCAACGGATCACTTGACTACCATGATGCACTTGGTCTTGATGTGAACGCACAGACTTCATTCTACCTCTGGGCCGAGGACCTGTTCTATGTCGGCGGGCTCGTTGGAGACAACGTCTACTGCAACACGCAGGTCAAGGCAGACCTTGTCGGCTATCCGCCATACTCTGACAAGACGAACCCAAGGTACATGGTCAAGAGGTTCAGGCACGGGGTCACCAACGATACAGTGTTCTACATGGACTGGGAAGCAATCCCGGACAAAGTTGCCCAGGTCTCATACCCGAGGATCGAGCTCTTCTACGCAGAAAATGGCAACGAGGTCTCCAAGGACCTTCTCAACGTCGACAACTACGACATGGTTTACAACTATGACAACCACTTCATTGCCAGGGTATACCCGGCATTCAAGGAGGACCTCCCGCTCAAGGAAGATGGAAGGGTGTACGTCTCCGGCAACCAGGCACAGCAGTGGATATATGGACAAACCAAAAAGTCAGAAGTTGATGACATGGCGACTGAAACCACGTTCCACTACACTCCAACCGGAACTGGCCAGTCAACAGTCTTCATCTCCTATCTGGCAAAGAACAAGTGGTACTTTGCAGATCCATACCAGCTTGACAATCCAGAGTGGTACTCACTCAAGAAGATCTATCATCTTGATGTAGGCAAGGGACTTGAAGTCATGATTGCTTCCGACAATCTCGCTCCGAACGCCACTTCAGAACTCACAATCTACGTCAAGGAACTTGGCACCGAAGCTGTTGTTCCGGAAGCAACCGTTTATGTTGAGGGCCCAGGAATCCAGCAGACCTCGCTCACCACAAACGCAAAAGGTGAAGTCAGGGTAAAGGTCACCCCAAAATCACAGGGCAAGATTGTTGTCACGGCAGAGCGCGATGAGTACATTGCTGGTTCCGCATGGGTCATGATTGGAAAAGACACCATCCCGCCAGTGCTGGACGTTGATCCTGTTGCTCCGTATGGCAACAAGACTTCCATCGATATAACCGGAAAGACAGAACCAGGCGTGAAGCTGACTGTCAACGGAACTTCCGCCAGAGTTGATGATTCTGGCAAGTTCACAGCCAAGGTAACACTCAGGGAAGGCGTAAACCCGATCGTAGTTGAGGCAGTCGATGCTGCTGGAAACAGAAGCATGAGGATACTTTCAACAATAGTCGATATCACACCACCAGTTTTCATCATCAACGGTGAAGTTGATGGAAAGATTCTTGTTGCAAAGGACCAAACAACAGTCAAACTTTCCGGAAGGGTTGATCCAGGTTCCAAGGTCACAGTCAATGGCGCACCGGCAAAGGTCGTCTATGACATCTGGGAAGTCGAAATAACAATGGATGCAAACCTTCCAGAACTGCCACTTTCCTTCCAGTTCATCGATGTTGCCGACAACCAGACAACACATGAAGTGAAACTTGTAAGGCAACCGTAAAAACCAATCACACACAAACAAAAAAGGCCACCCGAAAGGGTGGCCTTTTTTTATATAAGGCCGTGAGGCCGAAGAATCAAAATGCCCCTGCCTAATTTTGTTTAAGAAAAATTTTCAATTCGGAAAGAACAGTTTCCGGGTCTGTGCCTTTTTCCTGGCACAACTCACCCAGTGTCCCCCAGAAAGCTTCTCCGCAGATATAACACACAAGCCCTTTTCTGGCGAAGAAACTTGAAGATGAAGGGTAGGCCTCGAGGATTCTTTCTATTTTTGTGTCAAGTGTTATTTCCATGCATGAATTATGGTTTATCTGCTTATTTTGTGCAAGTGTTGACCTTGCTCGTTTGTAAACATACAATCCTTTCATAAGAGGTGAAAGCCATGAGATTAATGATTGACAGGTTGATTTTTTCTCTTTTTGGTGGTGCGCTTGGCGGATTGACCTATACATGGGTACTTCGCCAGTATGTTGTGGGAGAACAGACAGGGTTTATAGTAATGGATGTTGTCTGGGCTTTTATTGCATGCGTTATTGGGGGCGGACTCTTCTATCTGGTCTGGCCTGAAATAGTTGCTTTTTTCAGGATGCTCTCGAAAGCTTTCCAGAGGATAATGAAAAAATTGGCCATTACAGATTTGATGATCCTCATCTTCGCGCTTTTTGTAACGATCGTGATTTATATATTTCTTGAGCCAATCTACAGATTTGCCCTTGAGCCAAAACTGTTTACTCTTGTCACATTCCTGACGACACCAATACTCTTCATAATCATCTGGATGCTGGGCATCGGGAAGAGGGAATCCATAATAGAGTCTACAAGGCAGCTATTCGGCTCTTCCATATCACAGCCCTGTTCAAACCAGCATGTTCTGGATTCATCATCTCTTATTGATGGTAGAATAGCAGAATTGATGATGACAACAACGCTAAACGGCCGCTTTGCCGTGCCCAGTTTTGTATTGTTTGACCTGCAAAGAATATCTGACTCACAAGACCCGATACTCTCGCACAGGGGCAAAAGGGGGATGATGACCCTTGAGAAATTGCAGGAAATCATGGGGCCAAAACTTGAGGTGCTGCACACCTCAAACAGAGGAAGGCAAATTGACCTTCTGCTCAAGATGTCCAGGGAAGGTTACCTTGTAATAAGCTGCGACATGGAGCTGACGCTTGACCTCAGGCGGCAGGGTGCAACAGTTGTAAACCTCAACGAGGCGGCCTCGGCGCTCAAAACGATGATTGTTCCTGGCGAAGAGACGATGATAGCAGTCATAAAAGAAGGAAAAGAACAGGGCCAGGGTGTTGGCTTCCTGGATGACGGGACAATGGTTGTCATAGAAGATGGCAAAAGAGTCATTGGCCAGACAGTGAGAATAATTTGTACATCTCTTCTTCAGAACCCGCAGGGCAGGATTGTCTTTGGCAAGATAGTAACACGATGAAAATATCGTGTATCATTGCAGCTGGAGGTTCCTCGACCAGATTTGGTTCGGACAAACTTGAAGTGGACCTGGGTGGCAAACCGGTCCTTGCCTGGTCTGTTGCTGCAATGGCCAATCATCCTGATGTTTTAGAGGTTGTAGTTGCATGCTCCGACCCGGAGAAATCAAAAAAGCTTGTTTATGGTCATGCACCATCAAGCATAAAGTTTGTCAGAGGCGGAGATTGCAGGGAAGAGTCTGTAAAGAAAGCCTTTGAGGCAATTGGAAGCTGTGATGCGGTTTTGGTGCATGATGCAGCAAGACCATTCATAAACCAGGAAATAATAGACAAAGTGATAGGCCGGGCAAAAGAGGCTGCTTGCGTGATACCTGTAGTGCCACTGGTTGGCGCGCTGAAGACCGTAAAAGGTGAATTTTTGGAAAAGAGCATTAGCGGTGCCTATCATATTGCACAAACACCACAGCTTGTCTGGAAAAAACCCCTGGAGTTTGTTTTCGACAGGTACAAAAACAGACTCGCCGATTTTCCCGACGAGTCTGCAATGGTTTCAGAATATGGGCTGACGGTGGCAACCGTTTCCGGATCAGCTTTCAATTTGAAAATTACCAGCCCGGAAGATGTAAAAATAGCAAGTTGCTACCTTTCAGTTTTTAAATCTCCTCGAGCACAAAAAGCGGAGAACCGGCACCGATTTCCTGACCGCTAGTGTAGTACATGTCAACAATTCTGCCTTTTCTGTCGGTCACTATTTCGTTCATTACCTTCATGGCCTCAACGATACAGAGGGTGTCTCCCGGATTTACGATCTGCCCTAGAACTACAAATGCGTCTGCACCTGGAGCTGGAGAGGCATAATAAGTTCCGGAGAGCGGGGATTCAATGGCGAAAGTGTTTCCAGCTGACTGGGCCGGCTTTTTTTCTTCAGGCATCTTTTGTTGAGGGATTTCGATTCGCTCAAATCTTTCCTCAAAATGCTCGTGACCGCAACCTTCAAGTTCAAATGCCACATTGATGTCTTCATCCTCGTAGCTGAGCTGCGCAATACCAAGCTCTTTTGCAAGAACAATCAGCTGTTTTATGGATTCGATCTTCTCTTTGTCAACCATTATATTTTTCCTCCAGAAGTATGGCTGAAAGGCAGGCAATGCCTTCCTTGTTCCCCAGGGGGCCAAGGCCCTTCGGGGTGGTGAATTTCAATGATATTCTATTTTGGGGGGTTTGCAAAACCTTTGAGATATTTTCACGCATCTGTTCCCGTTTGTCAGAAAGCCTAGGGTACTGTGCGATTATTGTGCAATCCAGGTTTGAAAGGGCCATCCTGTTTTCCTCTATCAATGGCGTCAACCTGGCAAGCAGGGATAGACTTTCCGCACCCATGACATCTGGTGTACCGACACCAAAATGTGAGCCAATGTCACCAAGGTTTAGTGCGCCGAGGACAGCATCGATGATTGAATGGCAAAGGACGTCTGCATCACTGTCCCCATCAAGGCCAAATTCGCAAGGAACAACGACCCCTCCAATTACAAGCGGTCTTCCTGGTTTTGTGTTGTGGACATCAAATCCAAGCCCGATCCTCATACACTCTTTGACTCGCAATACCTACTTTACGTTACCTTGCCAACAGGTGTAAACTCTTTCCATGGTGGAGTGTCTATCTTGTGAAGGAGGAAGTGAAAAAATGCAAGATATTGATGAGGTTCTGGAAGAGGTTGAGGGCCACAGGATGTCGCCGGAAGAAGGCGCAAGAAGAATGAGGGAGTACAGGATGAAAAAACGTTTTTCAGGCGGTTTATTTTTTGGTGTATATCTTGTTTTGCAGGGGCTAGCCGTGCTTTTTCACCAGCTTGGCTATTTTCCTGGAACAGGCTCATGGTGGAACATTGTATGGCCAGTGATCCTTTTTACGGCCGGATTGCAGATGGTTTTTTCAAAAGGCAGGCGTGGAGGTTTTTCGTTGATGGGAGCAGTCCTCTGCTCGATTGGCATAGCCAGGATGGTTGTCAATGCTGAAATAATAACGCTTGGCCAGTGGTGGTCATGGTTCTGGCCAGTGGCGCTTATAGTTGTTGGAATAGACATACTGTATCATTCGCTTACCGGGACAATCAGGGAGGACTTTATCCATTATGGCGAATTCTGAGGTCGAAAAAATACTTTTTGAGCTCTCGCAGGGAACCATTACCAGGGAGCAGGCTAAAAGGGCAATTTTGGGGCTGGAAAAGTGCCCAAAACGAAACAGGATGATACATGTCATCATCAGGGACCGGAACGGCAAAAATGTAAACATCAAGGTCCCATTCTCGATGGTAGAAACAATCTACCCGTGGGTAAAGTTTGAAACAAGCGGGGTGAATGTAAGGGAAGTCTTGGAAGAGGCGATCCTGGACGAGAATTTTGTGGGTGAGGTTGTAAATGTCGAAGGAGACTTTGGGGAGACCTGCACGGTCAGGATAATATAAGATTTGACTTGACACCGACAGGGCAAATCCGGATAATTTTGCCCTGTCAGGAGAGTTGGCTGAGCGGTCGAAAGCACCCGCCTGGAGAGCGGGTAACTGGGTCAAACTGGTTCGGGGGTTCGAATCCCTCACTCTCCGCCAGTTGGGAAATGTCTTTGTCGGTTCGCCCTCTACGAGAGCTTTCCAAGTTTGAAAGTAACATTATCATTAAAAATAAAAATATATGAAAAAGACAATCACAAAAATCGGTTTCTGGTCGGCATTTGTTGCACTAATTGGAGCATTGGGCTATATTATCAGTGTACCCCTGCAAATTTTTAATTTAGTCACTCCCCTTCAGAATGCGGTAATCGCGTTTGGTTTTTCGCTCCTCATGCCTGTGTCATTTTTGCTTGCCATGCTTGCGCTCCATTATATTGTTCCAGAGGAAAAAAAGTTTTGGACCCATTCAGCATTATTTTTTGCAGTTATTTACGCCACCTATTGTGTATTGAATTATGTTGTTCAGCTTGCGACTGTTATACCTGCTGGATACTACTGGACATTTGAAAACCCGCAGGGCATCCAGGGCCCTCTTAGCCTTCTTAATCAAACACCCCATTCCCTTTTTTGGGATATAGACGCGCTGGGGTATATATTCTTAAATCTGAGTACTCTATTCGCATTCGTGGTTTTTGAAAAACAAGGTTTGCAGAAATGGGTCAGATACTTTTTTCTCATCAACGGTTTTTCAACACCATTTATCGCCATCGCATATTTTTACCCGGTATATTCTGTACCTGTTTTGATGTTTGGAACCCCATGGGTTATAACGGTTCCTGGGAGCCTTTTGTTTTTGGCCCTCTACTTTAGGCAGATTTCATCTAGCTTGGATAATATGAAATCAGCGAAAATTGATGTAAAATTTGCAAAATAGAAAATCGGATATAGTTTATTTATGACTAACAAACCTATCGTAGCGATAGTTATAGGAACGACTTTAGCACCTTTTGGTTTATTATGGCTTTCGCAAGAAACAGATTTTGCTCATATAAAAGCAATATTGTGCTTCGCAAATTACAAACTAAATTTGGGAAAATCGCTTCAATGGAAAATCATGGGTGCCATTTTTTTTTCGTTGTTGCGTTAACTTTTTACGCGCGTCTGAAACACCTTATCCGTCAAAAAAATTAAATTATGAATAACAAATTTATCGATTCAATTCCCGATCTAACTACTCTTGGTTCGATAATTTTGGCGTATTTTTTAAACCTAAAATTTCCGATTATTGAAGTTGTTCCATTTCCATTTAATCTCATAGGATGGGTAATAGTTGTGGCAGGACTCAGTCTTGCCATTCATACCGTTGCTATTCTCAAATCAAGGCGTACGTCATCTAACCCAACTGAGATACCAACAATGTTTATTAAAAATGGCCCCTATTCTTTTTCCCGAAATCCTGTGTATTTATCGTATGTAATCGTTACAATAGGCGCAGCATTCATCTTTGGTTCGGTATCAGCTTTCATTGCACCTGTTATTTGTTTTACTGTGTTGAATTCATTTATCATTCCATTCGAGGAAAACAACTTGCATAAGAAGTTTGACAAAGAATATGAGCAATATAAAAACTTGGTACGAAAATGGATATAAAAGTTCCAAGAAGCATGAGTGGTTTGAAAGGAGAAAAACAGGATGAATATCGTGATTTTTCTAAAACGGTATCAGGTGCTGATATATTTTATTTTGACATTTGCAATATCGTGGGGCGGGTTTGTTTTTGTGATTGGCCCCAATAATTTTGGCAATGCTGACTGGCAAACTGATGCAATGTTTCCTTTTGCAGTAATGGCAATGCTTTCTGGACCAACTGTTGCAGGCTTACTGATGACTGGAGTAGTAGATGACGTTGCAGGGTTTCGTAAATTATTTTCCAGCCTGTTCAAATGGCGAACAGGCATTTGTTGGTATGCCATCGCAATTTTGCCAGCCCCGTTTTTGTCAGTGGCTGTGCTTTTCGCTCTTTCACTTACCTCACCGATATTTACTGCTGACAATAAAATTTCTGTATTGTTACCAGGAATTATTGCTGGACTGACGACTGTGTTTGAAGAAATAGGCTGGACGGGATTTGCTGTACCAAAATTGAGAAAGCGCTGCAGCATTTTTACTACAGGACTTATTGTAGGTTTCTTGTGGGGTGTGTGGCACCTATTGCAGCAGTTGTATATAAGCAATACTTACACTGGAGAGATACACCTGGCTTTGTATTTATCAATAGCGATCTTTAATGCCATTGCAGGACTGACAGCTTACAGGATCCTTTTGGTATGGATCTATGACCATACCGAAAGCCTGTTGGTCACAACACTAATGCATGCAAGTCTCACAGCAAGCAACATTTTCATTTTCAGACCTGAAGCAACGGGTGCACATATTCTCATATTCGGGTTGGTATTTGCTGCTGCTCAGTGGGTTCTTGTGGCGGTAGTTGCCATAGTTGATAAAAAGAGGCTTATCCAACAACCTGAAATACCAGGATAGATTTCTGATGATAAACATTTTCAAAAATAAACACCAGATTGTTTTTGGCATCGGGCAACATGCCCTAATCACACATACTTCAAGGAGGTCATCGCAACTTTATGAGAAAAACTGTAGAAGAATACATCGAAAACCAGAAATCACCACAAAAGGAGATATTAAGGAGGCTCAGGGAGATATTCCTGAAAACTCTTGAGACATCAGAGGAGAATGTTGGCTGGGGCGTTGTTATTTTTGGTGGAGGGAAATTTTATATTGTTGCATTGAAAGATCGGGTTCATGTTGGTTTTGCCATAACCGGTCTGGACAAAGACGAGATAAAATTGTTTGAAGGAAGCGGTAAAACCATGAGGCATATAAAAGTTGGGTTTAGACTAGCTAATCGGACTGCCCCTGAACTCCTTCAATAATATAGTATAAATGTCGTCATTCTTCAAGTTGAATCTCCACTGACACTCTTTCAGATGAAGATGGAATGTGTGTTTGCCAACACCATGAAACTTCC
>JAAYUI010000221.1 GCA_012517765.1 Caldisericales bacterium | reverse complement strand
TGAAACCTCCCGATCAAAAATCAGGACACTATGGCCTTTGGTCTTTGCTTCACGCTGATGCTGCTTCTGGACCTGGAGGGTGCAATGCATGGCAGCGGCGCACCACTTGGATTTGAATTGTTTGAGCCGTTCATCACTTTTCAATTTCTTCTCGTATTCTTTTTTAGCTATTCCGCTGAACACGCACTTATGTTTTCTGTTTTCCACCCAATTGAGGACTGCTTCGATCATTTGCGCTCGCTTGGCTCCATCGGTGCCGCGCCAGACTCCATTTCCACGATAAAACTCACGGGAGTGAAATTCGTCCACCTTTCTTCCTGCCGCGTTCGAGAGATATTCGAGAAAATCCGCCCATGCGTCTTTGGTGACGTGCATTCGAGTTGCATCAACAATAATCCCAGCTACCACGAGATAGGGCTCCTCGCCCATTCCGCTCTCGTCGAAATAGCAGAACTTCATAATTCCATCCTCAAATTCAACGACTTGGCCTGGGCTTCCATCTCCACCAGGAGTTGCTTCATATGCGCCTCACGCCATTTAGCAGTGAGGTCGCCGGTGAAGGCACGGTGGAGAAGACCTTGAAAGAGAGCGTCGATGCGGGAACTGCATGCCGCTTGAGATCTGAGAAGTTGACGGCCATCCATGACGTGTTGCGCAAAAGACGCTTGGAGTTCAAATGGCGGTGCTATGAAATGTAAACGACGCACCTCTCGCATGTGGCGAGAGTATCCGAGATTCGGAATGGGTTGGAGTTCCAATTGCACCGCCAGAAAAGCCGGCGAAAAGCCTTTTTTTGCCATAAAAACGCGGCTTCCGTCAGCCCCCGCAACAAATGGGAAGTCCACGAACTTGACTATTCGTGTGTGGTCCCCGAACACGATGACCGGTTGCTCCACAGCCGTAACGAGAGATTTGTCATCGGTGTATCCAGCGATCAGTTCCTTGCCTTGGTCTACTATGGGGAATTTCCCAGCCTGATGATATGCGTTTCGCTGCAGTTTGGGGAACTTCGCAGTACAGTCTGCAAATGTGTCATCAAACGGCTTCTGCTCCCAACCCTTCGGGTTCGTGGCGGGGTCGCCGAACATTTTATAGAAGAGCGCGGGGAGAATGCGGGCGGCCTTGTCGTCGGCCTCGGCGCGCTTCTTGCGCAGCGCATCCGCCTGATCGAGTATTTCGACAATACGCCGTTGCTCGGAGGGGGGAGGCAACGGAATTGATACCCGCTCCACCTCTGTCTTTCGCATGGAAGGAACTGGACCAATATTGCTGACACTCCGGAGATCGAATTGAAGCATCCAATAGTAGAGATACAATGAGGTTATGTGAGGCTTGGGAATTAACCCCATGACATTGTTGTCAACCACCGAAGGCTGAGTCAGCACGCGTTTTTTATTCGTGGCGATTGCAGCCCCAATTTTGGGGAAAATTATAGTGCCTTGAGGGAATGCCTTCGCTTTCAGCCTTTTAAGGGTTGCTCCAGAAATGGTGTTGGAGATGGTTGTCATGAATTTTTCGTTTCCGGGAAGATTCATATCGCCAACCTTGAAGAACGGAAATTCTTCATCGGTTAGGCCCTGGAATTCCCGTGGGAAGCCGAATCCACTGACAACGTTGGCAACTTTGCCCATTTCCACATGGTGCCACTTCATTCCGCCGCCTCCACTTCCCGAAGCAGTTTCTCCAGCCCCCCTGCAATGTCACGCTCGATAGTCAGGGTTTCTCGGATAAGCTGCGCAGGGTCGTCATCCGGTGCCTTTTCGGCGATCTGCGGCTTGTAGCGGCCAGCAGCAAGGTTGTAATCGTTTTCGGCGACGGTCTTGATGGTTGCCCACCAGCAGCGCGGTTCGTCGCTTCCGGGTGGCAAAAGGGTTCCGGCTTCGACACCCGGCGGATTCGAGAACTTTGATTCCTTGTAGACCTTCCACTCGCTAAGTAGATCAGGGATGTCGTTCCGTTCGGGGGTTTCAGGTCTGCCGCCACCGGAAATCTTGTCCGGGTCGAAACCGTCCGCACGCACATCATAGAACCAGACTTTTTCCTTATGTTTGGTCTTTTTGTCCTTTTTAGCGCCTGAAGCCGGCCTGCGAAAAACGAGAACCCCGGTCTTAACACCCGCGTAGGGCTTGAAAACCCCGGCAGGCAGCGACACCACAGCCAGAAGGTCGAAATCTTCGACCAGCTTGCGCCTGAGTTCCACATGCGCCGAGGTCGAGCCGAAAAGCAGCCCTTCGGGCACCACCACAGCGCACTGGCCACCCGGAGCCAAGGCCTCCATCATCACACCCAGGAAAAGCAGCTCGCTCTTCTTGGAGTTGGTAGGAAGGTCCTTGCGGATGGATTCCTTGGGGAGTACGCCGGCAAAAGGCGGGTTGGAAAGAATCACTTTGTAGCGGCGGTTCAGATCGTCCTCGGTGAGGCCACCCATATCGGAAAGCGTATTGGCCCTTTTCACATTTGCTTTACGGATTCCATGCAGAACGAGATTCATCATGGAGATTCGCATCATCTGACGAGAGACATCGGTTCCATATATTGACCGCTCGAGAATGCCCCAGTTCGGAATTCGTTCACCGGGCCCCCTGCGGTAAGTCTGAAGCGTTGGTATTTCCGCTTTTGCCTGTTCAATAGTTTGCCTCCGCTTTTCCAGCCATTCCTCCCCGTAAATTGGAACTTCTTTTGGCTCGGTTGAGTACCGGGCAAGGATGTACTCGATGGCGTCAATAAGAAATCCGCCGGTGCCGCATGCCGGATCATAAATGGTATCGCCAAGTTCAGGGTCAATCATTTCAACCATCATAGCTCGAATCTGCCGCGGCGTTCGGAACTGACCGTTTAGCGCCGCTTGACCAAGGTGAGTAAGCAAGTATTCAAAGATTTCGCCTTTGACATCCGGACCCTCTTTGGAGAATTCTATGCCATCGATTTCGTCGATTACCTGCTTTAAGACGTTGGGGTCAACAATCTCGAGAACGGCGTCGCGGAAGTATTCAGCAATCTGCGGTTCCTCCTTGACCAAAGACCCCATGTAAGGAAAGACCTCATCCCTAACATAGTTGCGAAGCTCCTCGCCGCTCTTGAACCGCCACTTAGACCACCGGTAGCGCTCCGATTGTTTTGGGAAGAGCAGCTTGCCATTGCCGTTTTTTGTCTTGCCCTCCAGGCGAATTTTCAACTCCCGACTGGATTCTTCTTCATCAAGCAACTTCAGGTAAATCAGATAAGATATCTGTTCGATATATGTCACCGGATTCGTTACGCCTCCAGCCCAGAGGATATCTGTAATCCGGCTAAGTTTTCTTCGCATGTCCTGATTCATCGCATATCCTTATCCTGCCTTCTTCTCGAAGACGGAATCGTTCATCTCCTTGATGATTTCCTTAAGACCTCTCTCTCCAAAAAGCTCTACGCCAAGTTCTGCAGCGTTGAGGATCGATAGTGGCGGTTGAAAGAGGTCATCAATACCGATAGTACCCTTTGCGATTCCCCGGTTTTTTATTAACGATAGGTACTGAGCCTGCTGTGGTGTGAGAGACTTGGCCACAAGCCATGCTTGGAAATTCTCGGTCAACTCTTCTTCACGAGGCTTGATCTTCAAACTCCCCAGAGCAGCTTTGATGAAATCAATCAGCGTCCCTCCCGGGTTCCTGTAGGCTCGCCTCAGGTTCTCCTCATTGAAGTACATCTCTGGACAATTCAGTTTAGCAGCCAGTTCCTGCTCTTCTTCGTTAGTTAGAAGATCACCCTTCTTGACCTTTTGCACGATCGGATCGACATTGGCCGCGGCCTTAATAGCATTCTCCCAGTTGGTGACATACTCACGCTTATCTACGCGCTCTCCGCCTGGGCCAACCTCAACGTATGCGACTGCATGCAGCCACTCATCTTGCAACCCCAGTTCGATTAGATTCCCCGGTGGTTTCGGCGGTTTGGTCTCTTTCTTGGTTTCATATCCCCCGCCGGCGCCTGTAAAGATGTCCGTATCACTGTCATTGAAGTATTTGTGATTTTCGAAGAAGTCGTAAATCACAAACTTCTGTTTGCCGATGTGGTCGGCTGTCCGTGTTCCTCGCCCGCGCATCTGCTGATACAGTATTGGGCTACGTACTCTCCGGCACATAACCAGATGAAGCACTTCGCGGCAGTCAAATCCGGTATCAAGCATCCCGACGCTTACAGCGACCTGGGGATATTCCTCGCGCTTGAATTTGCGAATCAGGTCATCAGCGTTGGGTACATCGCTGGTGATTACCTCAGCATATTGACCCTTGTGTTCAGGGTGCAATTCGTTGAGGTAGTGAGCCAATCTTGATGCATGATGCTTCGTGATAGCGAAAACTATCGTCTTTCCCGGACTTATCTTCTGACCAGGTGCAAGCTCCTTATAGTTACTCCGAGCGAGCCGGTCGAATTCGATCATCATTTTGCGATTTGTATCTTCGTTCGTCCACTTGCGCTCAAATTCGATAGGATCATATTCTTCGTCGTCCTTTTCTGCGCCTTCTGCAAGTATCACGGTAATTCCCGAGGCAAACTTGTAAGGCACAAGATAACCTTCCTGGAATGCTTTCTGAATCGGGAAAGAGAAGTCAGGCTGGTCATCACGACACTGATAGAATTTGAATGTATTTCGCTCGATATACATTGATGGCGTAGCAGTAAGTCCGATATGAAGAGCATCGAAATGAGTCAACGCGGTCTGCCAGGAGCCATAGATGGAACGATGGCATTCGTCGGCTATGACCACGTCGAAATAGCCACTGGTGAATTCCGTGTAACGACTGATCATGGTTTGGAGAAGGCATACTGTAATCTGCTGCTCCTGACGTTCCATACCTGCTTTAAACCAGTAGCTGCTGTATTGATTGAGTACATCCTGGATTGCTTCTAACGCCTGCTTGGCAAGTTGTTCTCTATCGACCAGGAATAGCACGCGTTCGGCACGACCCGCTTGGAACAGTCGCTTAAGATAAAGAGTGATTAGATCAGTCTTTCCGGTACCGGTTGGCAGCTCCAATAGGAAACGACGTTTACCGAGCTCAACCGTATGGTCAAGCGCTTGCATCGCCTCTTTCTGATAAAGCCTGACTTGACGCGTTTCACCTTGGCGGATATAGTAATCGGGAATCTCTATCGTCGCTAAGGGCTTACGCGTGGCTCGCATCTCAACAATGCGCTCAAGATCACGGCGACCGTAGAAAGAATTTACTATGCGAGCATCGTCATTTCCGTAGTCCCAGAAATAGATCAATTCACCATTGGTGAGGAAGATAAACGGCGCATTGATTTTTTTGGCATACGGAAGAGCTTGCTGTTTAGCTGTGTACGGTTCGATAGCAGTCTTCTTGGCT
Organism: Caldisericales bacterium; assembly: GCA_012517765.1. GTDB lineage: Bacteria > Caldisericota > Caldisericia > JAAYUI01 > JAAYUI01 > JAAYUI01. The sequence goes on along the minus strand of JAAYUI010000221.1, from coordinate 2,891 downwards.
TCAATAATAGCCAAAGGTCTGCCATTTCGAGATAGGAGGAGATAGTCTACTCGTCCAACATCTGCTACATGATGCTCGGTGAGCACCTGAGATGTATCTAATGGATCCCAACCTGCTTGACGCAATAGGTCATCGATAACAATTCTGGCGTCTGCTTCAGATGAGCGATCTTTCACTAATGCTCCTCCATTGTCATTCCCTTACGTCCGGTACCACGCGAAATAGTCTGCCAGGTTCCTCCCGGAGAAGTATACATCGCAGACCAAACGTTCTCTATCGATCTTGTAAGCTGTGCGAAGTTCGACTTGTTGACCAAGAATAAGTCGAGCCAGCTCTTCTTTTGCCGCAGGTCCACCATACTCGGATAGCTCGGGTGCGTCATACCCAGTCGGGCGCACTCGGTTTCCTGATTGCCCGTTCCATTGCCAATTTGGAGAAACGGTGAAAGTGTCTCCGTCAATGACCGATGTGACTGTAAAGAATGCCATACGAAATCCTTTCGATTTAAGATTCTCTGTTTAGTTTCTGAGAATCCATAAAGCACTTCGTATGCCAATCTTTCTGATTTTACATAAGCAGATGTCGGGTAACTACTTACTTTTGTAAGACCGCCACAGACGATTCCGTTTTTCTTCAACCTAAGTTTAAGCATTTTCAACTCCAGTTGAAGAGTCTTCTTCTGATTTATGAAGGAACTTGTGCACCGCCTGCGGTGAAATGCCAAGCAGTCGTGCCGCTCGACTTTGATTCCCGTCGGAGATTTCCAAAGCCCGGAGGATCATCTGCTTTCTTGCGCTTCCCAAAAAGCTTTCAAGCGAGAATCCCTCATAGGGGTCAGGAAGAGCATCCAATGGATCCGAATATGTAATCGGCTCTGTGATTAAAAGATCATCTGCATCCAACACGTCGGCCCGACATAAGCGCACCGACCTCTCGATCACATTCTGTAGATCTCGAATGTTCCCTTCCCAATTATGAGATTGAAGTCGCGACAGCGCCTCGGAGGTGAGCCTCTTTGGCCTCTTGAGAGATTGATTCACTTGATCAAGCGTTCGTAGTGCGATCTTTGGAATGTCACTTCGGCGTTCGCGAAGCGAGGGAAGGACCACTTCACCGACGTTCAGTCGATAATATAAGTCATTTCGGAATTTGCCCGTCTTAACAAGTTTCCGCAGATCTCTGTTGGTAGCACTAATTAACCGCACATCGACCGGGTGAGTCTTTTGGTCACCCAAGGACTCCACTTGTCCGTCCTGCAACACCCTTAGCAATTTTGCCTGGGATGGCATTGGCAATTCGCCAATCTCGTCAAGAAACAGGGTGCCTCCATTTGCCGCGTCGAATTTTCCCGTCTGGTCCTTCAGCGCCCCGGTAAAAGCCCCCTTTCTATGACCAAAGAGAATGCTCTCAACAAGATCTTCCGGTATTGCCGCACAATTGACTGCTATGAATGGGCTCTTAGCTCGCCCACTGAGTTCATGAATGTATCTGGCCAATAGCTCCTTGCCCGTACCGGTTTCACCTAAGATTAGAACGGGTGACTGAGATGGAGCCAGCAGTGAACTAGTTTCAAGTACTTCGAGGATAGCGGGATGGTCTCCGACAATACCCAATCTGAGTTGCACGTCCTCCGGGCTTGGTTGGTCTTTATCATCAATTTGCATGGGAATTATGTCCGACCGGACTCTAGGGAACACCCTGTCCGAGAGATCTACTTCCTTTATAAGAGGATGGTCCTTGGTCACAAATTGCGGTGGTCGGATATTTATGATTCGCGCAGGAATTTCTCCTGATGCAGAAAGAAGTAGCCAGCATGAGTGCATCTGAGGCGTCCCCGAGGCCACACTAATCGAAAAATTGGCATCTTCGCAATCTTGAATGATCCCAGGCAGTAAGGATCGCACCCCACTCAAGATCTGTTCGTAGCTTGTCGGATCGTTAAGAGGGATTACAACTGATGACACTTGAATGTCCCGGTATAGTTTTTCGATTGCTTGCTTTGTCCTCTCTGTGTGTAATGAAGTGGCAGGCGTGTCGAAGAGATAGACCCTCTCAAATCTTCTATGAGACATAAGAGACAGAATTGGACCTGGTAGCTCATCATCATTCACATTCCCCCTAAAGTACGGGTCATGAAATCCCGTGAATGTAAGAAGGACTTCTGTCATTTCAGGCCATCCGACTTTTTATCTACTCCAGACTCTGTTGCTCCCCCGTCTCCAACCCAGTCGTCCACTTCATCTCTTTTGAACTACCAGAGACGTCCTATCCGATGAGCGGGCATATATTTTTCAGAAATCCACTTGTAGATTGTGTCTCTTTTCACCCCGAGAAAGAAGGCTATCTAAACTGCTGAAAGCTATCGGTCTTCCATCACTTTCTCCGTTCTATCAGGCAAGGCTACCATTCCGCCAAGATATCAGCGGTTTCGATATCTAACAACCTAAATCGTTCTAGTGGAATCCATTGCCCTAAACCTGGCTTAATTTGTACATAATGCATTCAAACCGATAGAAAGTCAAGAATTTTGGTAATGTTCAAGAGAAGAAAAAATGGCCCAAGATTAAATCCCAAGCCCTCGGGGTGTGATTCCTTAGTCAGCCATGGTCGATTTGCGAATGTGTGACAGAGGGATCGGTGGAAAGAACATATCTCTCTCAATTGGCAAGCCGAGAGGCCCTCTGACGTTTTGAAGCTCAGAAAGCCTGAAATATCCCAGCTCGGCCTCGAATCCGATGACAAGTCCGAAAAATAGGTCTTCGCCGTCGAATTCTATCGCATACCAGGTCCAGTTAGAGTCCGGCGTGAAGAATTTCAACTGAATCAGGAAATCAGGTTGGGCTTTAGTTGAGCGGAGCGGTGGCAACCTGCTTCGGAGTTCCCTAAAATAG
>JAAYUI010000225.1 GCA_012517765.1 Caldisericales bacterium | reverse complement strand
TCGATCGTGTAGGTGGTCGCCGGTTTCTCAAAGCTGGCTTCTATCCGACCATCTGCCTGCACATTCGTGAAGGTGTAGGCGTATGATGTCTTGCCTGCCGCATCCTCTATGATCTCGCTTGTTGTGCCCTTGACCACTTTTACCCTGCTTATCACGTAACCCGTACTGGCCGTTATGGTATATGACTGGCTTCCGCCTATAGTGACCGTTGTGTCCTTACGGGGGCTGATGGTACCGCCTGTGCCCAGTCCTGTCCTGATGGTGAACTGGGACTGTTGCTTGAAAATGGCGCTGATCGTGTGATTCTCACTTACTTTCGCGAAGGTATATGTGTATGCGCTCGTTCCCGACGCTCCGGCCACAACGCTTCCGTCCACCGTCAGCGCGTCAATGCCATAACCGCTGGCGGCAGCTATTGTAAAAGCTTTCGTGGTGCCCCGCTCTATTTGTGACGTCCCGGGACTTATCGTACCGTTCTCGCCTGCCGAGACCGTAATGGTGAGGTACTGTGGTTTCTTGAAGGTGACGCTGATCGTGTGATTCTGTGTCACGTTCGTGAAGGTGTAGGCGTACGTACTCTGGCCCGATGCCGCACTCACAATGTTTCCGTCCACCGCCAGCGCGTCAATCACATAACCCTTGGCAGTCTCGGCCGTTATCGTGAACGTGACGCTCTTTCCGTTCTCCACAGTCTGGTCTGAGGGGCTTATGCTACCGCCATTACCCTCTGTGGCCGTGATGGTGTGGAATTGCTTGAATGTGGCTGTGATCGAGCCGTTTGCCGCCACGTTCTGGAAGGTGTAGCGCCACAAGGTCTGGCCTGATGCTGTTATGGTTTCTGTCGTTGTGCCCTTGACCACCGTCAGGGTGTCGATGACGTAGCCCTCACTGGCGGTGACGGTGAATTCCCGGCTGGCGCCGCGGCCTACGGTCTTTGCGCCGGAAGGGCTGATCGTACCGCCCGTGCCCGCGCTGCCCGTAATTGTGTAATACATCCTCTTGAAAACGACCTCAATTTTATGATCGTCAGCCACTTTTGAGAAAGTGTAAGTGGTCCTCGACCAATCCTGAGCCGTGCCGTCCAGTATCACCTGGGCAACACAGTAGCCCGCACCGGGCTCAAAGGTGAATTTCTGATCCGCGCCGGGCTTCACCAAGGTTTTTCCGGCCGGCGTGATGCTGCCATTTCCTCCAGATACCGATGCGTTGATGACAAACTTGTAGTTGCTGAGTTTCAGGACGGAAAAGTTGGGATTGAGACTGCCATCAACGTGGGGGAAGGTGTATATCGGCTCTGCATTGTCGTCACCTTTCCACGATACATCACCGGTGCCGCCGACAACGATATCGCCCGTTGTCGGGTCTGTCGCCACGGAGTAGGCTCTGTCTGCACCCAGACCGCCCCAAAAGGTGTGCCACTTGCTCTTGCCGGTGGTCACGTCAAGACCGACGATCGCCATGTCGGTAATGCCGACTGTACCGGAGAAACCATGAAGGGGATCCCCATCGCCATATTTCTTCCAGGGACCACGGACCTCTCCTACCACGTACAGCGTAGCGCCATCGCTACTCAGAGCCATCGAGTGTGGAACGTCTTCGGTACTCTTTCCGCCGCGGAAGGTATGCCACTTGTAGCCGCCTTCGTTGTTCATTTTCATGACGACGAAGTCGTAGTCGGGGACAGGCACTGTGTGTTCAGCTACCGGGCTGACGTCCCGCACCGACCAATTGGACTGGCTGTATCCAGCGAGGAAGTACTTGTTGTTACCATCCACCGTTACCGCCGTGGCCCAGTCGTCGTCTGTACCACCGAAAAAGGAATGCCAGTGATACTCAAGATCGCTTCTGGCGAGTCGGGCGATGAACATATCGAAACCACCGGAATGGGAATTGCGGGGGGAATCGTTGTAGTGAACATGGTTGTCGTAATTCCATTCCTTGCTGCTGGAGCCGGCAACAACCGGAAAACCATCCTTGTCGATGGCGATGGCCTCGCCCCAGTCGTCCGAGGCCTTGCTGCCGAGAAAGGTGTGTTTGATATACTTTCCGCTAGTGGCGTCAAGCGCCATGACCCATGCATCGTTTCCGCCCTGATAGGCCCGCGTCGGCTGGCAGAGCCTCTCGACCCTTTCCATGTTGTCGGGGTCTATTACATACCAATCCGTGTCGCTTCCTGATAGTTTAGGCCAGCACCCAAAAAACTCGGCATCGGCCTTTCCCACGAGGAAGACCCGTTCTTTATCTGCGGCAATTCCGTAGACCTCTTCATTCCACTTCGATTCTCCGTGGAATGTGTGCCACAAGTAGTCACCGCTCTCAGCATTAAGGGCGAGGACATAGACATCGGTCGATAGATATTGATTCTCGTGGCCACCGAAATTCAGGAAAGTAGTTGAGTAATACGTTATCGCCCTGGAATGTTG
>JAAYUI010000104.1 GCA_012517765.1 Caldisericales bacterium | reverse complement strand
ATTGAAGAAAATATTATATGATTAGAGGCGAACATATTTTTCATATTCCACATCGCAATCCTTGAAAAGTAAAGCCACATGTCCAACTTTCCGGCCTGGTTTAACAGAGCGTACAAACGATGGAGCCGATCCCAGGCGGGTGAGGAAGATTTCATAGCCTTTTGCGACCTGTTAGGCTATCCGCCTTCCAAGGTATTAGGTTGGATGCAGGGTGAGTTTTTACCTGAAAAGCCGGAAGTGTTGAGCATTGCCGGAATCCTTGGGGTAGAGGTTTATCAGGTGCTGGATCTCCCGAAACCTGATCCTGAACTGCTAAAGATTTATGGATCATTCTCGCACTTATCCGGGCAGGACCGTTCCAATTTAGCTTTAGCTCTTCTCGAAATCGAAAAAATTTTTGAGGAAGACAATATTTCCACTAAATCTCCCGAAGCCAAAGAAATCATAAAAAGCACTTTCGAGAAATACGGGCTGAATAGATAGAACAACAAATACGCACGAAAAATCAACCTGAAACATGAACGCCCTGAATAGGGCGTTTTTTGACACTCAATTCTCTTGTGATGCTATAATAAAATCAAGCAACTGTGTTTAAACAGAATATTTGGGAGGGTCTTATGGACTCCGAATTCCTTACAGCTGAGGAAGTAGCCGTGTATTTACGGCTCCCGTTATCGACCGTCTATAAACTTGTTCAAGATAAACGATTACCTGGTTTTAAAGTTGGAAAACATTGGCGGTTTCGCCGAGAAGCTTTTCAGGAATGGATAAAGCAACAAGAAAAACTCAATGAACCCATCACAAAGCACTTTCATGCATCATAGATTTTATTTTCTGAGGCGGATCAATTTATGAGTGAACAATCCGAATTACTTCAACTTGTTCAAAGTTCTATTACCGCGTTGGATACTGGGAATGTAAAACTGAGTGCGGTAATTCGGAGTTGCATCCGCATTGCGAGATTACGAAATGATTTCTTAAGTCTTTTGTGGTTACAGAGAGAAATTATTGATAATCAAAATGAATATGAGAGGATAAGAGTTCTTAGTGAGATAATGCCACACCTCACTAAAGAACAATTTGACCATTACAACAAGTTGTTTTTAGAAATGTGGATACAAGAAAGACCCGCCATTATTGTTGAAGATGGTAGAGTTGAAAAATCAGATCTGATTATTGGAAAAAACGTATCAGAACTCGAAAATGAACTCGACAGTATGATTGATACTTACAACAATGCACGGACACCTTCCGGAATGCATCCTTTGGACACTGCTGTTATAGAAAATCAAAATTTTTATCTACGTGTTCAGACCCAGGCATTTATTAACCATTACCAAAAATTATTAGAAATCATCAAAAACCGAGTCTATGATTTTCTGAGCCAAACTGAAAAACAACTATTATACGGGCAGTTTCATGCAGATATATTTGAACAGAATCGCCAATATGTCGAATTACGCCTAAACCAAGTTTGTCCAACAGCATTTAAAGAACTGGTATCAGCACTTCAGAGAATAAAAGAAAACACGCCTGAAACACGAGCACAGGCATTACTTTCATGTCGTCGGCTATTTAAAGATCTATCAGATGTTTTTTACCCACCCGCTAGTGAACCCGTTACGGGAGAGGATGGAAAGACTCGTAACTTGTCTGATGAAAAGTACATCAACCGTTTATGGCAATTTATTTTAGACAAGACACGAAAATCAACATCTGTAGAATTACTACAGGCATCACTATCTGATCTGGGTAATCGCCTAGATCGTATTTATGAATTCACAAATAAAGGTGTTCATGCAGAGGTAGAGGAATTTGAAATGAATCAATGTTTGATGCAAACATATCTGCTGGTTGGCGATCTATTGAGAATTTATGATAAGCAATCCGCCATTGAGGATTCTATTGGAGCATAATATCGGCCATGAAGCTACAACTCACAAACGGTTACCGTCCTCGTTTTGACCAAATATCTCGAATAATGCAATTTCTTTTAACAAAGGAAGGGCAAAAAAAGGTATCTCGACAAGAGATAATATTAGCTTTAGGTATTCCAGATAAGCAAATCGAGAATTTAACCAGCATGATGACAGGCTTTGGATTAGTCCGTCCAAGAGTTAGCCTTCTTACTAACTTTGGAAAGGCAGTTATACAATCCGATCCTTATTTTGATAAACTCGAAACCCTTTGGATAATTCACTATATCGTTTCCAGTAACCCAGAATGGGTTGTTTGGTACCGGATAATCAATTTAGTGCTGCCCGCTCAGGATCACTTTGAAATTGATCTAATAAGCAAACAATACTTCTCAGATCTTGCCATTCATTTTTCTGAGAGAACGGTTTCCGAAAAACTACCCAAGGAAGTTGGGGCGGTTTTTGCTGCTTATTCACGCAGCGAGTTATCTCATTTGAGAATTCTTGAAGCAGAAGGTACAGGTAATTTTATTAAATCCAACCCCGTAGATGTCCCAGACCTGGCGCTTCTCTTCTGTTTATTATATTATCGGGATAAGTATTCACCTGGATCTTCAGCCATCAACACAGAAGATGCTTGCCTGGCAGAATACAGCCCGGGCAGGGTGCTTAATTTACCGGAATACCAAGTCAGAACCATATTGGGTAATTTACACAATGCGGGATTGGTTCGGTTAGAAAAATTCGCCAATCTCGATCAAGTGCGTTTATCTGATTCGTTGACGCAAGAATTTGTATTAGAACGTATTTATGGGGGGAACGATGCCAATTAGCGTATTTGATGCCTTAATCCGTCTTGAGCAAGAACGCTACCGGGCGGTTATTTTACATGCCATTCCAGAAAAAAGCCCATTGATGTCACGCTTTTGCCAGAAAGTTTGTAAACAAACCAATGGGAAATATTTGGATTTATTGGAATTTTTTATCCAGTCTCCAAATCTTAGCGAGAATATAGACAGCTTTAGTCCGGAAAAATTAAGAGAATTGTTGATTGAACAAAGTAAAGGCCAATCCTTACTTGTGATTGACCGCGTTGACTTTCTGCTGGATACATGGCGTAAATCAGAGCGGCAGGACTTTTTCAGATTCATTAACAATCAATGGGATGGTTTTAAGGATGGGATGAAAGCCAAACTCATGGTTGTGCTGCAAACGTCCCAGGAAATTGAGTCCTTAAAAATACTTGATTCGCAAGGCCAAAGCCGCATATTCCGGTTGAATGATTTCAACGACATTGGATAAGGGAGTTTCTTTGCCATGACTAAAATTCGAGATATCGTCCAAATTAACAGCGGCTATACAAGCTATGTTGATCTATATGAAGAGTACTACGATCTTGTAAAAAATCGCGGAAGGATGGAACGATACAAACCCATTGCTGCTCATCGGCAGGCGTTTGAAAAAATTGCGCACGCACTCGATCCTTTGGACCGCCGGTTCTATTTTCTGTCCGGCAGCTACGGCACAGGTAAATCCCATTTATTGTTGATGCTTGCCAATTATTTTGCCTATCCTAGCGATCTCCCTGAAATAGAAGCGTTTTTCAAGAATTATGAAACAGCCCAGAACGAAGTTCTATTGAAGCCAGGAGAAACGCTCAAAGAAAGAAAAGCTGCTTCGCTAAAAGAAGCGCGTAAATCGGGACGCTTTCTAGTTGCCCTTTGCCGATATAGTCTAAACCTGGATTTTGAAGGTGCGCTGTTAAGAGCACTGGAAGAAGCTTTACAGAAAGATGAATCAAATATCCTTTTAGACAGTCATTATCGGGAAGCTTTGCGAAGAATCAAAGACTGGGAATCACGACGAAATGAGACTCGTTTTTACTCCGATCTGGAATTAGCGATCAGTCGGTTATACCCAGATTGGACTGTCAATGATCTGGTCGATGGTTTGGAAAAATATGATGAACAAGCTCTCAAAGCATTTAAGAGTTGTTTCCAATCGGTCACCGATTCGGAATTTTCATATAAGAAAGATAATCTTCGTGACATTATTTCGGATTTTTTAAAAAATCCTGAATTCAAGGAACGTTATAAGGGCATCGTCTTCCTTTATGACGAATTTGGTGCTGCGATCGATGCTGGCCTCGTGAACTACACGACGTTGCTTGATTTTGCCCAATACTGCGCCAATTCCACCCTTGAAAAAGGCGGAACGGTTGTCTTCATCGGAACGGGTCACAAAGCTTTTCGAAATCACGGACAAATTGGAGACTTGAACGCAGAAACACTTGAAGCTCGAGTTTCTGAAATTGGTCTGCAAACACAAGGGATGGAAGATATTATTGCTGCGATTGTTCAGCCTAAGAAAGAATCACAGGCGTGGAAGCAGTATATCGAACCGCAATCCGGAAAATTCACCTGGTTCTCCAGTGAGTGCAACCGGCTGCGTTTGTTCAATTGGCTGCCGGCGCCAAAGATCAAGAACAACATCATACAAAACATTTATCCCATGCACCCGCTGGCAACCTTTGCTCTTCTGCGCCTTGCTGGGGAAGCCGGTTCGGATAACCGATCTGTATTTAAATTTTTTGCTCCTGAATTTGAAACCGGAGAAGAGGGATGGGTGAATGTGCAACCCTACTCTTATCCCTGGTTCATTGAAAATAATGAAATCACCCACCAAAACAAGCTAACACTTTATACGGCAGATTACCTGGTGGATTATTTCAAAGAGAGCCTAAAAGCCACCAACAGCCGCCTGGTTGATCGTGTTAAGAATGCCGTCATCAACTACGAAGCGACCCTGCGTGAATTAAATACCTACTTAGCCCGAAAATCTCAGCAGCAGTTGTTTGAAGAAGCCGATGAGCTGATGCTTCGTATCATCAAGGTCATGCTGGTAAACGAGATTGCCAGTACGCAGGATGTGGCCATCGCGAATACTGCCCAGAATATTGAATTCGCTTTGGAATTTGTTGCCCTGGATGAGAAAAAGCAGGTAGAAGACCGCCTGAAGTTATTATGTGAAGCAGGTGTTTTGTTCAACAACAACGGGGTGTATGAATTAGTCCGTGGCGATCGAAAAGATGTTCAACGGCTTGTAGACCAATTCAAATCCAACCCAGACAATCGCCCTGCCAATCTGTTACAGAACTTTTTGGAACTAAGCCCTTTGCGTGGTGATGAGGTTTATCTTGACGCAAAAGATTACAACGCTTCGTTCAGCGAAGATAAGCGCCTAAAAGTGATCTTTGCTACGCCGTCCATGCTTACTGAAAAACGGAGCATTAATGGCAACTCTGTTCCTTTCTTTACTGCTCTTGAGTATGAACGCCTGCAAACAGCCGGGGTAACCAATGGTTATGAAGGGGTCGCTGTTTATGTCTTCTGTGAAAACGAAAACGACATCGATGCCGCAAAAAAAGCCGTTGCTCAGAATAATCAACCGCGCGTGAGTGTCGCCATTCCACGGAATCCAATTAGCGTCTATGATGCGATTTTTACTCTCAAAGCGCTCGAAAGCGATTGGTTTAAAAAACAATCTCAGAGCTTTAGCCCGTATGAAAAAGCGGAGGAGAAGAAGATTCGCGATGAGGCAATTAAGGTTCTGACCCAAGCCAAAGCCGACTATTTTACCAATGCCAAAGTGTATTGGTTTGGGATAAATGGTGTCGAAATTCCTGTTCAGGAAAGTAAACGCCATGATGCCGCGAACCGAATGATGCAAGAGCTGTATGGAAGTAAACGCAATACTTTTGGTCACAACGAGTTTAACAAGACGCATATCCATTTATCTGGTCAGGTCCGCGCCATTTTCAAAGAGGCCGGGGATATTCTCTGCGATTTCTCGCAGCCCATCCGGGTGAATTGGTCCTGGCCGGATAATCGCGGTGGGACGAAATATCTTCGCAAATGTTTTGTAGATCACCAGGCTCTACGGGTGTTAACTATTGAAGGAGATACCCGCTACTTAGAGGCTGAAAAAGATATTCATAAATTCCGGACGGCTCTGCCGGCATATGCCAAACTTCTGGAAGATTTAGCTGCGCTTGAAGGAAAAGGACCGGTCAATCTACTGCAGTTCCTCAAGCAGTTTTTTGAGGAGTACGGTCAAGGTGAAATTGCAGTGACTTTGTTCCTGTTATTGGCTCGACGGTTTTACGGCGACAGCTTGCGTTTTAAACGTGAACCCAATAACCTGACCGATATTCAGTTTACGAGTACAGACGATATGCTTGCTCTGGTTCAGGGTCAATATCCCTCCGCAGTGATCCTTTTTGAACCAGTAAGTGCCGAGGATCAAACCTATTTTGCCAAAATTACCCAAATTTTCACTAATCAACCAGCACCGGCAGGCAAAGTGTACACAATTAGTGAAGCCTATCAAGCCGCGGTCAACTGGTGGGATGGACTTCCGATCATTGCCCGTTCCCTCGGTTTCTATTCTGACGGTGAGAAATTTCTGGCGGAAATTTTCAGCCAGGCAAAAACGAAAGATCCATTCCGCTTCATTAAGTATGACTTGATGGAAATGCTTGGTCAAGTTCCCTGTGAAACCCTCACACCGGTAAAGATAACTCATATCGAGGTTCACCTAAAGGCTTTCAAAAGCATGGCGGAAGCTGTTCAAGCAAGCGTTGAGGACCAGATATTGATCCAGGTCGCTGGAATCTTTGGAGCGCCTTCTCATCTTGACGTAGATATCCAGGACGCTTTCAAAAATTGGTACAACGGATTGAGCAGCACCCAAAAAGATCCTTTGGGTACTTACCATAACAACGACAGCAAGCCTTTAGTGAAATTTACAGCGTATGCCAACATCCGCGAATTGTTATTTAAAACGTTACCAGAGGCTTATTCCCTGGGAAGTGTGGACACCTGGATGTCCAATTATGTGCCGACATTGGTTCAGCGAATTCAAAATGGAAAGAACCATATTGAGACCAACGCGCCGCAGATCAGCCAGCTGATAGTGGATTTTACAAACGATCTGTCGCAGCACGGCAACCAGGTCACTTATCAGGGCGAGCTCGTGCTGCACGCGGATACTGAGGATGGACAAGGAGTGATCTATTACACAGAAGACGGCTCCGACCCCACAACCAGCAAGCAGCGCCAGAAGCTGACCCCTGGCGATTCCTTAACCATCAAGGGCAACCGCAAGGTCAAGCTGGTGGTTGCGGATGAAAAGGGGAATTACAGCGCGGTGAAACTTATTGAAGCCATTGATGAGCTTGAAAAGTATAAAATCGTTCGGCCGGCGCAGAAGACTGCTTTCGATGAAACCATCACCTTCGTTTTCCCAAAGAACAAGGATGCAGCCAGGATTACTATCCTCTCTCTGCTTTCGGAGTTGGCAGAATCTGGTCTCTATGCAGATCATGAACTTCGCCAGGTCATTCTGAAGGCTCTGGAAGAAATCGAAAAATAAGGGTGTTTATTAAATAAACTTGCAGGGATTCAACTGAGGACAACACGCCATGCCCGCTTATTACCACAACGAAACGCTCTTCTCTGAAATTTACCTCGAAGAAATTACCCGCCAGACCGAGAGTGCAGATGTCATCGCCTCTTTGAAAGTCTTGGGTGAATACCGGGAATATGCCGACACCCACAGCCTAAAAGTCTGGAAAGAGTCTTACGTCCACGAGGTGCTTTCAGCTTTGGGCTTCTTCGCTCAGTCCAGCAGCGACCCCCTCACCTTCCTGTACCCGATGGGAAGCAGCGCGGCGAAGCCTCTTTCGTTGTGCTATGCGGTTCTGCCAGAAGAAAACCTGGACAACACGACCGTAGGCCGCAACTGGGCTGAAAAGATCATTCGGGCGCTGCGCGAGAACAATCTCCAATGGGGGCTGCTGACCAACGGCAAGCAGTGGCGCATTTATCATCAGGACGAACCCACGCCGTACGAAACCTACCTGGAAATTGATCTGGAAGCGATCCTGGTGGATAAAGCCAAAGAAGCCTATCAAATTTTCCATAAGTTCATGAAGGCGGAAAATTTTGCGCTCCAATCAGACGGCAAGTGTCAATTTGACCGCTTCAAGCAAGAATCAAAGGATAAGATTGATTACATTGAGAAAGAACTGGCCAAGGCCCTCAAACAGCGCGAGGAGGGCGGCAAAGGCGTGCTTTCGGACCTGTGCATGGGGTATGTGGAATCGCTAAGAAAATCTCCTGTTCTCCCCTCTCCCGCCAGCGGGAGAGGGGCTGGGGGTGAGGGTCTGGATGATGACGGCCTGCGCAAGAAGATCTATCACGGCGCAATGTTATACATGTTCCGCCTGCTCTTCCTGTTTTACGCGGATGCGCGCGGATTGTTGAGCGACGAAAACCACGCGTTGTTAGCGAAGGTTGAAGGCGCATGCCGCGCTCGTCATGATGGGAACGGTTCTGGCGACCTTAAATTCCCTATCTGGGACAGCCTGGAACACATCTTTGTGGATATTGATCAAACCTACAACGGCGGTCTGTTCAGCCCGCAGGAGAGCGAGTTCACCCGCTTTCTTTCTGACACCCGCATAGGGGATGCTTACCTGGCAAATGCTGTCTTCAACCTGACCACCTATCAAGAAAAGAACGGCCAGGAAAAACCGATCAGCTACCGCGACATGAGCGTGCGCCACCTGGGCACGCTCTACGAAGGACTGCTGGAGCATAAGCTGTTCATCGCCGCTGAAGATACTGAGGTTAAAGTCGCCAAAGGAAAAATCCAGTTCATCCCGGCTTCGCAGGGCGGCAAGCGGATTGTAGGGCGTTACATCAAGGCAGGAGAAGTCTATTTCGCCGGCGATCCCAGCGAGCGGAAATCCACCGGTTCGTATTACACCCCCGAATACATCGTGGATTACATCGTGCGCAACACCGTGGGCGAGAAGCTGAAGGAACTGAAGCAGGCTTTCCTGGCCGAACAGCGCGCCAGCCTGGAGGCTTACCGGCGGGCGGTGGATGAAGACGAGCGCCGGGCGTTGAGCCGTCTGTTGGAAGAGAACGCGCTCGCTTTTGTGCGCGAGCGGGTGCTGGCGCTTTCTGTGCTCGACCCAGCTATGGGCAGCGGGCATTTTTTGGTCAACGCCGCCAATTTGATTTCCAACTTCGTCACCGAAATCCTGAACGAACCGGGCATTACGAGTGATTGGGAAAGCGGCACGGGCTACTGGCGGCGCTGGGTGGTGGAAAACTGCATTTACGGCGTGGACCTCAACCCGCTGGCGGTGGAACTGGCCAAACTTTCGCTGTGGATCCTTTCCATGGCGAAAAACCAACCGTTATCTTTTTTGAACCACCACCTCAAATGCGGCAACAGCCTGGTGGGCGCGCGCCTGGATGAGATCGGCAATTATCCCTTCTCCACCGCCAAAAAGGAGCCGCGCCAGCTCAACCTCTTCGAGCGCGACCCGGATTTCAAGGCGGCGGTGGAAGCGGTGATATCAAAAAGCCGGCAAATCGCCAGAAAAGCTTCCTCCAGCCTGGATGACGTGCGTGAGAAGAAAGAATGGTTAGAGGAAATCGATCGTATCTTGGATGGCTATAAAGCGATTTGTAATGTACACACCAGCTTATACTTTGGCAATGGGATTGAAGAAGCGCAGTACGCCGCCCTGGTTCAAAACAAAGATTTCTTCCTTGCCAGGTCGTTAGCCCCGCAACCGTATTTCCATTGGGAACTGGAGTTCCCGGAGATTTGTTTATCGCGGGGCGGCTTTACCTGCATCACCTGCAACCCGCCGTATGACACCTTCAAAGAAAATGGCTTCTTCAAGAAAGAACCCGCCGCTGGATGCGGGAACCTGTTTGGGCATTTCATCACCCGGGCAGTTGCGCTAAATCAATCTCAGGGTACGATTGGTTTTATTGTGCCGCTCTCGTTTGCCTGCGGTTCTAGCTATGAAAATGTTCGCCAAAAAGTTTACTATAATTACCACCAATTATATGCAAGTCACTATTCTATAAGGCCAAATACTTTGTTTGAGGGTGTCTCTCAACGGATTACTATATTTATTGCCCATACTAAAGGATCGACTTCAGCGTGTCACTTATATTCATCGAAATTGTGGCGCTGGAAAAAAGAAGACCAGGAGCGGGTCGTTCGTGAGCCTGGGCTTGCATACGTAGATCGCATTAACCAGGGCGTTATTCCAAAAGTGGGGTCTAAAATTGGTGCAGAGATTTATGGAAAAATCAAAAATGCACCTCTTAGAATAGGTAGTTTATTCTCCACTGATCCAGACAGCAATAATCCCAGCTATTTTCATAATATTGCGCGTTACTGGATCAAAGCCTATGACTTTCTCCCCTATTTCAAACGGGAGAAGGATGCAAACCCAGCAATATCAACGAAACTAAAGACCTTGTATTTTGAAAATCCATTTCACAAGAATCTTTTTTTACTCCTTGTCAATTCATCGATT
>JAAYUI010000040.1 GCA_012517765.1 Caldisericales bacterium | reverse complement strand
CCATTATTCAAGTGAGCAAACAATTGAACATATTGTTCGTAAGCCTCATGTTTATTTTCATTTACTTCTTGAATCAGGTTAGGGAAATCTGTTCCAAGGTCATTTAGAAATATCTGTGCTTGTTTATCGTCGGTTTTGCTGTTAAGCCACTTAATCGCCTCAGTATGCCAGAAAGGTAATTCCACATTTTCTGTAGTTGGATGCTCCAGTAAGGCATTTTTGAGAGATGGAAAGAATTGCTCCCGCAAGGTTCGCGGCACATCTCCGCGCAGGCGAACGACTAAAAAACGGTCATACTGCCGTTTGAATTCGTTAAAATTCTCTGCTTCTGGAAGATTATTTTGTAGGGGTGTCTCAATTCTTTTGAGTACTTCTTTGACTTCTTCAGACTCGTAAGGTTTCCCGAAATAGTTGGCCAGTACCAGGGCTAAATGACTTTTTCCATGTCCATAATTCGCAACAACGACAAAGCGATTTGAGGAGCCATTGATATACGCCAGGCGCAATTCACGTAACAAATCAATCGACCCCACTGCCCGGGTTTGTTTTCCCTGAGAATCAGGGGCGCTGTTGGCAAAAATATATGATTTAACAAGCCCCAAATTATCCTGCGGCGAGTCAAAGTCACTGAGTTGCACTGCCGGGATGAATTTTCCCTGAGTATCAAGTTTGACGATTTCTTTGATGAACATTTACCCCTCCAAAATGTTATTGAACTACGCGTGTTTCTCGCTGCCAATTCTCCAGCAATTCCTCGGTTGGTAACAGGTGCTTTGCTGTGTCGGGCAGCACAATGATTAATGCCCTGCGGCGGTTTGGGAAATGATTGAACAAATCTGACCAGACCTGTTGACGTTCCTGGGTCTTTAACCCAGACAAGAGCAGATCAAAATTGAAAACCAGGACGCAATCACTTTGCCCCATTGACGATGCAATTGAATCAAGCGTCTCGATTACCTTTTGTGAAGATAGCCGGGCGAACTGAGCGCCTTTTGGCAATCGCTCCAGGTAATATTTCCCCACATCTAACGGTTGTATACCCAGTTGGATGGCGGTTTCTGCCTCTTTACCAATCCTGCTCAAAGGGGCGCACCACAGGCCAACCCTCGTACGGGGGGTACCGCGGCGTAAATACTCAACCAGGGATGGAAGTTCAGTCTGTGCCATATAGTTTTTTCAGTAACCCCTCCGTGTCCTGCCGCACCAGCACAACCTGGTAGGGCGGTGCTGTGCGGTGAAGTTCAACGTAACCGGCTTCTTGCATGGCCTGCAATACTTCCATCAGCCGTGATTTACCCATCAGAAAAATTTTCAAGAAACTGCTGTCTGCCAAAGTATCCAAGCTGATGCCCAACCGATCTGGATAATTTGCCAGCCAGTAATCTACCAGGGCGCAGCTAATAGCCCAGATTGGCGCAGGAGCAGGTTCGCAAACCCGATAGCGGCCACTATCGGTGGTTTCAAGGATATGAATTTTGTTCAAACCTTCCGGCTTCAGGTAGGTTCCCAGGAAAACCGTGGCGGTGCTTTGCACACCGCGTTTAGCCAGTATGCGGTTTTCGGTCTGCCAAATGTGATTGCCAATGGCTTCTACCAAATCTTCACCCGTAAAAATATTGCCAGTAAAAATGAGCCTGGTAATCGCTTCGTGCCAGAAGGAAGGGCCTGGACCCTGCGGGGCACTCAAATGGTAATGCATGAGCCACTGAGTTCCCGGTTGTTCTATCATAGGGTCAAATTGATTAGAATAGGTGCCAAATATTGACAAACTTTTGTCATAACTCATTATTCCACTACCCCATGCCCACCGCGGCATAGATTCTAAATATATTGACCCTAAATCTGAATTTTCTTCCAATTCTTTGCGGCTAATACCCTTCTTCAGGTTTCTATCGCTTAGAATTTTTAAGATTTGTCGAATGGCAGGTCGGTTCAGGGAAAAAGTCCTATGAAATGTAATTCCTAGTCTTTGATTTTCTTTTTTATTTGTTAATTCCATGAATTTGCCCTCTTACATTTCATTACTTTGTTTGAATTACAAGTGACATATTAAGCAACCATCACCTTCATTCTGATCATCACCAAAAACTTGGATAAGGTTTAGATTTGGTTTTGATTTATCTTTTGCCATTGATCGTTGGCGCTGAAAATCCTCTTTTATCTGCTCGACTCGATCCAGTTGCTTTAACTCATCCAAGCTTTCATTCTGTGACCAAGTGTATCTTTCTCCTGTTACTGGATCTTCTCGCTCATACTCAATTGATTTCTCATATAAATCTCTGTGGTTTTCTAACAAACCAACCCATTCAATCTTCTGTTGAAAAAAACAAAAAT
>JAAYUI010000188.1 GCA_012517765.1 Caldisericales bacterium | reverse complement strand
TGAAACTGGCTTTGCTCCCCAACCACTGGAACTGTTGGAGAATCTGCTGATAACGCTGGACCAAACCCGAAAAAATCTGGTTACAGATGATTTTATCCACGCAAAAAACGCGCAACTTGCCTTTCGGGGAGAGTGGGTAACGCTGGAGGAGAATACAGGCGCACCCCGAAGGGTGCGCCTGTTGGAAATTGACCAGGATGGAGGCTTATGGGTGGAGGCAGAAGACGGTAGCCGCTCCAAAGCTTATGCAGGGGAACTCTCCGACGGCTCTTCGTTAAGTTGAGGCGCGATTGGCTTCTCTGCAGGGATGCGTGCGACTGCTGCAATTGAGTCGCCTTCATCCAAGACCATCACCTTAACGCCTTGCGTGGCGCGGCCTTGAACTGGAATGGATGCCACCTTGGTACGCAGTACAATCCCAGCAGCGGAAATTAGAGTAACCTCGTCGCCTTCTTGGACCACACGCGCCTGAGAAACTTGACCAATTTGCGCAAGAGCTCTCGGGTTGATTGTTGCTACGCCTAATGTGCCACGCCCTTTAGGGACATATTCATCCAAAGGCGTGCGTTTACCATTACCTTTTTCCGTCAACACCAGCAAGAAACCATTGGGCTCCACCACTTCCATCGAAGCCAAGGCATCGTTTTTGTGCAGACGAATGCCCGTCACGCCCATGGTATTCCTCCCGGTCGGGCGGATTTGATCTTCGTGGAAGCGCAGGGCTTTTCCTTGCCGTGTGACTAGGATGACATCATCGTTGCCGGTAGTGAGGCATACCCAGCCTAATTGGTCTTCTGGCTCCAGCCGAATGGCAATCAAACCTGAAGGACGCACGCTCTCGAATTCTGATAGAGCAATACGTTTAACACGACCATGACGTGTTGCCATGGTGCAGTATTCCGCAACTGAGAAATTTGGCACGGCGACCACTGCCGTTACGCTTTCCTCAGGCTCTAAATTGATGATATTCACGAGCGGGATACCACGTCCTTGGCGGCTTTCTTCTGGTAGCTCGAACACCCGCTCGGAATAGACTTTGCCTCTATCGGTGAAGAAGAGCAGAGTGCCTAAGGTATTGCAGCGTAAAAAGAATAGGATTTCATCCTCTTCGCGCATTGTTTGACCGATCACGCCATGCCCTCCACGCCCTTGAGCGCGGTAGGCACTTTCTGACACGCGCTTGACATAACCACGCTCCGTAATCGAGACAAAGACAGCCTCATCTTGAATCAAAGCTTCATCCGAGAGGTCATTATCTAAGTCGTGTGCAATATGCGTGCGGCGTTCATCACCATACTTTTCCGCAACCTCGTTTAGGTCGGTGCGAATGACCTCTAAAATCTTACGCGGACTGGCAAGTAATTCCTCCAGCCCGGCAATTTGCGCCATGACTTCCTTGTGTTCGTCTTCGATCTTAAGGCGTTCGAGCGCGGCTAAGCGGCGCAGCTGCATATCCAAGATAGCTTGCGCCTGCACCTCATCCAGCCCAAAGCGTTCCATCAAATTGGTCTTTGCCACTTCAGCATCATGTGATTCACGGATGGTCTTGATCACCTCATCTAAGTTAGCCAGGGCAATCAGCAAACCATCCAAGATATGGGCGCGTTTTTTGGCTTTGTCCAGCTCGAAGAGCGAGCGGCGGGTGATCACGACTTGACGGTGCTCGAGGTAGTGGGTCAGAGCGCGTTTGAGCGTCAACATGCGTGGTTCCCCATCTACCAGAGCCAACATTTGCACGCCGAAAGTGGATTGCAGTGGGGTGTATTTATATAGCTGGTTGAGTACTTTTTTAGGCTGCGTACCGCGCTTGAGCTCGATCACAATGCGCAGCCCGCGCCGATCGGATTCATCCCGCATATCGGCAATAGCATCTAACCTGCCTTCGCGGACTAATGCGGCGATTCGCTCGATTAAGTTGGTTTTGTTGAGTTGATAAGGGATTTCGGTAATAATGATCGCAAAGCGCCCCGATTTAGTTTCCTCAATCGTTGCAACGCCGCGCATAATCAGCCTGCCGCGTCCAGTGCTATAGGCTTGGCGGATACCTTCATCACCAACGATGATGCCCCCGGTGGGGAAGTCCGGACCTGGCAAGACTTGCATCAAGTCTTCCACGCTTACTTCGTCAATCTCATCATAACGGTCGATGAGTAGGTTAAGCGCCGCGACCAGCTCTCGCAAGTTATGCGGGGGAATGTTCGTTGCCATTCCAACGGCAATGCCACTGGAGCCGTTCATCAGCAGGTTGGGTAAACGTGCCGGCAACACTTCCGGCTCCTGCAGGGAGCCATCAAAGTTATCAACGAAATCCACCGTTTCTTTATCTAAGTCTTGCAGGAGTTCCTCAGCAGTGCGGGCTAAGCGGGCTTCGGTGTAGCGCATAGCAGCCGGTGAGTCACCATCGATCGAGCCAAAGTTGCCTTGGCCGTCAACGAGGGGGTAACGCATGGAAAAATCTTGCACCATGCGCGCCATCGCTTCATAAACCGCAGCATCGCCATGCGGGTGATACTTACCCAATACTTCGCCAACAATGCGGGCAGACTTACGGTAGGGGGCATTGGAGCGATTGCCCATATCCCACATGGCATAGAGAATGCGCCGATGGACAGGCTTGAGGCCGTCGCGAACATCGGGCAAGGCCCGCGCCACAATCACGCTCATGGCGTAATCGAGATAAGCCGAGCGCATTTGGCTGTCGATATCGACTTGCTGCAAGCTGCCGGAGTTATCGTTTTCAGGAATTTCAGGATTTTCAGGTTCTTCGGACATATCTTTTCTCGTTGTTTGATTAATCGCTAACCTTATTATTATACCCTTAAAATGCATTTTTGCCCTTAGGCGTAAAAACAGCGGGATTATTGAAAAGCAGGTTTATGTAAAAACATCTTGTGATATTGCCTTAAGTCGAAAATTTGAGCCGATTTTTCAAATTTCCCCTATGACGCACTCAAATCCCAACCTAAAAAGGCTGATGGAAACATCAGCCTTAAGAAAGTGAGCATAGGGTTATCAGTAAATAGGGCAGCCGGGTAGCTGGTTGAAGGTTAGCGCGCACCACCATGAAGCTGGCATAAAGATTAGCACGAGTGCAACGATGACGATCACAATGAGCAGCACAAGCAAGAGCGTTGCAAACCAGCCCATGCCCTTTTTGGGTTTTTCCACGCTGGGGGCTTGTGCAACGGGTTGCTGCGGTGTAGGCGCTGCCACGGGCTCGTACTCTTTCTTAGCAGCTTGTGCAGGCTTGGGCACTTCATAAAGCCCAGGTTCAAAGGTTTGCGTGCTGACGCGTGTGGGTTGCGTGGCTTCCTCTTTGACCTCGAAG
>JAAYUI010000023.1 GCA_012517765.1 Caldisericales bacterium | reverse complement strand
GACCTTGACACACCTTCCGGGAACAAGGTAATTTGCCCATTTCTGGCACAATTCTTTTGTAAGAACAAGCACAATCTCGTTCCCATTCTCGTCCACACCCCAGACAAGTGGCGGATCTCTTGTGCAGTCCACCTTCCTGATCGTCACACAGTGGCAAATCTCCTCTGGTGGCTTCTCGCAGGGGCAGTCCCTCTTTTCAAATTTTGTGACCTTGAAATAGGGTGCTGCGCCAGCCTGCTCAACCCATTCACCACATACCCACCAGCATGTTCCTGGCTCTGCCATCCTGCAAAGCTCCGGGGGAACCATCAGCACTATTGGTTTTTCAGCGACCTTCACATACAAAATTCCTCGTTCGCAATCTTTTTTCTCAACCTGGACACAGAAACAGTCTGGTTTTGGTCCTTGCTTGCACGGACACTCGACAGGGACGATTTTTGTAAGTTTCAGCACTTCAATGGACATGGTGTCGCTTATGGCAATCTTTGACCAGATACCACACACCTTGATACATCTTTCCGGCACCAGGTAGTTTGCATACCTGTCGCACATCCAGCTCTCAAGCACGAGAGTGATCTCGTTGCCATTCTCGTCGATACCCCAGACCATCGGTGGTTTTGCCGTGCAGTCGACCTTTTTGATCGTGACACACCTGCAAATTTCTTCTGGAGGTTTTTCACCGCACGGGCATTCTGTCTGGCTTATCTTTGTTACCTTCCACACCACGAGTCCGCTTGCAAGCGTTGTTTTAATTGCGCAAATCTCGACGCACTTTCCAGGGCCAAGGGCCTCTGCATACTTCAGGCATATCTCTTTGCTGACAGCAAGCACGACCTGGTTTCCATTTTTGTCCTTGCCCCAGATCATTGGCGGGTCCTGGTCGCATGCAAAGCGGTCAATCGTTACACAGAAGCACTCCTCTTTTGGTTGCTCCGTTCCACACGGGCACTCCCTCTTTTCATACTTTTCAACCTTGAAATACGGGACAGCGCCAGCAACCTCGACCTTTCTCCCGCAGACCCACCAGCATGTTCCTGGCTCTGCCATCTTACACAGTTCGGCCGGAACTGAAAGTGTCAGTATCTTGCCATCAACTGTTGCATAAAGAAGAAGATTTTCGCAGTCCTTCTTTTCGATCTTCACGCAGAAACAGTCAAGCTTTGTTTCTTCCTTGCACGGGCACTCCACCGGGGTGATGGATGTGACCACAAGTGTCATCATGGCATTTGTTGCCGCCGGTGGTTTTGGTGTCCCACAAATCTTGAAACACTTGCCTGGGACGAGATAATTGGCGTACTTGGCGCAAAGCTCCCTGGAGAGCACAAGCGACCACATTTGACCGTTTTCATCCTTGCCCCATGCCATTGGGGGTTCACTTGAACAGTCGACCTTTTCCAGCGTTATGCAAACACATTTCTCTTTTGGCGCTCCGCAGGGGCACTCGACAGGTGTTATTGATATTACCTTCATTATGGCTGCGAGAGCCGAGTCACTGATTACATAGCAGACCTTCAGACACTTTCCGGGGACCAGATAGTTTGAATATTTTTCGCAAAGCTCTCTTGAAAGAAGGAGCGAGAAATACTTTCCGTTCTCGTCCTTGCCGTAAAGCATCGGTTTGTCCGAATTGCAGTCGACCTTTTCCACTACCAGGCAAACACAGTTTTCTTTTTGCTCCTTGATCTTGCACCTGGAGCAATCGATCTTTTCTGCCCTTGTGACTTTCATCCATGGCGGACTGCCGACGCGGATTATTTCTGGCGGATTTCCACACACCATCCAGCAAGTTCCGGGTTGCATGTCGGCGCACCACTTTGAATCAACATAGAGTGCCCAAAGTTTGCCATTTTCATCATAGCCATAAACGGTTGGCTGGGCCGCGTTGCAATCCACGCGGTCAATCTTTACGCAGAAGCATTTTTCATCTGGCTTGCACTGCTCGCACTCGATCTTTTCAAACCTTACGACCCTTATCTTCTTTGCCTGCGCATATGCTGTTGTTGCGGATTGCGGCTGGACATGCCCGCAGATTATGTAGCAGGAACCTGGTTTCAGCTCCAGGCACATCTTCTCGTCCAGCTCCATCACCCATGATTTGCCGTTTTTGTCGGTGCCCCATGCCATTGGTGGTGCGCTTGCACAGTCGACCTTTTCGATCTTCATGCAGAGACACCTTGGTGCCTGGTTGCCGCCGCATGGGCAATCGACCTTTACCGCCCTTGTGACCTTCATTCTTGGCGGGAAGGATGCAGAAATGGTATTTGCAGTTGTCACCCCAACAGTCCCGCAAACTTTCCAGCATGTTCCAGGTGTCATTTGCTGACACAGGCTGGCATCGACTTGCAAGATCCATTTCTGGTTCTTTTCATCGACACCGTAGACTGCTGGCGGGTTTTCCGAGCAGTTCTGGGTTTCAATCGTTACGCACATGCACTTGTAGTCCGGGTATGGCTCCGGTTTGCAAGGACAATCGGCCGGTTTTACAACTGTTGCAATGAAGTAGGTGTTTAGGGCCGTTGCTGTGGTCGGAGTGGAAGCGCCCTGCCTGATTGAGCCGCAGAATGTGTAGCACCCGCCTTCTTTTACTTTTAGGCACAGTTCTTTTGAAAGGTATATCCGCCATTCCCTGCCGTTGACATCTTTTCCATAGACAACCGGTGGGTTCGCGTTGCAGTCTACTTTTGATACCGTGACGCACATGCACCTTCTGCAGTTCGGGTCGCCAAACAGCAGCTGGACAGTTTTGGTTGCCTCAAACCATTTTATATCATCGGGGCCTGTTGCGCCCAGATTTTGGGCCACAAATCTCATTGGGAGGACAGTCCTCCCGCCAACTATGAAAGCGACAACCTGTGGGTTGTTCGGGTCGATCTGGACAGGGGCCCCGTTTACTTTGGCTGTTGGGTTGCCAATCTGTATCTCCAGTGTCTGTCCGTCGAGTGTTTTTATTGTGACAGTTTTTGTTGCCGCATCGTAGGCGATTGATGCGCCAACCTCCTCGGCAACATACCTTATGAGCAGGAACATGCGGTTTTGTGTGAGCAATGGCGCCGCTTCCATTGGGCCTTTCTGCACCTCTCCAGATTTGTAGTATTTGTTGCCAATCTGGTATTCCAGCATCAGCCTGCAATCTTCATTCTCTGGTGGTATTTCATCTGGCGGGTTTTCGCAATTTGGTGTCCCGCAGGCCTCTTTTGACTGGGCGAACTCGTTTGCATTTGCATCGACGGCCCGGACAAAATAGCAGTATTTTGTGCCGTTCTTAATGTTTATATCGTCCTTGAATTTATTGTCCGGTACCGGAAAATCTGTCAAAGGCGTATCAAACTCGGCCCCTTCTGACGGCCCCCTGTAAATCCAGTAGTTTGTTGCCCCGTTGACCCTGTCCCACTCAAGCATGTTGTAGCCACAGCCTGGTGTTACCTCCAGATTGAATGTCGGTGTTAGTGAAAATGCTGGTGGAAACGGAGTGAATATGGAGCCTGCCATGGCCAGAACGGTCAGCCAAATAAATAGATTTCTCCTCATATAGTGCTCCTTTCACATGACAAAATGTATGCAATAAAGTTAGTCGTAGCTAATATTAAATTGCTCTTTATGTGCGCTGTCAATAAGTGGATTTTTTTATAATCTCAATTTTGTTTGGATTTTGCCACCGGCTTAATCTGAAGAAATGTTTTATGGAACTTACTTCTTCTCAGAGGTGTTTTATGGCGCTTTTACCTCTGGCGTTGAGATTTGAATTTGAGACAGGTTTTGGCAATACAGAAAATCTTTTCGTGTGGCTTGGGAATGCCTTATTTTTATTGCCAAATTGTCTCGCAAGTTAAGTACTTCCTTAAAAAAACAAGTTCTTGTCTGTATTTATTTAAACTGGCCCACCTATAATAAAAACATGGGTGCCACAAACAGGCAAGGAGGGTCCAGGATGAGGAGAAATTTTGCTTTTTCGCTTTTGGTTGCAGTCCTTGTGTTTTCAATCTTTTTTGCCAGTATGCCACATATTTTTGCGCTGCTGGGGCCTATTCATGTTGAGCTCAATATTATGGGAGATTCACCATCCTCGGTGAGGGCCGGCCAGGCTACCGCTTTCAAAATCCACATCAGGATCAATGTAAACATTAAAGTTTATGACTGGGCGAAGGTCTGGTTCCCGATTGACGAGGCCTCGTGCAAACTGGAGGACATCTGTGATGGGATGCCGAAAATCACTGGCGCAAAAGAGCACCCAAGGTTTGTGCCAAATGATGAGTACTTCAAGAAGTACAAGAATGAAGAGGAAACAAAGGTAGGGAAGCTTTATGAAATACTTGAAGATAGAAAGGGTATGGCTAGGTTTGACAAGTGCGAATGTGAAGCTGGTACCCCGCCATACGGTAACTGTGCGTCCGAGGGCAATTGCAGGATAATTGCCGATCCGTCTGGCATGGGGTGCTGGATAACTGGTATGTTTATGCCTGCACTGCCAAAAAATATGGATCAACGTTATAAGTTTTTGAATTTATTTATGCGTAACGTAGGTTTTGGGTATTATGATGATTGTTATTGTGAGGGTTTACCGATAATTGTTAATACAGCAAAAGAGAGATCTATACAAACTCGTTCAGGGCTCGAAGTCGAAGTCTGGCGCAAAGGATACAATCCAATTGATTACAATATTGGAAAAGGGGCTGGCATCCTTGCCCCGATGACACCCGGAAGGTACAGGCTTTCTGTTGCAACAGCGCCGGAGCCAACACCTGTCGAATCGGAGTACTTTGTGTTCCCATGTTCCCAAATTTCAAGGCCTGTCGTGACGCTTGCCGGTTCTGATCCGGGCGAGCCAAGCGATATTGCAATGAAATTCAATGTTGGCGATGGCGGCGCGTTGGACAAGGGAAAATCGAAAATCTGGGTGCGCTTTCCGGAGAGCTTTGCTTTTCCGGAGGCAATAAATGCCAGGCATGTAAAAATAAACGGGGATGTCCTTGAGGCAAGCCCGAAGATTGACAACCAGTCGCACACCATCGAGATCACCTGTCCGATAAACATAAACAATGCTGGAGAGGTCAACATCGCCTTCTCCCCAGAAGCTGGAATAAGAAACCCTCCCAAGGAGACAGAGGCAACACTTACCGTATGGACAGACCCGGAACCGGAAAAGGTCGAGTCCTTGCCGTTTGTTGTCGAGACGAGGCCAAGGGTGGAAGTGACACCCAATATCTTCAGCAATATTGCCGAATATTACGCAGTGGCGTTGCTCCCCGACGGGCCAATAAAGGCAGGAAAGGAATTCAAGATCATTTTCCCGGACGGCACTTTGCTGCCGGAAACTATTGCCTCTTCAAGCATTGTTCTTAATGGAAGGAAGTATGACGGGAGGACATTGGTAGGCTGGCAAACCGTTTCGCTCAGATCGTACTTTGACATTGTGGATGCCCTGAAAATCAGGTTCCTCAAAACTGCCGGCATCAGGAACCCCCTGCCCGGCGAATACGAGCTTTCATACGAAGTGGACGGCAAGGGATATACTTTTCCAAAATACACCATTTCAGACAGGCACGAAGTTCTTGATCTCATGCTAAGCGACTACCAGGGCTGTGAGCGGTCGGGGTACAAGTTCGCTTACATACCGTCCTACAAAGGCGATCTTGAACCTGGCGACAGGCTGACAGTGGATTTCCCGCTGGACACAAGCATTCCGAAGGTGATACCCAATGATGCAATCCTCGTTGGGGACAAACCTTCAAGATCGGTGTCGGTTGATGGCCTCAAGCTCACCATAACGACAGACACAGCAATCAAAGCCGCAGATGGCGGTGCAGTTGTGTACATTACATGGGATGCTGGCATCATAAACACGAGATATTCTGGAAAGTACAACCTCAAAATCTGGACAGGAAAGGACGAGCCGGTGCTTTCCCAGGAATTCACCATCACCATGCCAAAAGTGGAATCATGGCTTGAGTTCAAGGACCCGGCACAGCCGGATGGCCTTGAATATGGGGGCTGTCTCTGGTACAAGACGCCGCCGATCCTCTCGATAACGAGCTGCAACCCTCTTGCAAAGATATTTATGTGGTATGACACCAAGACCGACTCAATCATCCAATATACTGGTGAAAAGAGATTAAGTCCTGCTTCACAGCGCGCGGCAATCTGGTACTACGCACAGGTTGGAGACATAAAAGAAGAACCAAAATCCATGCATCTTTGTCTGGATACGGTTTTGCCAAGGTTTTTGATCACCCGGCCTGACAAGCAGGTAGTTGTCACCAATAAAAAAACCTACACCGTCAAAGGCGAGCGCGAGCCATGCGAAATGCTCACCGATGGTGACAACGAGAAATATCAGGCAGTTGACGGCATTTATGTCAACGGAAAAGAGCTCCTCACCCCGGAGATATTTGAAACTGTGAACAGGGACGATGTTAAAATGACCTATGAGACAACGATTGACCTGAAAGAGGGGCCAAATGTTGTCGAGATAAAGGGCACCGACCAGGCAGGAAATGTGAAGATTGAGAATAGGACGATTATTCTGGACACCATTCCACCAGCAATAGAAATTGTTCGACCAGATCCAAAAGAACTCCAAAAGCCGGGTGAAAACATCGCAATCCAGGTCAAGTCCGAGACCGGTGCTTCAGTGTTCATTGATGGTCAGATTGCCCAGAAGATAGAGGAGCTTCCTGACGGGAAAACGGCCATCTTTGAAGACGGCTGGGATGTCGTAGAAGGCGAGAACAAGGTTAAAATACTTTCCACTGATGTAGCGGGAAACACTGCGGTAGTCTACCTCACATTCAAAGGTGGAACAAAGGCTGTTATCATCGAGCTCTGGGTTGGAAAGACTGATTTCGTGGTCAACGGGAAAAAGATGCCAAATCTCGCCACAGCACCAACAGCCTCTTCGCCACCACTTCCAAAAACATTTGCTGGAACAACATTCATGCCAATCGCCGATATCGCAAAAGCACTTGGCGCCATCCAGATAGGTTGGGACGCAATGGAAAAAATGGTAACGCTCACCCAGACCCTGGACAACGGCACCAAAAAAGTCATCCAGTTATGGATTGGCAAGAAGCAGGCAAGAATTGACGGCAAAGATGTCTGGATTGATGCAAAAAAGGTCCTTTACCCAACGATCGTCTCTGGAAAGACGCTGCTTCCGCTCAGATTTATCGCCGAAAACCTGAGTTGCGGTGTGGAATATGATGCAAAAACAAAAAAGATAACACTGACCCACCCAAAATCATAATTGTTTATTGGTGAGAACTAGGTTTTAGGGTTTTGCCCAGCCTCAAAAAGCTGGTTTTATTTGCCAGGGTCCTCGCCCTTTTTGAGTTTTTCGACCACCTGAGTGATTTTGTCTTTCATCTTGGCCATATATTCTGTTTCAAACTGCACTTTGCCTTTGAGCATTTCATGCTGGGGGTCTGAGATGGTCGATTTCATCAATATTGCCTTGTTTTCGATGGCCTTTCCGGCAGACATTCTCCATTCCTTGTAGATTTCAGAGAGCTGGCTGTTTTTGTACTCGGCCCAGTCCCAAACCGGTTTTGATAGTTCAGAAGGCTTCTTTTCATTATTTTTTGTGATAGAGCCAAAGATTTCTGATGTTTTTTGTTCTATCTGCACGAAGGAATCGTAGACCTTTTGCTCGTTATCGTTCCAGGTGATTTTGCTACTGCCTCCGCAAGAAACCAGCACCAAGGCCGAGGTGGTCACCAGGATGCAGCATAATGTTTTCAGGTTCATGTTTCTATTTCCTCCTTGCATTGCTGGTTTTGGAAATCGGAGAATTCGCAAAAAGCATGTTTCTTGTCCAGACGAGTGCGCCAGATATGGCAAAACTTCCGGTGCACAACAAAATAGGGCCTGTCTGGTTGAATATTGCGCCAACAACCGTTTGCCCTGTGATGAGATTTGCCAGCTCGTGGCATACCAATGTCAGCGCCCACGAAACGAGCCCGAGCCCTGCAGATAAAACTAAAGTCATCATGAAACTGGATTTTCTTGGGTTTGCAAACCCAAAGAATGATAAAATCTGGTTTTCATGGAGTTTTTTCCCAAAAACGAAACCCAGTACCACAAAGAGGCCAAGAAACACCAGCCAACCTGCAAGGAAAGATGTTTTTGAAACCACAATGCCAATGTTCCCACCGAAAACTGCAAAACATACCGTTGTGCACATGTATGCAAGCGAACTTTCCAGCAAAGCGTTTATTGTCCATCCAAATCTTGATTTCATGGTTTTCTATTTATCCAGAATGGATGGTCTAGTCAATAAACATGGTTGTAGAAAAAGAGGATTTTGTTATTTGGCTGATTATGGAAAGGCCGGACCATTTGCTGGGGCTGACCTGAAATTAAAAAAGGCCGGGGTTTTGATATGCCCGGCCTTTTTAGGTTTCCATCTTTTTTCTAGTAGTTGAATTCGACGTTCACGTTTACTGTGATCGAGTAATTGCCACTGATAATGTTTGGGGCCACGCCACCTGCGCCACCACCACGGGAATCCTCATTCATCATGCTCTTGTTTGTAAGGTATGGCTGATATCCGGCGATATTGATGTTTTTGACTGAAAGGACCTTCAGGCTGTATTCGCCAAGCGCGGTGTCTGCCTTGGATTTTGCGTCCCTCATGGCCGTCTTGAGTGCTTCGGCATAGAAATCTGCCTCATTTTTCACCGTGTAGTTTATGGAGCCAATCTGATTGACGCCGTTTTCTGTTCCCTTGTCGATGATCTCGCCGATCTTTTTGAGATCATAAGCTGTCACCTTGAGTGTGTAACTTGCCTGGTAGCCAACAAGCCTGCTCTCGTTGTCTTCCGGAAAATACTTGTAGACCGGGTTGAGATAGTAGCCAGTTGTTTCGAGGTCATCTTCCTTGCAGCCAATCTTTTTGAGCGCCTCGATCAGCGCATTTGCTTTGCTGTCGTTCTGCTGCTGGGCCTGTCTTGCTGACTTGTCAGTCGTGGTGATGGTTAGATCAACAATGAATTTGTCCGGTTTTGCCGTTACTGTTCCGACACCAGTCACATATATTACATTCTTGTTTTCAGCTTCCTGAATGTCCTGCGTGTCCCTTGCACCTGCAACGCCAAAGGCCGCTATTGAACCAATTATTAGCGAACCAATGACTATCCCTGTTGTCATTATTATAGTTTTTTTCATTTTGTTACCTCCGTTTTTGAGTTAGGAGCGCTCACCTTCAGTACACTCCATGCCGTAAAAAAGTTTTTAACTATTCTGTGTGTCCCCTAAAAAAGCTTTTCAACAAAGGTCTTTTTGCAATTTCGCTCCACCTGGTCCACTTTTCAAGACTGATGGCCCTGAATTTCAGCCATGAATTAGCTCAATGCCTGCAGAATGTGTATTGAATGGCCAGTCAAACAGATAATTACTGCAGTTGCCATCTTGTCGCTGGCAAACCAATTATAAAAAATAAAACTGCCTGTGGCAATCTCTTTGGAAAACAGCCGCTATTTTGTGTTTTCTCTCAGGTAAATGAACCAGTAGAAGATCCCTACCAGCAATGCACCACCAACAATATTGCCAAGTGTTACCCATAGGAGGTTGTTAGCCATTGCTGCCGGTGTCACATGTGAAAAGTCCTGGGCAGTTTTCCCGATTGACGACCAGAATCCGGCCCCTGCAAAATACCTTACCAGGATTGCTATTGAACCGAAATACATATTTGCAATGCTGTGTTCGAAGCCTGCAGTTACAAATGCAGTAATGGGAAGGATCATTGCCATTATCCTGTCCGTGGTTGTTCTGGCGCTGTATGTTAGCCATACGGCCAGGCAGACGAGTCCATTGCAAAGGATTCCGAGAAAAAACATCTGCATGGGTGTAAGTGCAAATTTGCTCTCCGCTATCTTGAGGGCCCAGAACCCAACCTGGCCGCCAGAAAAGAGATATTGCCCACCAAGAAAAATGATTATTGCGGTTGCCACGGAGCCAACGAAATTGCCAAAATAGACTATTGCCCAGTTGCGGAGAAGTTTTGAAAAGCCAATCCTTTTGTTTGCCCAGGCCATGGCTATAAGATTGTTGCCAGTAAAAAGTTCTGCCCCACCAATGATTACAAGCACCAGGCCGACACAGAAAGCAAGACCGGCCAGCAATTTTGATACCCCATACGGAATTGTTTCGGAACCAACAAGGACTGTGGAGGAAAAGAACCCTCCAATTGAAATAAAGGCCCCGGCAAGCAAAGAAAGGACAAAAGTTTTAGCGAAGTTCTGGTTGGCCTTCTTGGTGCCGATTTCCTCAGCTTTTTTTGCCATTTCAT
>JAAYUI010000041.1 GCA_012517765.1 Caldisericales bacterium | reverse complement strand
TGAAGTAGGTAGCGGATTTCAGACCCCTCCCTTAGAAGCTTGAGCGTTTCCCCGTTCCCGAGCAGATAGGCAGTAGATGGTTCCTGGACTTGATCGATCTGCTGCAGGAGCATGCTTGCCCGGGTGGTACAAGGACTGCGGTCTTCCCGAACCAACGCTTCCAACCAATTACGTAAGCTTTCTGCTTGGTTGAGCTGACGGTCTTCATATTGAAGCACACCTTCTGGCAAAGGTTCACCATTGTAGCGTTGCAAAGCTTCAGCTAAAGCTGCCACTTTGGTGTTGAGCATTTTGACAGCTTCCGGTTGTGTTCTAGGGGCTTCCTGTTCACGTTCGGTCTTTAAAGCCAACAATTTACCATCAATCGACTCAATCATTTCATAGGCGGTGTCGCGGATTGTTTTGAGTGAGGATTTGAGCTCAGCCAGTTCTTTGCCACTGCTCCAACCAGCCAGGTACCCAAAACTGTTATCCGCTGTTTCAATGCCATAATACTGACAAACGGCATAGGCGATACTTTCTGCCTCAACCTCCTGTGTACGCTGATCCTTCTTTATTTCTGTTCCTTTGGACCCCCTTTGTTGGGGATCACGGTCATGCAG
Organism: Caldisericales bacterium; assembly: GCA_012517765.1. Lineage (GTDB taxonomy): Bacteria > Caldisericota > Caldisericia > JAAYUI01 > JAAYUI01 > JAAYUI01. Next base: position 2,026 of record JAAYUI010000041.1, on the reverse strand, counting down.
CTTGGCATGTGAGATCTCATGGATTGCGGTTGCCAGCGTCTGAATCTCACTCATGCCTTGGCGCAAAGCAATTTTCTTGTCCTTCAGATGGTAATAGCCATCCTTGCCAGCTTTCATTTCCTTGAACTCGATCGGTACCGGTGAGACTGCTTGCAAGGATTCAAACAGCAGCTCATAATCCCGTACGTTACCTTCCAGTTCTTTGGCCAGGGTGGGCAGCTCCTTGCCTTCGGTTTGTGAGACATCAAAAACCGGGACTACCCGAAAGCGCTTCACAGTTACTTCCTGTTCTTCCAAAACCGGATTGCCGTGACTATCCAGAACAGGTTTTTTGGAGATTGGGTCGATCTTTTCTTTTTCGACCAGGCGTTTCTCCTCAACAGGAGCAATGATGCGAATAGCTTTCTCGCCTTTAAGTACGTTGCGTTCAAACCTCTTTTGCCAAGCATGATAGCCGGCAACCAGTGAGGCCTCCGGGTTTTGCATCGCAATCAAAACTGTGTTGTTGAGGCTGTAGCGATGGAAGCGGGACATCACTTTGAGGTAATCTTCATACTTACCGCTGCTAAAGATTTCCTGGATGCCTTCTTCCAATTTTGCAGTAATCTCATCTAGGGCTTTATCCTTGTCCTCGACATCCATTTTCTTTTCAGCGAGACTGAGTCCTGCGTCATAATGAGTGTTTTGTTCCAGAATGCCGTTTGCCCGGAACGAATAGACCGCATCTCGATTGAGACCGGTAATGATAATGTGATCAACCACAGGAATCCCAAGCATTTCACCTGCCTCCTTGAGGGCTTTTGTTGCCGCCAGGTCCTCATCACTGGGTGTCAGCTCTCCCGAAGGATGATTGTGACAAAGCAAAACCGAAACAGCCTTGTTCAGGATTGCATTGCGGAAAATCTCCCTTGGGTGAATCACGGAACTGTTGATTGTCCCCACTGAGACCTGCTCATAATCGATGACTCTGTTCTTGGTATTGAGGAAAACCACCACCATCGACTCCTTATCATGCACCTGGTCGATGACAGTGTGCATATAACCCGCTGCTGCAGATGGCGAACTAAGGATCGGATTGTCGCGGGTAAGAGAACTGCTCATGCGGTAGAGATCAAGGAACGCTTTATGTTTGGCTTGTTGCTCAGGGGTTTCAAGCAGTTGATAGGCGTTATCCACCAGGGCTGCCAGGCCTTTGCGTTCGGCATATTCCGTAACCACTGCTTCCTGCACGCCGATGATTTGGGCATAAGCAGCGATGTAACGGTTTTCTTCTGTCTGGTTCATGGTAGCTCCTCACTTTCCTCAGTTTGTTCAAGCAAAAAGAAGAGCTCAGCTAAAAGCGAAGCGTCTTCATCGCTTTCTGTATAGTCCCGAGGATGCGCTTTGAGATCCGCCAGGTTTTCGGTGTTTACTTCAACCCCGGTCAGGGAAAAAATCAATTCTTTGATACTCATTCTTGGCTCCTTTCAAAATTCCTATTCAGGGTCTTTATCTGAACTTCTTTCGAGGAAATTGTCTTCAAAGAAATCTCCCTCATTGGGAGTTTGATCCTTGGGTTTGATGACTTTCCAATAAAAAAGTGCTATGCCTCCTATGATTAGAAGAAACGCACCGGCAATCGCCATGCCACTGGTCAAAGGGATAGTAAAAGATGGTTGATTGACCGGCAGGGATTCTTGTGTCACTGAGGTGGCTTGTACTGTTGGCGTTGGTTCCTTTGGCTTCAGAAAAGGTGAGAGGGATGGGGATTCTTCGATTTTGACAAAATTAAGCAGATCTTCTTCATCCACCTCCGTGACCAAATAAACATTCTCGCTCATCTTGGTATGGTCAACGATCAGGTAAAAGATTTTCTCGTTACGCGTCTTGATCACAAAGAATTCCTTCTCTGGGGCTGGCGCGGTGATCACCACCGGTGGCTCGAGATAAGTATCGGTGGGTGGTCTGGGGGTAGCTTCTTCCGTTGGCTCTTCGGTTGGAACGGGGGTCACCCCACCGCCCATCGGCAAGCGAACGATGCTGTATT
>JAAYUI010000062.1 GCA_012517765.1 Caldisericales bacterium | reverse complement strand
TCGAAAAGGCCGGCGTGAATGTCGAGTACATGTACGGCTTCACCCTCAAGCACGAAGGCAAGGGCCTGCTGGCGTTCCGCTTTGACGACCCCGACCAGGCCATCGCGGCCCTGCAGCGCAAAGGCATGAAGCCGGTCAGCTCCGCCGAACTGTTCAAACGCCTCGAAGACTGACGTCCGCCCGCCGGGCGCCAGACCGGCCGGCACTCCTTCCGCAGCCCAAAACAAAACCACTATGCCCCCTTTGGTCTCCCGCCTTGTCCCCCGTTTTTCCGCCGGCGCCTGGCTGCCGGGCGGTCTGGTGATAATAGCCGCCCTGGCGGTGAGCGGCTGCCGCCACGGCCGCGCCCCTGCCCCCTGCTGCGCCTCGGCTGCGATGGCGGATGCCCCCGCTCTGGCCGCCCGCTCGAACGCCGTGGCGGCGGCCGGCACGAACCGCGCCGTGCGGCTTCCCAAACGGCTGACCTACACCCCGCGGCCCTATCCCGTGGACGAGCGGGGGTTCTCGCCCGTGGACAAGGCGCTGGCGAAGGCTTATGCGCGCGAGGAGATGATCGCGGATGACGACGAGGGTTCGCTGAACCCGTACATCCTGCGCGTGGTCGCGGCTTACCCGCTGGACGGGTCGTATCCCTATCATTGCAGTTGGGAACCGCGGGAGTATGACATCTACAACGGGGTGACCCAGGACCTGTGGTACCAGGGCATGGTCGTGGCCAAGGCGTACCCGGACGGCTCGCGCTGCAGTTACTGCTGCGGCTTCACCTTCGAGGTGTTCGTGCGCGCCATGAAGCTGCGGAACATCCAGAAAGGACTGGACCCGGACGACTTCAACGGCATGACCTTTCACGACCTGTTCAACCTCCTGCAAATCTGGTATATCGAGGGCAAAGGCGATTCCGAACAGCGGGGGATTGTCGCCTACGGCCTGGGCCGGGCCATCACGGACTTCGAGCAGGCGCGGCCAGGCGACATCCTGAGTTACAGCACCACGCCGCCAGGAGGACATTCAACCATTTTCATTGATTGGCTGCGCGACGAACAGAATCGCATCATCGGCTTGAAGTACTTTTCCTCGAACCTGTCCGGCACCCGCGGCGTCGGCTACGGCTCGGGCAAGTTCAGCGATGCCAACAACGGCCGCGGGATTCTGCGCAACTCGGTGAAAATCGCGCGCGTCGGGGCCATCAAGGACTACCGGCCGTTCAACCGGGCGGAGATTCCCTGGCGCAACGCTTACGCTCCCACCCAGCCGGACCGCGTTCTTTATCTGCCCGCTCCCACCGCCACGCCGGCGGGAGCGGCTGACCCCAAGCCTTGAACTGCGGGCCGGCGAGACTCCAGGTCAACCCCTTCGCCGCGAGGCGCCGGGGTGCGCGCGCCTGGCAGGGCTGGGCAGCGGCTTTCCTTTTCCTCCTGATTTCAGCCGCCGGCGCTGCGCCGGCGACCGGCGCCCGCGGCATGGTCGCCTCCGGCCATCCGCTGGCCACGCACGCCGGCCTGGCCGTGCTCCAGGCCGGCGGCAACGCGATTGATGCGGCCGTCGCGGTTGGACTCACCCTCGGCGTGGTGGACTCGCACAATTCCGGCATCGGCGGCGGCTGTTTCCTGCTGATTCGCCTGCCCGGCGGGCAGGTGGTTGCGATTGACGGACGGGAGACCGCCCCCGCCGCCGCCACGCGTGACCTGTTCATCCGAAACGGCAAACCGGCGCCCGAGTTGAGCCAGACCGGGCCGCTGGCCAGCGGCGTGCCCGGCGAACTCGCCGCGTTTGACCATGCGCTGCGCCATTACGGCCGCAAATCGCTCGGCGACCTCTTGCTGCCCGCGGCGAACCTGGCGGAACAAGGGTTCACGCTCGATGCCACCGATGAGGCGCGCCTTCAGTCCGTGGCGAAGGACCTCGCGCGGTTCAAAGCCGCGCGCCGGGTCTTTTTTTCGGGCGCCCGCCCCCTCGCCAAGGGCCAGCGGCTCAAGCAGCCGGACCTG
>JAAYUI010000172.1 GCA_012517765.1 Caldisericales bacterium | reverse complement strand
TTCAGTACGGGTAGGGTGAAGCGTGTGCGTCACGGCGGTTCTGAGAACGCAGTTAGAAATAATTGAGATGGCTCATGTAATATGCTCAGATCGGTTTTTGGACGTTTGCTGTGATGCTGTCCTGGTGCAGGGGGACACCAACACGATGATGGCTGGGGCCCTTGCGGCCTCGAAGCTGCATATCAAGGTCGGACATGTTGAGGCGGGCCTGCGGAGCTTTGACCGAGATATGCCCGAGGAGATTAACCGCGTGGTGGCCGACCATATTTCCGATTATTGTTTTGCGCCTACGGAGACGGCCAGGGGATATCTCCTGAAAGAAGGAATCGACGAGGCGAAGATCTGCGTCACGGGAAACACAATTGTAAATTCGGTATATCAAAGCCGGGAGATTGCAGAGCGCAAAGTCGATGCGCTGAAGGACCTGGGGCTGAAGTCCAGGGAGTATTTCCTGGTACGGCTCACAGGGCTGAAAACGTCGATGACAGGTTTCGGCTCAAGGAGATCATCGTGGGCCTGGGGCTGATCAACAAGGAGTTCGGCCTGCGCGTCATATTCCCGGTGCATCCCAGGACCAGAAAGATAGTTAAGAAGTTCGGACTGGAGTTTGATGGGATCAGGGCCATTGAGCCTGTAGGCTTCCTGGAGTTCCTGCAGCTAGAGTCGAATGCAAGGCTGGCGCTGACTGATTCGGGTGGGGTGCAGGAGGTGGCATGCATCCTGGGCGTGCCCTGCGTTACTCTCAGGGACAATACGGAGAGGCCGGAGACGCTGGACGTGGGGGCCAATGTGCTGGCTGGGGCGGATGCTCGGCGGATAGTGGAGAATGACAGGCGGATGATGGAGCAGGGGAACGGGTGGCGGAATCCATACGGGATGGGCGAGCTGGGGAGGCGATTATCGATCAGCTATAACTTTTCAGCAGATACCAACAAGGGAGAGCTATGGACTCTATGAGGATTGCCATATCGAAGAGCGGTGTTCCGATAAGGCTGACTCATAAACAATGGGCACATATTGTGGATTCGCACGATTATATGGCTGGAAATATGGATCAGGTCTTGGAATCTGTTGAAGATCCAGATTATATCATTCGTGGTTGGACGGATGAACTGATTGCATTGAAATACTATGATAGCGTAAATAGCATCTCGGTATCGGAGAAACATATGGTTGTCGTTTATAAAGAGGGAAATGATAGATTCATAATAACTGCATTCATGACATCAAAGCCAGATAAAATGCTGAGAAGAGGTACAATATGGCAGAAGTGAAAGATGAGCTATTCGAGGTTGTACCACATCTGCTTAAAATGCCGTCAAATCGGATCTGGATCGATTATGATGAAGATGCCGATGTCCTCTACATAAGTTTTCAAAAACCGCAACATGCGGATGAGAGCGAGATGGAGGATAATATCGTCTACCATTATCAGGGCAACGACCTGGTCGGGATTACTGTGATTGGTGCAAAGAAGTATGGTGTAAAGGACGAGGCATCTTCTTGTGCGCAAATTTGAGGTAGATTAGGTGCTACTTAAAAATCCCGTCTCTGTCGTCGTCCTCCGCGGTCTCTGCGGTTCTTTTGCAGTGAGTTGCTAAAAATTTGAACCACAGAGACGAAAGACTTTGAGATCTATTAGGTGATAATATTAAGATCCCTCTGTGTCTTTGTGGTTCAGTAAGCACATCAGTAACTTATACATAATGACCATTTCAATCATCCTCGGTATCTGGCAGGAGAACGTGGACAGCCAGGAGCGGCTGGGCGAGATCATCAAGGGTCTGGGGCTGATAGGCCGGGAGTTTTCACTGCCTGTTGTCTTCCCTGTCCATCCCAGGACCAGGAAGGATGGTTCAGGAATTTGGTTTTGAGCTCGACGGCATCCGGGCCATCGAGCCGCTCGGGTTCCTGGAGTTTTTGCAGCTGGAGGCTAACGCCCGTCTGGCTCTGACCGATTCGGGCGGGGGGCCGGGAGGAGGCATGCATCCTGGGCGTGCCGTGCGTGACGCTGCGGGATAACGCGGAGAGGCCGGAGACGCTGGATGTGGGGGTGAATGTGCTGGCTGGGGTCAGCTCGGAGCGGATAATGGATGCAGCCAGGCGGATTCTGGAGGCGGAGACTGGGTGGAAGAATCCGTTCGGGGAGGGACGGGCTGAAGTTAGAATTATTCGAATAATTGAAGACTAATACAGGGATTTTCAGATTTTAATATTATAAACCGAATTAAATTGCAAAGGGTACAAAGATTACAAAGAATGCACAGAACCAAAATGTGAGTTGAAATAGAGTGCAGGGCTATCTTTCATCGATTGCGGGCTGACCCCTAGTGGATGATGCAGTCAGTGCAGGCAGAATCGATTTTGTTATATATAAGAAATCCTGCATGCGAGATCCAGGGCGATTTTTCGGTGATATCGTAATTTGGTCGTGATACAAAAATAGGTTGGAGTTTTCAGAACTCGCTTACAGAGAGCGATCTCATGAACATGCTCCACTGGGAGTTATCCTGAGAAAGTCAGTATCAAATGATGATGAATTCTGCAGTAGATGCAAATTCCAACCGATAAATGATTCACGACCCGTAATTTAGAACGTGGTGCAGTACAATGGGGAAAAAAATATCCGTCTTAATTCCGGTAATCAACGAAGAAAAAAAGATTGAGCGTTGTCTGCAGGCTGTGTTCGAACAGACAATGAAGCCGTTAGAAGTCATTGTAATTGATGGGCATTCCACAGATAATACTATTGAGAAAGCGCGAAAATTCGACGTTAAAATATTATTTGAAGACTATCACACACGGGCAGGAGCTTGCCAAATAGGTCTTGAAAATGCTAAAGGAGATTTCGTTGCATTTACTGATGCTGATTGCATTCCAGAGCGGAATTGGCTAATGAATTTAATCCAGGAGTTTGATGAAGGAATTGTTGGTGTAGGTGGAGGAATAAAAAATATTGGAGAAAGCAATTGGGAAAAATCAATTAATCTTGCAACTAATACGTTCCTAGGGAGCGCTAGATCTGTACAAGGCAGATTATTCAATGATAAACGGTATGTTTTCAGCATAAGTGGCTGCAATAGCGTATATAGGAAGGATGATCTTCTTAAAGTTGGGGGATTTAATGTATCTCTTTCCACGGCAGAAGACACTGATCTAAACAGGAAGTTATTGAAAATTGGCAATTTGCTTTATACGCCATGCGCAATTGTGTTACATAACCATAAGAGAGGTTTGAATGCTTTCGGTAAAAGGATGTATCAATATGGCTACGGTAGAGGGAGAAGTAAAATCTGGGATATTCAGGTCGCTCCTCCGATAATTATTCCAATAATAATCATTTCTTTGATCTTTACACCATGGATATTTTTAGTTTCGGCAGGTTCATATTTAACCATTTTATTGATTTTTGGGTTAAACTTTGCTCTGAAAGAAAAGAATTTGATTTATTTGGCCTCAATTCCTATTGTCTATTTAATCGAACATGCGCTTTATGCGATTGGGCTTTGGAAGGGTTTATTGAATATTAAAGGATGAACTAATATGAAAGTGTTACTATTAAATCCACCATTCATACCCGAATTTATACGTTCATCTAGATGGGCGGCAGCGTCGGTTTCTGGTAGTAACTGGTATCCTATTTATTTAGCTTATTGTGGTGGAAATTTAGAAAAAAATGGACATGAAATAAAACTTATTGATGGCCCAGTCGACAAATTATCTCATGAGGATGTTCTTAGAATAGCAGAAAAGTTCTCACCTGATATTTGCGTAATTTATGTCTCAACTGTGAGTCTAGATAACGATATTTCTATTGGAGAAAAAATAATTGAATTAACTGGGTGTCATGCAGTTTTGGTTGGTCCGTGGTGCTCAATTGATCCTGACAGTATTCTTAAGAAATGTAATAAAATAAATTCGCTCGCCATCGGTGAATTTGATTATACTGTTCTAGAATTCGTTGAAGGAGTTTCAAAGAACAAAATAGCTGGCCTGGTGTGGAAAAATGGTAATGAAATTATTCATAATTCTCCAAGGAAACCCTTAACATCCAATGAAATATCGGAACTGCCTTTTGTTACAGATGTTTATAAGAGACATCTAAATATTTATAATTATTATCAAGCGCCCCATTTGCATCCATTTGTTGATTTGTTTACTGGCAGAGGGTGTTCTTGGGGCAAATGTACTTTTTGCCTATGGCCTCATACAATCAATAAAGGTGCTAATTATCGTGTGGGTGATATAAACAAAACCATTGATGAGCTAACCTTCATAAAAAAAGAATTACCTTTTGTGAAAGAAGTTTTTATACAAGATGACACATTACCTCCGGGGAGAGCAAAAGAATTATCCGAAAATATTATTGAAAATGACATCGATATAGCATGGTCGTGTTATGTTCGAGCAGAAGCAAGATACGATCTTGATTTGCTAACTATTATGAAGAAATCTGGATGTCGTTGCCTTCATGTGGGTTATGAATCATCTAGCAGCGAAATTCTTAAGAATATACGAAAAGGCATCACGGCAACGGATGCAGAGAAATTTGCAAAGAGGACAAATAAAATCGGGTTGCTGAATCATGCTGATTTCATCATTGGATTGCCTGGAGAAACAGTTGAATCGATAAAAGAAACCGTAGAATGGGCAAAAAAGCTACCGGTAGATTCGTATCAATTTACTATACCAAAGCCATATCCTAACACTCCTCTGTACGATTACCTAGAATATAACAGGTGTTTAAAAGATGGTTGGGCTAATTATCCTAATTTATCATCTGAAGACATTCAGAAATGGACGAGATGGGCGCTTAGACAAACAAATATGAATCCGAAATTTCTGTTAAGAATGTTAGGAAAACCGACTGAGTGGCGGCGTTTGGCAAGAAGCGCTAGGCATGTTATTCCTAAATCTTTGAGATAGGTGATTAAATGAATGAAGATAATGTATTAGATAATTTTAATAAAGAATGGAAAGGATTTAAAGGATATACAAAATTAGGAAATTATACGCAAAGAAGTATAGTTAACGCCGTTAAAGAAATATTAAATGAGATTAATTTGCCTAGCGACGCAAAGATAATAGATATGGGTTGTGGCTTATGCAAAATGTTACATGCTTTCAGAGATTGGGGGTATGCTAACTCTGTAGGGATTGACTTTTCACAAGAAAGTATTAAAAAATGTGAAGAAAAAGGTTTCAAAAAAAATAAAGATATATTTTTATTAGATGCAACTAATACAAACTACAAAGAGAAAGATTTTACTCTAGTATTTGAAGAAGGGGTTTTGGAGCACTACAAAGATAGGACGTATTTGCCATTTATCAAGGAAATGGTGCGGTTGAGCGGCCAATATATACTAATTGCACAACCAGATCATTTTTCGCTATATGGAATGGTTACTCAATTATTTTATATATTTGCTCAAAGGGGCGTTAAGGAGTATACATATAGAATTGGTGATTTTATTAAAGCTTTTGAGGCTGAAAATTTTAAAGTAAAATATATAAAAAAAACAGCCTTTAAAGATTGGCAAATAATTTTATTTGAAAGGAGTGAATAGATTAGTGAGACTGGCATTTATAAGTTCAATGAATGGAGGTATAGGGACATATACTTTCAACTTATTGAATGAATTGTCGAAATTCGTTGATGAAATAGATTTATATGTTTTTTCTTCGCCAAGAAATTTTAACAATGCATATGCAAAAAAGTTGCCACCAAACGTAAAACTCAAATTAAATGAAAATGGAAGTTTACATCTTCTATTTAAACTTATGGTATCTATTGGTAAATTCAGACGATATGATATTCTTCATATTAATTACGCATCCTTTTTCCCTTTCGCGCTTTTTGTAAAGCTCATATGGCATATTCCATACATATATGTTTGCCATGGCTGTCCTCAACCGGAGTATGAAAAAGGATTAAGCAAATTATATTATTATATCGAAGCTTTTTCTGTTATGCCTATTTCCAAATGGGCTAGCAGATGTATAAATATCTCAAATTATGGTAAGAATTTGTTATTTAATAGACATAAGGTCTTATCAGAAGTCATCTATCACGGCATAAGCGGTGAATTTCATGAGACCAATAGAATTGCGCGAGATAGCATAAGGGAAAAATTGTGCATAGAATCTACGGATTATCTCGTCTTATTTGTAGGTAAATTTAGTAGATATAAAAATATTTTAACTTTATTAGATTCAATACCTTACGTCATAGCAAATAGAAATGATGTAAAATTTTTGCTTATAGGTGAAGGAGAGCTATATGATGAGATTATTGATACGATCAAAAATATTGGAGTAGCAGAATACGTGATTATAAAATCCAATGTTGAACAAATTTGTAATTATTATTTGGCATCAGATTTATTTGTTTTACCTTCTTATACAGAGACCTTCGGACTTGTTTTGTTAGAAGCAATGGCGAGTAAAGTACCAGTTATAGCTTCATGCGGTGGGGCATGTCCCGAAGTGTTGGGAGATAGTGGATTATTATTTGATCCAAAAGATAGCGAGGAATTAGCATGTTGTATCTTAAAATTAATAACTAATAAGCAGCTCTATGAACAAATGCAGTTAAGGGGTTTGCAGCGAGCTAAGCAATTCTCTTGGAAAAAAGCAGCCAAACATTATTTAAATATTTATTATTTAGTTACACTAGATAATTTGACTAAGAACGAGTGGAAAAATCGCCATTAGTAACAAAGAACGCATTTACTGAGCAAATGTGTTAAATAGACTCACATAAAATGACGAGAATTTTGGTTATATCAAAACAATTAGTTCGATGGAATGGTGCGTCAAAAGTCGCCTATGAATTATCAAAACAGTTTCAAAAAAACCATGAAGTTAGGTTACTAGTATACCACGACTGTATCGATTCGGTATGGGAAGATGAATTAGATATATATAAATTAAAACATAAAGGCGTATTGGCCTTTAGGGAAATCAGACAGCAAATTGCTGAGTATAAGCCGGATATCATTCACAGTCATGATTGGCTTGGGCTTCTAGCATTAGATTCATCAATTCCTCAGATAGCAACCGTTCACAGCAATTGGCCAATGAATTGGTTTTTTAGCCCAACTAACTTTGTGGCAGGATTTATTCAAGAGATACCCAATGATATAAAACTCCATCTTGTTGATAAAGTTATTTCTGTATCCAAATACCAGCAAAGAAAACTAGCGTCTAGAGGAATTGAATCTAAAGTTATCTATAATGGTGTGAATGAAGAATTTTTCAGAGGAGCAGAGAATAAGATTAAGCTTAATCATCCAGCTATTCTATTTGTAGGAAGTATTGATAATAGGAAAGCCAAATATTTAATTCCAATTATCAAAAAAATAAATAGCAAAAGAGAGAAAATTTATTTTTATATACTGGGAAACCCTACGGATAATAAAATAGTCAAACAAATTAAACTTCTTGATAATGCGATCTATTTGGGCAGGGTTGATAATATAATCCCTTATTATTACGAAAGCGATGCTCTATTATTTATCTCCAGACAAGAAGCATGCCCGTTAGTAATTCTTGAAGCAAAAGCGTGTGGTCTCCCTGTTTTCGCATTCGATATATGCTCAAACAGAGAATTGATTAGAGACGGAATCGATGGATTCATTCTCAATAAAGGCGACATTAAAGGCATGGTGGAAGCCATAATTAATTTAGTGAACGGCTCAATAACAATTGATCGGCAACTTATCAAACAGGAAGTAGAAACATTGTTATGGGGCAGTATAGCTAGAGAGTATTTGGCTAGTATTAGGGACATCGCATCAGATAAGTGACATAAGAACCTTGATACGGTATCTCATTGCTCTACTTTCCAACTTTGTACGTGTTTAGTATCCTCTTGAATTCTACCCAAATCCATTTTGACCAGAAAAATTAAATAATATACTATTGATACCGGTTCATTAGGAGTATGGACGAAGGAGAAACTTTAGAGCAACTTCGCAAAAAGAATGAGCGATTAAAACGCGAGAATGAGTTGCTCAGGGCAAAAATTCTGGAGCTTGAAGCCAGATTAGCACAATACGAGAATGCACATACTCCGCCAAGTCTCCGACGCGGTCGCAATCGCAAAAGAGACCATGACAAGAAGAATAATGGAACACCTGGTCGAAAACCCGGTCATAAAGGCATAACGAGACCTTCTGTCATGCCACATACACAAGTTGACGTAACAGCAGATCACTGTCCCGATTGCGGCACCGTATGTGTTTGATATGAAAATGATTCCTATCCATCTTATGCAGCTTCGGCCTTTACAACCGAATATCCAGCCTTCTCAAGTGATCTAATCATCGATCTCTCTCGTCTCTTCATTGTTCTTTCGCTAACCTCCTCTGTCACTGGCGGTCTAAAATTGCTCAATAGTGGCGGAATAAAATTGTCCACCTGCCAATCCCTGACATCAAAACTCAGGGGTTGTGTGGATGCTGGACCTGGAGGAATTCCTCATGTTGCGAGATTTATTCAACCAAGAATTGAGCATCAGCGAGATCGCCAGAAGAACAGGACACAGTCGAGGAACGGTCAGGAAATACCTTCTCTCTCCGGTTCCGCCTGCACCCCAAAAGAGGCAGCAGAAGCCCAGTAAATTAGACGGCTATAAAGAATATATCACCGCCAGACTTCAGGAGTATCCCCTCTCCGCTAAGCGCATTTATCGCGAAATTCAAGAAAAGGGATTTACTGGCAAGTATACAATTGTTAAAGATTTTGTAAGAGAGGTTAGACCAAGAACTTCAGTTGCTGCCGTGTATCGATATGAGACAAAACCAGGCGTCCAGTCACAGGTAGATTGGGCGGAGTGCGGTAGAATTGATATCGATAACCAATCGCGGAAACTCTACTGCTTTACGATGGTCCTTGGATATTCCCGCATGAGATATGTCGAGTTTACCCTGCATATCGATGTTCATACCCTAATTCAGTGTCACTTGAATGCATTCCATTATTTTGGAGGCTACACCAACGAGATCCTTTATGACAACATGAAGCAGATCGTGATCAAGAGAGCACCTGTATCATCTGATTCGATCTGGAATCCCGATTTTGAGGACTTCTTTAAGCATTATGGCTTTATACCACGACTTTGTCGACCCTATCGCCCTCAAACAAAAGGCAAGATCGAGAACAGTGTGGGCTTTGTTAAGAGAGATTTCCTCATGGGAAGCGAGTTTCATTCGTTTTCTGATCTCAATCTCCAAGCTCAGAGCTGGCTGGCTCGGATAAATTCAACTGTCCACGGCACAACCAACGAAATACCGGCAGAGCGACTTGCCAAAGAAGGGCTTCGCAATTATGAGAAAGTTCCTCCATACCATAATATCAGAGCAGAGAGAAGGAAGATATCGCGAGATTCCTATGTATCCTATCTTGGCAACCGGTATTCAGTTCCTTATCGATTTGCAGGAAGAGACTGCTCCTTGCAGATCTCTGACAAAAGCCTCACGGTAATCATAGGCGGAGATGCGATCTGTACTCATGAAATTCGTCAAGGTCATAGCAATATTTCCAGAAACAAGGAGCACTTTCAAGGCTTGCTATCCGAAATTTTGAAGCAGAACTCTAATCCAAAACCAAAGTTCTCTCCAAGTTTCAAGTTCATTGAGCTGGATGTGGAACAAAGATCGCTATCGACCTATGATGCATTCAGCGAGGGGGTGAGAAAGTGAGTAATCTGGAGTACGAGCGACTTCATCATAATCTGAAGCTGCTGAATCTCATTACCTTCGAGTCGATTCTGGATAATTATCTGGAAATTGCTTCCAAAGCTGAAAAATCCACAATTGAGATCCTGGATTATCTCATAGCACAGGAGCTTCAAAGCAAAGAGGCTCGTTCTCTGAGCTTAAGAATGAGACTGGCGGGATTTCCCGTAGAGAAGAGGCTGGAGGATTTTGATTTCAAGTTCCAGCCTTCTATTGACAAGGCATCTATTAAAGAGATAGCTTCCCTGAAGTTCATCCATAACGCTGAAAATGTCGTTTTTCTGGGACCGCCAGGAGTTGGCAAGACGCATCTTGCTATCGCTTTGGGAATAGAAGCCGCGAAGGCAGGATTTAAGGTGAACTTCTCTAATGCATCTGTCCTGGTTGAACGTCTCGCTAAAGCTGAAAAAGAGAAGAAATTAGAGGACAAGATTAGGGGATTATCGAAGTTTCAGCTTCTGATCATCGATGAGATTGGCTATCTGCCGTTTGATGAGCTAGGAGCACATTGCTTCTTCCAGTTGATCTCCAGGAGATATGAAAAGGCATCTATCATCTTCACTTCCAACAAATCTTATGGCGAATGGGGAGATATCTTCAAGGATCACGTTATCGCAGCGGCTATTCTGGATAGAATTCTCCATCACTGCACAACGGTCAACATAAAGGGAGATAGCTATCGGATCAAAGAGCGTAGAAAACAGGGTTTGATTACTCAGAACTTCTCAGGATGATTGATGGGTGTGACTAAGCTGGGAGAAGGCTTTTAAGATAGGTGATCAATTTTATCCCGCCATAAGTGGACAGTTTTACACCGCCATTGACAATGCTCGGGGACGGGTGGCATAGTTCATCGCTAAAGTCAAGATCGGCCAGACTTCTTTGCCTGGCACAACTCCTGAGAGGATCTTTTCCAGCTCAAGGTCTTCAGAGATCTTTTTCAGAGGAATAAATTCGCCATGCGATAGCACTTTTTTCGGCATTTGGCCTTGAGAGCGGACCTTGACTGGGACGCCATCGACATTCTTGCCAAGGTACTTGCTCTTCTGGCGGATTTGCTTCTTCTCTTTATCGTAATAAGGGGTGATCTCGTAAAGATATTCCTGACCATTTATCTTCTTGATGCGAGTAAATGATTTCATAATGCATATTTAGGCACATAATAGTATTTATAGATTTCGGTTGAAGATAGCGAAAATTATTTAGATATGCCTAAACCATAGGGAGCTTAGGTTAAAACAGAACGGTGTCGGTGACTTATGGTCCCAAAAGTGGATCATATGGATTAGCGACATGATATTACGAAGAAAAAACTTGGAAAGTGGAGTCACTTATAAAAACAGAGATAGTGATAAAATAATGAAAAAAAATAAACCCAGAGTCTGCATTATAATTCTCAATTGGAATGGATGGAAGGATACAATAGAATGCCTAGAGTCACTTTATCAAATAGAATATGATAATTTTATGGTTCTATTAATAGATAATCACTCTGCAGATGAATCCATAAATATGATCAGGAATTATACTGAAGGAAAATTAGAGGTTCAGTCCAAATTTATAAATTATTCAAACAATAATAAACCAATAAAGACATATGAATTTACAAATGAAGAGGCAGAAAAGGTCAAGTTCAACAGGCCTGAACTATATAAAACTCTAATAATTATAAAAAATGATAAGAATTATGGATTCGCTGAAGGTAATAATATCGGCATTAGGTTTGCCTTAAATTGCATAATACCTCAATATATTTTGCTTTTGAATAACGACACGATTGTGGATCCATTGTTCTTAGATGAACTAATTATAGCTGCTGAGAGCGATCCGAAAATTGGGATTATTGGTCCGATTATCTATTACTATGATTATTACGGACGGCATGATGTTGTGTGGTTCTCCGGCGGAGAAATTAATTGGTGTAAATATCCAGGTTATCATCATATGACAAAATCATTAACTAACTCTAATGGTTATAGAGAATGTGATTGGGTTTCTGGAGCAGCACTAATGATGAATACGAAGCGAGTTAATCGGGTAGAACTGAATAGAGAGTTTCATTTTGATTGTGAGGATGTAGATTACTGCCTCAACGAGCTTAAACATGGATTAAAAGCAGTTGTTGTTTTGAACGCAAAAATATGGCATAAAATAGGTGTCTCCAGAAGGAAGAGGTATTCGTATATGATCAATGGAAAGATCAGAGATGAATTAACAAATTTTAAGTTAATAAAAATCCATAACAGATTTTATGTTTTATTCACTCCTATTTATATAGTGCAGATGGTATCTCATTATACCACGACCATATTTAAAATTTTAATTAAAAAGCTTTATAGATTTTTATTCTCTTATTTGAGGTCTTGGTAGTAATTTCAACATTTTATTTTTTATAAAAAAATTTAATTTTTTAATTCAGTGGCCTGTAAAAAATAGGCATTTTGAGAACTAATATTAACGATTATTTGTATGTGTTTAGCTCTTCCAGAGTTATTCGCATGATATCGATTCTGCTCGATAGAGTGAAGCTCGTCAAAAAAATTGCGCTAGAATGAAAAACGATATCTATAGCCGGAGTTACTTGGGATAGCTCAATGGAACAGGCTGCACGAGATATCATGAAATGGGGCTATTGATGCTGATTTGTATGAGCTAAACACGTACGATTATTTCATTGATATTTGATAAATCGATAGTAATCCAATCAGTGAGGGTCAGTACGAAATGTGTGTTGAAATGGACAAATGTGTTGCATATCTTTGCATAATATTTTCTTTAATTCTTGGCGTTTTGGCCACTAAAGTAATGAATCCCCTATATATCTTTGTTTGTGTTCTTGTAATAATAGCAAGCTATACGTGGATATATATACGGCGGAAAGCGTCGTTAAATGATTATTTATATTGTGGCCGTTACACGTCTCATTTTAGTTTTATTTTTTGTTCTTTATTTGTGATCAGTATTTACTCGATTTGCTTTAGATCTGATCTATATGTCAGACCTGTGATCTATTTTATTTTAGTTTCCTTACAAGCTGGGACCTTATTTTATATAATTATGATTGGAACAATGAAAGAGAGAGATATTCTGCTATTTTTCACTATTATTTTGGGATTGAATATAAGTTGGTCCCAGTTAGTTATTTTTCCCACTGTCGTAGGTGTAGATCCATGGTTTCATCAACACTTCACGGAACATATTCTAAAATCATATCATATAATTGATAAATCGCCATATTCGATGCTTCCAATTTTCCATTTGATTATTTCATTTACATCAATTCTTACAGGCTTAGATTATAAACATTCTAC
Source organism: Caldisericales bacterium (assembly GCA_012517765.1). Lineage (GTDB taxonomy): Bacteria > Caldisericota > Caldisericia > JAAYUI01 > JAAYUI01 > JAAYUI01. The sequence continues at coordinate 7,996 of JAAYUI010000172.1, read as the reverse complement.
TATTCTTTCTGCAGGTTTATCGCAGATAATATGTGACGTTCTATTTATATATTTAATAGGATGTCTTTTATTAAGAAACATTAAAATAAGTTTGATTTCAACCCTATTAATTGTAATAGCGAACCAACATATAAATTTGACTTTCTGGTCCATTCCAAACGGATTGGCATCAATTTTCATTTTTATTATAATTTACTTGCTATTCAAAGGAGATGAATTGAGGCCTTTATCCAGCAGATTTCTCTTAATATATATGATGATAATCATCGTTTTGACGCACCCTATATCTACTATATCACTGATGATTATTTTATTTATTTCGATTTTAGCGCATATTTTTTATTATAAAGTTTATATTAAGAATGATACAAATATTAAAAAAATAATTTTTATTTATTTAAAATTTTTAATTTATTTGGCAGTATTTGCTTTTGCTTGGTGGACCTTCGCATCAGGATCTTTGAATACATTTGCTAATTTGCTCAAATGGGGATTGAGTATTGATTATTTTATATCCGCACCGAGGGATTTGCTAAATTATCCTTATAGTGTTCCACTATTTGAGCGCTTCTTTAATCAAATTGGATTTTTTTTATTTTTTTCAATGTCTCTTGTAGGATTTTTCTATATGATCTCTAATAAATGTGATATTCTTACGTTTAGTTATGCTATATGTGGATTTACAATACTGGCGCTAGGTTTTCTACCATCCTCGATTGGTATTACATTGATTGAGCCCAGGTGGTGGTTCCTTGCGCAAATTCTCCTGTCGATACCTCTTGCAGCTACTATTTTCATTCTAATAAATCTCTACGAACCCAATCTGATGCGAATTCTATTGTTCACCATATTTATCATATCGTTCACATTTATGATGATTACGAGCAATGCTGCAAATCTTGATAACTCAATATTTTCTCCAAATACACAGGTGCGCTTTGCTTTTACAGAATCTGAAATGGCTTCTGTGGATAGCGTGTCTAAACTGTGGAAAGATACTATAAGATCTGATATATATTACGCGAACTGCAGTAATTTTTATTATGGATTGAGTATAATAGCTTTTGACAAAAATATTTATGAAAAAAATTTTTCTGCAACAGGACCTGAATTAATTCTTATTCGGAATGAGATACTTTACAAACCTTTTTGGTTATTTGCTACCACATATAAGCTTAATTATGATCCTGAAATTCTACTAGATGACCAAAGATACTCTAAAATATATGACATTAAAACAGTGAGAGCATGGTGCATAATATAACTCCGCATAGAATTGAAGCTTATTTATAAATCAATGGCTCTAAAATTTGAAACGCTTCTAATAAATCCGCAATCCGATATTAGTATACAATTACTTCAATCAATGGGTTTTTCGAAGCCCTCATCAATATAAATCATCCTTCCTTCCGCACTAACGATCTAATTTCCAAACATTTTCACCGAAATTATTTATTGCAAAGATTTATTAAATAACTCGATATATTCCAGTTTGGGAGTAGCAAAAATGGGAATAAAAACTCTTGAGCTGGAGCATTTGGGCTTGGTGCAGGCGTCTTCGATCAGCTAGAAATCGCAGAGGTAATCGATGATCGAATCCCTAAGCTGAGAACTCACAATCTGGAGCATTCAAAAGTTATCAAAGCTATGATCTTGAACGCTCTGGGTTTTGTCGGTCAGAGGCTATATTTAGTTCCGGATTTCCATGAAAAGATACCGACTGAAAGGCTTCTCGGAAAGGGCATTACAGCTGCAGACTTGAACGACGATGTATTAGGAAGGACTCTTGATGCGATTTACGCGTATGGACCAACAGAACTCTTTAATGACATTCTTTCTTTAAATTCAGGGATCTATCGGTCAAATTGATCAACAAGAGAAACGGAAAACTGCGAGGAAGACCCAGAAAAGGTGAGGTGCTTCGGGAAATCTATTTGATCGATGCAGAAATCGAGTTCGATCTCGAAGAGATAACTAGTGCCATTTCATAGAAAGTTTACACGATTTTCTATGGCCTGCAAAATTTTATGTCCATGATTTTTATTTCTCCAAATGATATAGCGCCTTATTGCACTTGCCAATTCTGTATGACTTCTGTAATTGGAATTCCGTATCGCAAATTTACGAAGTGCTGTGAAATGACATTCCATCCGATTCAGCCATGATGCATTGGTAGGCAGGAAAGCGAGTTCGATATCGTTTTTCTTGCACCACGATATTACTTCCTCTTTCAGGTGCGGGCTAAAGTTATCGATATCCGTATTGCCGATGATGTAATCCTTGAGCTTGGGGAGGGACCATTCCGTGAATGGCAATCCAAGATCCCTTGGCTTGGTCAAGGCGGTATCAACAACGGTCTCACGTTGTTCGTTGTTGAATTTTGGACTGCTTCCACAGTTTTTATATTTCGATTCAAGAACTTCGAATCCTGTTTCATTGAATCCATGAACAACATAGCTCACATAATCGCTACTAAATCCAAAACTGTTGGCGATCTCGGGAACCTTCATTTTCTGTGCAGATGCCAAAATGACTTGAGCACGCTTAACTCTGAAAGAATCATTTGAACGCCTCAATATCCGTTTGAGATGGGCTCCTTCCTCATTGGTTATATCCCTAACGTAGATACACATACTCTTGCCCCTTCAAATCCCTTTGCTGAATAAAGAGTATGTTTAATAATATAAAGCTTATTTCCAAGAAAAATCAAGTTGAAACGGCACTAGGGAGAAATCCAAGCTTGGAAGGTTCATTCTTGCCACCAACGACATTAATCTCGATCCTGACACTATTCTTAGCTACTACAAAGGTCAGATGGCGGTTGAACGTGGTTTCAGATTCTTAAAAGATAAGATTTTTCGCGTTGCAGAGGTATATCTCAAGAAGCCAGAACGCATTGAAGCTCTGGCTATGATCATGGTCTTAACACTCATGATCTATTCTGTTGCAGAGTGGATGCTCAGAAAACGATTGAGGGAAACGGGGGAGATTATTCCGGATCAATTGAAAAAGCCTACCCAACGGCCTACATTCAAGTGGATTATCTTCCTGTTCATGGGAGTCACTGAGGTTACGATCTGGATGGGCGGAGAAATGCGTCAGAAGATCGCGAATTTGAGTGATAAGCTTGCAAAGATTGTTCGGCTACTTGGGCCGGTCTGCGAAAAATATTATGAATTGGAGCGTTAATGCGAAATGCAGGAATCATGACTGTAACTGTATTTTGTTCTATATGAATTTATGCGACCAGCAGAGCTAAACAAAACCATCTACAAATCTATTTTTTCTGTTATTTTCCCCAACTTGATGAAGGATTTCTTCCAAATGATCGATAGATTTTTCCCATGTGAACTTCTGTGCGGTCTCAACTCCATTTTTTGCTAGTTGGGAAGCAAAAGAGGGTTGATTTATCAACCGAATAATAGCATCAGCCAATAATTCAGGCCTTCTAGGGGGGATCACTAAAGAATTCTTCTCATCATATGCGTAATCTTCAGTTCCCAGTCGTGTCGTAACAACAGCTGTTCCACACGCCATCGCTTCGATAGGTGGCAGAGGAAAACTTTCGTACCAAGAATTCATAAAAACAACATGAGCTTTAGAATACATCTCTGCCAAAGAGTCACCAAAAATCTTCCCAATAAATTTAATCGGAATTTCTGGTGTAGAGGGGGGCATGCCACCAAAAACGATCCATTTTACTTGTTTATCGCCTAATTTCTTAAAGACGATTTTCATGGCTTCCACTGCGCCATCCCAATCTTTTAGCTTAGCAGGCGAGTAATAAGAAAATATGATATGCTCTGACAAATCGTTATATTTTTTATCGATATTAACACGTGGATAAAATATACTAATATCAATTCCTGGATTGAGCAAAAACGGAGTTGATCCTGTTTTCTCTTTAATTTTGTCAAGCAACCAGCATGAATTGGCAATTTGTATTAAAGGTAAATAATATGTTAAACGAGCGGCCTTCTGAAATATTTCCTCGGAAAAAAACAGCTCTTCATATGATTGCATGTGGTATATTGGTATAGATTTATCCATTAGGGCGTAATTAGCATAAGCTGTGAAGCAATGTGTTGAAATTGTGATATCGCTAGATATCCAATTCTCAATTAACTTCTGTGTCAGCCGCTGAATTTTCTTAATTGGGCTGAAACGGAAATCCAGAGCTAATTTAGCGATTTGTTCCAATAACTTAGATTTATTTATAATTTTTAATCCTAAATAATAGGATTTTGTTTTGAGGGATCTGCGTTCGTTTAACCTCTCAATAACTACCTTAGAAAAGCCAGGTCTCCACTTCACTCGTTCATTCGGTGTAATTGCAAAGACTTCGTATCCTCTTTCACAAAGCTTATCCATAAATTTGTACAGTACCATACTGCCGCCGGTTTGTCCAAATTCGATCATTAAGTAACTTATCCTCATTTACCACCTATGTCATTTTTAATATAGTGAAGTTAGTTTGAATAAAAACTGCCAAAAGCGGCCCCTGCCACTAATCCATCATTTATCGAATCGGAAATCCCATTTAATAGGAGCCATTTGGCAAAACGGCCAATCTGATAGATATCATGCATCTCGAGTGCTTTTAATGCCTTTTCCCTCCAGCGAGAACCAGGCCAGGACCACGTGTAGCCCACATCAACCCAAGTGGGATCCACTACCTCAACTTTTCTAATCCACCCCCATTCTTGAAGTTCTTTGACCACAGTGCAGCATATATGTTCAATCTCAGAATCATTTGGCTTTTGTCGTCCTAGATAGCATTTTTCTACGTAAATGCTTACTTTATCTTGATTATGACGTGCAGATGCCGGTAAAAACGAAACGTCTACATTGCTATAAAATCCAACCCTATGAAAGCCTGTCAAGCTTCGGGGAATGTACAACCAGTGCTCCTTAGGACAGGAAGGTCCCTTAATTGCACCGATGTTAACAACTAGAACCGATGTGTATGGATCTGGTTTCTCACCAACATCTAAACCAGTCAAATCTATCATCTGATTCAAAGGCAAGGTAGAAAGAATTAAATGGTACTTAACTTTTGAGCGGTCCTCGAAATAGACGATTTTCTCATTGACATCTATTCGCACTGCGCGCTTTCCGTAGCGTATCTCGCACTGCTTTGCCATATTTTGGACAAGAGCATTCAGCCCATATTCTGGATAAATGAAAGTTGTATTGTAGCCTACAGGCGGAATTTCCTTAAATGCCCCTTCTATAATAAGGTTTAGGTCCACTGGAGACTTATGGGCATCTTGAGGTGCTATTCGTCTATGCAGACCTGATGTGTACAGTTCATGAAACGGCTCGAAGAACAGCTCGTATAGCGTAGGACCAAAGCTTGCCTTTAACCACTCCGCCATGGTGGTTACCTGAACATGGCTCCTAGATGCCACGAACATTTCCTTGAGCGCCTTGGCCGCTAACTCTGGTCCAAGATGCCGAAGATGGGATTGTATCGGATATGCCGCAATAATCTCTTTGTCAGGAAGAAAGACAGCTGCTTCCCGTGTGTAGATCTTGAAGGGCGTAATAGTGCGAAGGAAACGAAGAGTTACTGAATCCCCTCCCCAGATCCAATGCCCACCTCCGAGTTCAAAGCGATAAGCCTCATCGTCATTCGGTGGCACGAACAGACGTTTATTTTCTTTCGGATGCATATAATATGAACAACAAATGCCTCCCGGCTTTTCTGCTGCTTCATAGATGGGCAGACGTGAGGTGAATCCAGCAGCAAGTCCAGTCACCCCCGCGCCTAGAATAATATCCTGATGGTTCATTAATTGATCACCTTTTTTACTTAATATTATAGATTGGGTTTAGCTGTTTTAACGAAAGATAACCGAACATAACAACGGCGACAAACATCTCGCTTATAAGCACAGCTAAGGCCATCCCAGATTCATCCCACAGGGGGGAAAGAGCAATTGCAAGCGCCAAATTTACCAAACCGGCACCAAACAGGATAAAGGCGAAGACTCTATCTTTACCGAAAGGCACCATAAGTTGGATACCGAACACATTGCTAATTGCAACAAGAAATGGCAAAGGTGCTAATATACGCAGGACCATGATAGAGGGTTCATAGCTTGGACCCAAGACTAGCCTGACGATAATTGGCGCCCCGATGAAAAGGATTAGAGATAACATTAATCCTAAACTGGCAACTGACAAAAGCATTCTTCGCGCCCATTGAAGTGCGCAGGCCTTAGAATGCGCAGCTAGCTTATTAAATCTTGGATAAGCAGCCTGTCCAATCGGGCTGAGAAGTCCTAAAACAGCATACGCAATCTTCTCCGCGACGCTATAGTACCCAACAGCTGTAGCATTGGCCAAAAGTCCCAAGATAAATGCATTTCCTGCAGTGTATAGGCTAACTGACGCCGTGGAAAAGAAAAGTATCCACCCTTCCTGCAAAGTTTCAATAACGTCCTTCTTTGATGGAATAATAAGGTGCAGCTTAAACAACAAGATCGCCATACAAGCTCCAGCAAGCCCGGATAAAACAGATCCGATGCTTATTATTCCTGTATAGATCATGACATCGTCAGGGCTATGCACCAATTTAAAGACGCCAATCAATATAAAAAACTGCATCAGCAGGTTAATCACCGAAATAAATACCATTTTCTCCATTCCCTGAAAAAGCCAGGTTGGGAAAAGCACATTGCCGATGACAACGCCGTATAGTATGATGACGAGCGGCGATATTTCTTGTAGTTTTGGAACATATGATACGACTGCGAAGAGGATTAAAAAGCCTAATGCTCCCAAAACCGCCTTAGATGCCCAAACCTGAGACGCTGTACTACTCACCACCAGGATATTGTCTCGATGTAAGGATATCTTTCTCGTAGCTGAGAATGCAAACCCGTAGTCTGCAAAGATCGTGAAATAAGCGATAAGACTCTGGCCGAAGGCCACGAGACCGTATCCTGAGGGCTCAAGCACCCGCACGAGGTAGGGTACCGTAATGAGTGGTAGGATATACTGTGCAAACTGGATGACGTACAGCGAAGCAGCGTTCTTGGCTACGGTGCTGTGCAGCCCAACCTTGAGCATAGAAACGATGCCATTCCAGGCCCCATATACGCCGTTGCCCATCATGCCTCTTTGCTGATCATGTTCAGGAAGGCGTTTTTAACAAGCAGGCTGCCACTGATCTCGACTTGATCAACTTCTCTTCCATGCCCAGGATCGCACGGGCTGCCCTTATCGACTGATGTCCTCACTTAGCCGTCCCTCAGCTCTTGCAGCACTATTTTTTTATTTGGAACCAATAAATTCCTCCCAACCCTAACCAATGACATCATATTCCTTTGCAGCAAGTTTAACTATCTCTCATAAAATTTTTGAAATTCTGACTTTTGAAAAAGCCTTCGCTATCCCAGCCGCCCCCTCTTATCATCCTCCTCAATTCAGATGGCGGCCTCATGTTCCCCATAATTGTTATCCTGATCACCGGACCGCCTCTCTAGCTTATAAGCTTTTCTTCATCTGTCCCTGCCCACACCAGCCTCTCGACCTCCCGCAGGTGCATGAGCGCCGCTTCGCCCTTGGCGGTCGTCCTGTACACTGGTATCTCGCCATCCACACGCACCACCAGGCCGCTGTGGGTGAGGAGGTCGAGGTAGGGGATGATGGTGTGAAAATTCAGGCCGGATTTATAGACAATTTGCGTTTTGGTTGCCCCCCCCCCGCACACTTGTAAGATATTTAGGAGGATCTGGTCCTTGTAACGCTTGTGTGACATGAGGGGTGGGGTATGGAGGGTTGGTACTTATATAAGTTACTGATGAGATGTATGTGTTACAGCCAGACGAACGGTCCACCACAGAGCCACAGAGCGCACGGAGGTGTCACAGAGAGATTTTAGGTCTCGTAGAGCTTTCAATATCAAGTTTTGATTATTTCCCAGATTATTAAAAAAGGCTCTGTGCGTGCTCGGTGAGTTCTGTGGTCAGAGTCGTTAGCTGATTTT
>JAAYUI010000042.1 GCA_012517765.1 Caldisericales bacterium | reverse complement strand
TACCGATGAGCCAGTAAGCGTGTACGAACCAGCGGCGCAAGTGAGGGTGTAACTTTGCGGACCGCCTCCACTTACTTCCAAGCCCCAAAATGGCACGCCAGCGTAGGAATAATCAAGCGTGTCTAAATCTATTCCAGCCTTTGTTGCAACTGAAACAAATGGCACGCCCCCGTAGGAGTAATCCATTGTTTCCAAGTTAGTTTTAGTTGGCAGCGCCATAGATGCCTCCTACGCCTGTGTTATTGTAATATCGTCAATAATAATGTTTTGATCAACGGCGCTTACATACCACGCCCCCGCCTCAATCTCGACTACTCCTGCTTCGGTAGGGGTGAATTGCAAAGTCACTTGATTACGAGAAGTGTCATTTGGGCACGTCACTATAATATCTTGCGCGGCATCGCTCCAAGTAATCTGCCCATATCTGCAACGCAGTGCCCCCGCAATGCCAGTCCCCGACTTCTTGAAATAGACCTTGACTGTCACCTTGCCGCTTGAAGCAACCGCCACTCTCGCAATAGGAATGTAGAATGGGTAGACAGTGTTTCTCGCAGCATTCGTGATAGCGAATTTCCACTCTTTGCCAGTTCCGCCAGCCGATGCGTTTTGCGAGTTGGCAGTGGCGTAGTTCGAGTAGACGTAGGAGTAGCCGCCAAGATTGTTGATATACTGGCGCGTGTTGGAGTAATAAGCCGTCCCAGTAGCCACTCTCGTGCTTTCCGCAATGGTGGCGGAGTGGCAAATGTTATTGGCGTTGTCTGCATAAATAGCCCCCGCTGTATTGCCAGTTGTTGAAAGTGCGTAGATAGTGTTATTGCTGCTGGTGTAGTAGCAGATGCCGTATTGGCTATTCGAGTTGCAGGTTGCGCTGGTGATGGTGTTATTGCTGCTGGAGTTGTAGTAGATGCCGTATTGGCTATTCGAGTTGCAGGTTGCGCTGGTGATGGTGTTGTTGCTGCTGCTGGTGTAGTAGTAGATGCCGCAGGAGCCATTCGAGTTGCAGGTTGCGCTCGTGATGGTGTTATTGCTGCTGGTGTAGTAGTAGATGCCGTATTGGCTATTCGAGTTGCAGGTTGCGCTGGTGATGGTGTTATTGCTGCTGCTGGTGTAGTAGTAGATGCCGCAGTTGTAGCGCAGGAAGTTGAGCTTATCCAAATTAGTATAACTTTTGCCAGTCATATACAGCCCATAACCATAGCGGTTATTAAACGTCCCGTGCATTTGTCTAAACCACGTCTGCCCTGTCTGCGTTTCGGTGGATAAGTCCCATCCGCCCGAAATGTACAAAAACGCTGATGAGTTGCCGCTTGAATTCACAACCTGAACTTGCGTTGAACTCGACGTTGCCGCGCCGGTGTCTGTCACGCCAAGTTTTTGACTCGAGTGCCCCGATGCAGTTGCAGATGGGTATTTCTTATAAAGCGTTGCGCTCGTGTTTGATGTAATCGTAATGACCTCATACCAATTACCGTCAGGCGCAGAAATGAAATCGCCTATTGCCAACTCGGTCGTAAAGAGCGTACCAGTACCAGTAACGG
>JAAYUI010000163.1 GCA_012517765.1 Caldisericales bacterium | reverse complement strand
GAAAACGCATCAGAAAATTTCTGATGAGGATGCTACAAAACTTCGAAAAGCATTTAAGAATAGCATGACCCTTATCCGTTCCATGATTGGAAGCAATGCGTTTCGCCGGTACTATCGGGGCGACGATGAAAACATCAATGGGTATTGGGAACCAAAAAGGTTCAATGCTTCCCTTTTTGATGTTTTGACCTGGGGTTTCACAAATTACGACAAAAATTTGGTAATGGCGAATTTAGATGCGATTAGAGAAGGTTGGATCGCATTGATGACAGAAGATGAAAACTTTATCGAATCGATTGAACGATCCACTAGCTCGTTGAAAAGTGTAACCTACCGATTTGATGCCTGGCGGAAAGTCTTAAGTGAAGTGCTTTCATCCACTTCAACTCAGCCAAGATGTTTTACAAGGGTATTGAAGCAAAAGTTATTTGATACAAATCCGACCTGCCAAATATGCAATCAGCAAATTGCAGAAGTCGATGATGCAGCTGTAGATCACATCGAACAATACTGGCTGGGTGGAAAAACCATTCCCGAAAATGCGCGTCTAACGCACAGATATTGCAATTGGGCAAGATCGAAGAAGGATGTTGCATAATGGATAGGGAGCATACATTAAAACTTCTGCAAAAAATGATTGGGGAAGAAAAAGACTTCCGTCCCGGTCAATGGGAGGCTATCGAAGCAGTTGCGATTAAAAAGCAACGTGCGCTAGTTGTGCAACGCACTGGATGGGGAAAGAGTCTGGTTTACTTTCTCGCGACAAAATTATTGCGTGAACAAGGTTCTGGTCCCACAGTCCTTATCAGCCCATTATTGTCACTTATGCGCAATCAAATTGAAATGGCCGGAAGGATTGGCATTCGCGCATTCACGATAAACAGCGCGAACAAGGAAGAATGGGCATCTATTGAAGAAGCATTAGCAAAGGATGAATGTGATTTAATGCTCATTTCCCCAGAACGGTTAAATAATGAGCATTTCCTAAAAGAAGTCCTTCCACAAATTTCTGGGCGAATAGGTCTTTTTGTAGTGGATGAAGCGCATTGTATCTCCGATTGGGGACATGATTTTCGTCCGGATTATCGCCGCATTGTCCGGATCGTTCAAATGCTTCCAAAAGGCGTCCCCGTACTCGGAACAACCGCCACTGCAAACGACCGAGTTGTCAAAGATGTCCAGTCGCAGTTAGGCCTTGAACTTACCGTTTATCGTGGTTCGCTAGCCCGTGAATCTCTGCGTCTGCAGAATATTCGATTATCGAATCAAAGTGAAAGATTGGCTTGGTTAGCGGAGAATTTACCAAAATTCAAGGGAAGTGGGATTATTTATTGTCTGACTGTTGCGGATACAGAACGGGTAACTGGATGGTTAAAACAGAAAGGCTTTTCAGTTGAGGCGTATCATGCTGGTGATGATGGCAATATGGATCGGCCGGCATTAGAACAGGCATTCCTCAATAATGAGATTAAGATACTGGTCGCTACTGTAGCATTGGGAATGGGCTTTGACAAACCAGATATCGACTTTGTAATCCATTTTCAACGCCCTGGTTCAGTTGTGGCTTACTATCAGCAGGTCGGCCGTGCTGGACGGGCCGTTGAAAAATCATATGGCGTCTTGCTTAGTGGCGCCGAAGATGATGAAATCCAAAATTATTTTATTGAGTCAGCCTTTCCAAGTACACAAGTATTTCTAGGCATTCTCCAGGAACTTGAAAAAAGCGAAGGATTGTCATTGTATGAAATATTAGCCAGGGTTAACACATCAAAATCAATGGCGGAGAAAGCGATCAAGATATTAGAAGTTGATGGTGCAGTCGGCCAGACCTTCGATAAAAAGGTACTGTATTTTCGCACGCCTAATCCATGGGTTCCAGAAACAGACCGGATTAATCGAGTCCTTGACTTGCGCAGATCTGAATTAGCTCAAATGCAAGCTTATGTGGATCATCCTGACTGCTTGATGAAATTTTTATTAGAAGCATTAGATGACCCAAACCCTTCTCCTTGTGGGCGATGTGCAAACTGTCAAGGAAAAGGTTTTTCAGCTTCCGTACCGCATGAACTTGTGATCGAAGCAGAAAACTACTTAAAAGGGACACAAGTTCTCATCCAACCCCGCAAACAATGGCCGGTTGGTTTATTCCCAGATCAAAAACGCAATATTCCTATTGAATTACAAAATGCTCCAGGTCGTTCATTGTGCTATTATGGCGATGCCGGATGGGGAAAAATCGTTCAAATAGGAAAGTATCGGGAAGGTCATTTTCCTGATGAATTGGTTAATGCGGCCTCTCATGTAATTCAAAATTTATGGAACCCTGAGCCTTTCCCTACTTGGGTAACATCAATCCCGTCTACTCGGCATCCGCAACTAGTTCCAGATTTTGCAGCTCGTCTGGCTGAATTGTTAGGCATTCCTTACCGGTCAGTTTTTCAGAGAACAAGCGATGCTCCTGAACAAAAAACGATGCAAAATAGCACCATGCAAGCACGGAATGTGGTTGGTACAATAAGCATAGATCCTCAAATTCCATCCGATGCGGTTTTACTGATAGACGATATTATTGATTCTGGATGGACATTAACCATGGCTGGTTATTTATTAAAGATAAATGGGAGTGGCCCAGTTTATCCATTTACTCTGGCGCAGGCAACTGGAAGGAATACAAACGGATGACCATTTCTCCTGATTCTCAAGCAATTTTATTATTGTGCTCTCATATCGGGCTTTTATCGAATTCTGATTATGCATCGTTAACTCTAAAAGAATGGAACCCTTTAGCGAAAAAATTACAATCTATTTCCATGCGCCCAGGTGATTTACTCGGGGTAGCTCCAAATGAAATCCAAAGTCAACTGGGAATTAACCTGGAAGAAGCGGATCGTTATTATCACCTACTCCAACGAAGTGGATCTTTAGCAATTGAACTAGAACGATTAGAATCGCTTGGTATCCATGTGTTAACAAGAGCTGATCAAGAATATCCAGTACGATATCGCCAGCGACTGAAGGAAACCGCGCCCGCTGTTCTTTTCTATGCAGGTGAAAAAGCTCTTTTAGGCCAACCGGGTATTGCAGTGGTTGGATCGCGCCATCTTGATGAGGCTGGTAAGGCGTGTGCTGAATTTGTAGGTAATTCGTGTGGTTTATCGGGGTTAGTTCTATATTCAGGTGGTGCAAAAGGCGTCGACACCATCAGCATGAATGCTGCATTAACTTCGAGAGGAACAGCTGTTGGAATACTCGCTGATAGTTTAGAAAAATCTATTCGGAATCCGGAAAATCGTGCAGCTATTAGTCGTGGTGATTTATGCCTTGTAACTCCATATTCTCCTAGTGCCCCTTTTTCTGTTGGAACAGCAATGGGTAGAAATAAACTGATATACACTCTTGCTGATTATGCCATTGTGGTGGCAAGTGATGTAGAAAAGGGCGGTACTTGGGCCGGCGCGACCGAGGCCCTTAAATCGAAATGGCTTCCAATTT
>JAAYUI010000022.1 GCA_012517765.1 Caldisericales bacterium | reverse complement strand
GTCAATATCCAATGCAAACAGCTTGGTCAGTTCTCTGAATTTGTCCTCTGAGATTCTTCCATGAAAGACATACTTGTTTTTGTATTTCACAGCTACTCTTATAGGACAGGTTGGATTGGTTAGCTAGGCTTAAGCCTTTTTATAAATCCTGCATCAAAATGGGCTTTACTAAATCAGTATCTTTCCCAAAACCTTATTGGGGGTATTGCGTGATGTTATCAAAAAATCATTATAACATCACGCCTAACGGAGACATTGTCCCTTGCCTGGAGGAAATAGGAGACCCAAGCGCTGTCAAACCAATCACAAGTATTTTTGATGATCGGCACGAAGAAAAAAGAAATGAATTTATAAACAATAGTAAATGGATTGTAGATATTGAGCCAGGATGTGCGGAATGCAACGTTTTACCAATTTGTACGGGTGGATGCCCCAAAGACAGAATGGGCAGATCAAAATTCAGCATGCCTTCAAAATGTACCCAATACAAACAAATACTTAACGAGTTGATATATATTCTTGGTAATGCTTGGATGTCAGATAATATAAAAAATAATGATAACGATTATATACCAAATGCTTGCTAGAACCACTAATCAGCTACCTGGAGTTGCAAAATACAACTTTTCTTCTATATTTTCCTGGCCTCTATCTTCAGGCTCTCCAGAGGAATGCCCTGATATTGCCTTTCACTGATACCTTTGTCCTCTGAAAGGATATTGACTTCAAAACCTGCTTTTTTGACGATTGCCAGGTAGTCATCCCTCAGCAGGGCCCCACCAACGCATCCTGCTATCAATTCTTCATTTCTTTTTTGCTCTGGTGTGAGATCCTTCAGCAAGACAATGTCCGAAATATACATCCTGCCACCCTTTTTAAGCACACGGAAGGCCTCGCTAAAGACTTTTGGCTTGTCTGGGGCAAGGTTGATGACACAATTGCTTATGACAACGTCGACGGAGTTGCTTTCAACAGGCAATTTTTCTATGTCTCCAAGCTTGAATTCGACATTTTCAAAACCATGCTTTTTGGCATTCTGACCTGCCCTGTCAATCATTTCCTGGGTCATGTCCACACCAATCACATGACCCTTATCGCCAACTTTTTTTGCGGCCAGGAAGCAGTCAAAACCAGCACCAGAACCCAAATCAAGGACAGTTTCACCCTCCTTGATGTTCCCCATTCCGGTTGGATTGCCACAGCCAAGGCCAAGATTGGCCTCCGAAGCGAATGCTATCTCCGAATCGGTATATCCAAGGCTTTTTGCAATCTGTGCATTGGTGATGTTGGTGCCACAACCACAGCTGCTTCCACAGCACCCGGACCCGTTTTTGGCCGCAATTTCGCCGTAGTGTTTTTGTATGACCTGCTTTATTTCATCTTTTTCCATAGTTATTGCCTCCTGACTGGTTAGACACTCTGGACAATAAAACTTTTTTACAGATTTTTACTATATCCACAACTGCACCTGGGTACCCGGAATAATCCAAAAACTTTATTTTGCAAGCAGAAAACAGCGCTTTGAATTCCTACGCGTATTATTGATATCTTCTAATCACCTATCTTTGCATAGCGCCTTGTAGCCAGTTCCAGAAGGTCTTTCTTCGAAACAATCCCGAGGAGCTTCTTCGAGTTGGATGGAGACACAACAAGCAATCTGCCAATCTCGTTCTCCGACATTTCAGCAACACAGTCCGAAAGGACCGCATCGGGTGTTATGGTGACAAGATCGGTCGAGCAAAATGACCCTACAGGTTTTTCCAGGTCGGCTGTTGTGACGTTATTTCTAAGGTCTGAAAGCGTTATCACCCCAAAAAGGTTCTTTCCGTCAAGAACGGGCAGACCGGATACATGGCTGTTTCTCATCAGGTCAATTGCTTTTTTGACAGGTTCTTGCTGGTCGATGGTTATCAGGTAGGACGACATGACATCGACAATTTTTGTTTCAGAGGGGTTCTGAAACTGCCCTAGTTTGCTCTGTATCCCCCTCTTGTGGAGCCCTTCCTGGTATATTGATCTTGGAGAGAGCTTTATTGACAGCAGCGAAGCTACAGAAGTTGCCATCACAACAGGTACTATGAGTGCCATCTGACCGGTCATCTCGAGCGCAAGCAGGACTGATGTGAGTGGGGCATGAAAAGCAGATGCCAGCTGGGCGCAGATGCCTGCAAAAACAAAAACCGGCAGATAGGCCGGGGCAATCGGTGCAAAAGCGGCACCGATGAAAGCACCGATAAATATTGCAGGTGCGAGGTCGCCACCGGCCCCGCCAAGCCCAAGGACAACCGATGAGCCAACAATTTTAACGCCAACGATACAGAGTGAAATCAGAACAGGTTTGACAGTCTGGAGCGCCTCCCCGATCGCCCCAAAACCAGGGCCCCAGATTTCCGGTATGAAAATAGCTATAGTTCCAGTGACAAGGCCACCAATCAGCGGGCCAAATATCTGCCAGTATTTGACTTTATTTCTGTTTCTTTCCAGATAGGACATAAATCTGGCCCACATAAAAGACACTATGGCGCACGAAATACCTATCAAAGCAAATACTATCAGGTGGATCGTCCTTGGAGTGAGAAAAGACGGGATCGGGAAAAGTGGCTTAATGCCAATTATCTTTGAGAACAGGAAAGCGCTGCCACTAGATAGCGCAAGCATGGAAAAAGAGTAAGGACTATATTCCATCAGCACCACTTCAATCACAAAAGCAATACCGGCCAAAGGGGAAAGAAATACCGATGCAATGCCTGCCGCAGCGCCACAACCAATCAGCAGGCGCCTCCTCCTGTGTGGTATGTTGAGATACTGTCCAACGAATGCGGCAACAGTACCACCAAGCATTATGACCGTTCCGGAGCCTACAGGATTGCCACCAACGATCGAGATCGCTGCAAGGACAGGCTTGAGGAGCGACGAAGGCTTTGCAAGTATCCTTCTCTTGAGGTTTGCTCCAGCTATCGTATCAACAACAGCTCCAGCGCCACTTATTCTGAGAAAATAAGAAGTAGCACCAACAACAAGACCACTCAATGACGGAATGGCAATGACCCAGATGGCGCTCATTTTTTCAGGATTGAAATAGCTCCCCAGACTCAATGTCAGCTGGAACCCGTAAACAGCCAGACATGCAAGGCCGCCCAACGCAAAAGCCAGCAATGCATCAAGCCAGTAACTTATTTTTTCATGGTGTAAATGGTTCACAAAATGTTAGATACACCACTTGGGTTTTTTGACAATAAAAAAATTGGATTTGAAAGAGGAATATTTCCTACAAACAGAAAAATACTCACTGGACAGGAGCAAGATTTGACACAAGCAAGTTTGTGGTAAAAATATAAATTGCCATGAATTTGATAATCAAGACTAATAGCATATAATGGCCCAAAGGAGGAAAAATGAACATTGGAGATACGCTACCAGACTTTGCAATGACTGACCACAACAAAAAAGAGTGGAGCAGAAAATTGTTGGAAGGGAAAATGGCCCTTCTCTCCTGGCACCCACTGGCATGGACAAAAGTTTGCGCGCAGCAAATGCAGTCACTGGAGGAACATGCAAACGATTTCGAAAAGATGGGCATTGTTGCACTCGGCCTGAGCGTTGACACAGTTCCTAGCAAACATGCCTGGGCCAAAGAGCTTGGAATAGAAAAAACGCCGCTCCTGTCAGATTTCTGGCCCCATGGACATTTCGCCTCACTGCTTGGTATATTCAGGAAAGATGACGGTTTCTCGGAGCGAGCAAACATAGTCATCGACAAGAAAGGGATTATAAGGTTCATCAAAATCTATCCGATATCGGAACTTCCTGATATCGCGGAAATAATTGGGGAGCTTGGCAAATGGATGTAAAAGACGCAATTTTGACAAGAAGGGCTTACAGATCACTGGAAAAAGCAGAGATAACCGATGCACTTATCGAAGACCTGATCGGTTTTCTAAAACTTGCTCCATCCTGTTTTAATAATCAGCCCTGGCGCTTTATTTTTGTAAAAAACCCGGATGTGCTCCTGCAAATGCAACAGGTGACGTCAAAGGGCAACGAGTGGACATTCAGGGACTCCATGGTCGTTGCCGTATTGTCCAAAAAAGAGAATGATTGCGTAATATACGACAGGGAATACTACCTCTTTGACACCGGCATGGCAGTAGCATTTATGATACTCAGGGCCACAGAGCTTGGACTGATTGCGCATCCGATTGCAGGATACAGTCCCAAAAAGACCAGGGCAGTTCTGGGAATACCTGATGACTGGCAGGTCATTACACTGGTCAATGTAGGGAAACATTCAGCAGAGCTCAACCCGGTCATGTCCGAAAAACAGGTTGCAGACGAAAAAACAAGGCCAGAGAGGCTCCCAAATGACGAAATAGCAAGCATTGACAGGTTTGACCCAAAACTTGAGCGCAAGAAACCACTTCAGGACAGCTAAAAAGGAGACAAGATGAAGAAAAAGCCAGCTTCGATCCAGAGGGCAACCGCCCTGCACATCTGCGACAGCGTGAGAACTGCTGCTTTGCCAAAATGGTGGACAACCACATATTGGGGATGCAAGATCTGCATGGCGAGTTCCGGCGGCGTCTCCGAAAAACTCTGGATCTCAAGGCGAAAAGGGAACAGGGGCTGTGCTTTTGTGAACAGGGCGCATTCACTCCGAAAAAAGCGCTAGACCAAATCCAAAACCAGTATCAGGCGGTTTTTTGCCAGTTTGACTTCAAAACAACAAAAAGATATTATTAATTTCCTCACATTTTTCTTACAATCATCAATAATAATTAGGGCCATCAAGCAACCGGAAGGTAGGAAATGCCCAGGGAAAACATACTCGTTGTGGACGATGAAGAAGACATTCTGGAGCTGCTCAGGTATAATCTTGCAAAAAATGGTTTTAATGTGACCACTGCAACTTCTGGGGAAGATGCGTTCAAAATAACCAAAACAAAAACTTTTGACATAATTCTGCTTGATCTCATGCTGCCCGGAATTGATGGTCTGGATGTCTGCAAAGAATTCAAAAAAAATCAGTCTACATCATCAATTCCAATCATAATGCTCACTGCAAAAGGTGAGGAGGCAGATATCGTTGCAGGCCTTGAGCTTGGCGCAGATGATTATGTCACAAAACCCTTCAGTCCAAGGGTGCTTGTCTCACGAATCAGGGCAGTACTCAGAAGACGGGACAAAACACCAGCCAACGAAAATGTCCCGCTCAGATACGACGAGATGGAGATTGATCCAAGAAGATTCAAGGTATTCGTAAAAGGTTCCCTGGTGGAGTTGACCCATACAGAATTTTCCATCCTGCACTTCCTTGCCAAAAAACCCGGATGGGTATTCACAAGATACCAGATCATAGACGCAATAAAGGGACTTGATTATCCCGTAACAGACAGATCGGTTGATGTCCAGGTAGTTGGTTTGAGAAAAAAACTTGGAGAATATGGAGACTACATCGAAACTGTCAGGGGGGTGGGCTACCGCTTCAGGGAACTATGACTAGAAAAACGAAGGGCATCTTTTTTTCTTTATTCTGGCCAAACGCAATTGCAGGACTGGCTTTTATTATCTTGCTGTCCACCATCACTTTAATATTCCTCGTGAACCGTTATGAAAGCACGATATTTGATTCTCTCGAATCAAAAGCAAGGATCGTCCAGGCCAGATATGCAAAATTGTTGAAGAGTGAAAGCGTTTGGGAGCTGAGGCAAGATGTTCTGCAGGCAGGCACCCGCTCTCAAACAAGGATAACAGTCATTGGGACAGACGGCAACGTAATCTCGGACAGCCAGGCAGACCCTGGCCAGATGGAAAATCACAAAACAAGGCCGGAATTCGAGAGCGCCATGTCTGGACAAACAGGAAAAGATATCAGATCGAGCTATACGCTGGGCAAAGACATGGCCTACCTGGCTGTGCCTCTTTTGATAAACGGAAAAATCATCGGAGTGTTAAGGTTCTCTCAATCGCTTTATTCAATGGAAAGCCTCATTTTGGTGGTTTTTGTCTTTTTTATTGCATGCTATCTTATTTTTTTTCTTGCACTTTTCCTGATTTCCAGAACTACGTCGCTAAAGATTACAGGAACATTGATGCAAATTTCTGGAAAAATCAAAGAAATGGCTGAAGAAGGTGGAAAATCAAAACTCTATATTGACGCCCCGGCCGAATTCGAGATGCTCTCTGGAGCTGTAAACACGGCCGTGGAAACAATTCAGACAATGGTGAATTCTGCAAACGCCGGGACCGCACAACAGGAAGCAATCCTGTCATCAATGATGGAGGGTGTTCTCGCAATCGACAGCTCCGAGAGAATAATCAGGATATACAAAAATGCCGCAGTACTGCTCGGAGTTGATGAAAAGCAGGCCGGCAAATCCATACACGAAGCCATAAGAAATTCCTCGCTGATAAAAATCGTCCGCAAAACACTTGTTTCAGATTCACCGGTAGAAGAGGATTTTGTGCTGTCAGGGGCTGATGGCGAAAAATACATCATGGCCACCGGGACGACGATAAAGGACAGGAACTCGAAGGTCCTCGGGGCAGTAATTGTTCTCTCGGACGTAACAAAACTCAGGATGTTTGAGAGAATGAGGAAAGAATTTGTAGCAAATGTTTCCCACGAACTAAGAACACCGGTCACTTCAATTAAAGGTTCTGTGGAAACCCTCCTGGATGGCGCAATCGATTACCCAAACGATGCGAGAAAGTTCCTTGGCATAATCGCAGGTCAGGCCGAACGCCTGGGATCAATAATCAACGACCTAATGTCGCTCTCCAGGATCGAGCAGGAAGAAGAAAAGGGCCTGATACAGATGGAACCACACAATCTGAAAACGATTGCTCTAAATGCCCTTGAAGACGTCCAGATGAAAGCAAAAGAAAGGTTGATCCAGATTGATCTTGTATGTGAAAGAGACATCACCGCTACAGCAAATGACAGGCTCCTTGAACAAGCGATCGTCAACCTGATTGATAACGCAATAAACTACAGCGATCCTGGCTCAAAAGTAATTGTAGAGCTTTCACAAAGCGACGGTGAAACCATGATATCGGTCAGGGACAACGGCATTGGCATCTCAAAAGAGCATATCCCAAGGCTGTTTGAAAGGTTCTACAGGGTAGACAGGGGGCGCTCAAGAAAGCAAGGCGGAACAGGGCTTGGCCTTGCCATCGTGAAACATATTGTGAATGCCCATGGCGGTCACATGACAGTCGAAAGCGTTCCTGGTGCAGGAAGCACCTTCACCATGCACATTCCTGAAAGGCCTGGCCACTAAAAATGCAGATTTTAAAACTGGTTAACCTGCTAACACAATCCTAACAGAAAATCCAAAATACCCTAACAGTTGCCAAATATAAATGGACCCGCAAACAGGCAAAGGAGAAAAAATGAAGAAAATAAATATCGTTGGTGTCGCAATGGCCACACTTGGTGCTGTTGCCCTTCTGCTCACCGCAGGTTGTGGGGGCCAGAATGACAATGCCGGAACAAATAATGGCAACGGAGAGAAAACAAATCTCCAGGCCCAAACCATAAATGTTACAATAACCGGCTCGGATTCAATGCTCCATCTTTGCAACAACTGGGCAGAACAGTTCATGAAAAACAACAAGAACTACATGATCACTGTCAACGGCGGGGGATCAGGTGTTGGTATCAAGGCGCTCATCAATGGAACCACCGACATAGCATCTGCCTCACGTGAAATGAAGAGTGCGGAAAAAGACGAAGCAAGGGCAAACGGAAACGAAGCAGTCGAGAACCTCGTGGCCCTTGACGGGATAGCAATTGCAATCAATCCGGAAAATCCTGTAAAAGATTTTACCACAGTCCAGCTCAAGGACATTTTTACTGGAAAAAAAACCAGCTGGAAAGATTTTGGCGGCCCAGACCAGAAGATAATTATCCTGTCCAGAGAATCTTCATCTGGAACTTACCAATTCTTCCAGGAGCATGTGCTTGCCAAGGAAAATTATGCACAGACAGCGCTCCTCATGCCAGCAACATCAGCAATTATTGATTCAATTGCCCAAGACAAGTGGGCAATCGGATACGTCGGCCTTGGCTATGCATCGGAAGCCGGCTCAAGAATCAAAATAGTACCAGTCAAAAAAGACGATGCATCACCTGCAGTCATGCCATCAGAGGCAACGGTAAAAGACAAGAGCTATCCAATAGCCCGCGCCCTTTACCTCTACACCAAAACAACAAGCACAAGCGATGTAACAAAATTCATTGATTTCATCCTCTCGCCAGACGGACAGAATATAGTCAAGGAAGCCGGCTACATAACAAAATAATATAACAGGGGCAAACTTTTGAGGGTGGCCTTTTGGCGCCACCCTCAAAGTCTTTTTTTTGACAGGAGCAACGCGTGCAAAAGTGGAAAGAAAAAGCGGTAAAACTTGGCCTCCTTGGGGCATCATCGACTTCAATACTGATCGTCCTGTTCATTTTTTTCTATCTCATAAAAGAGGCCCTTCCATTTGCACTTGATCCCGGCCTTTCCTCGCTTTCCGGCAGTCTTTGGGCGCCAACCTCGATGCTCAAAGAATCTTTTGGTATAATGCCTCTTTTGACAGGCTCCCTTCTTGTGACGGCAATGGCCACAATTATAGCCGTACCTGTAGGTGTAATAGTAGCAATCTACATCTCCGAGATTGCCAGACCTGCAGAAAGGGAGGTCCTTAAACCTTTTATTGAACTTCTCGCAGCACTCCCTTCGGTCGTAATAGGATTTTTTGGGCTGGTTGTTTTTGTCCCGCTGGTAAAATCGGTTTTTGGCCTTTCAACCGGACTCACTGCGCTTACTGGAGCCCTCCTTCTGGCCCTGATGGCCATCCCGACAATAATATCGATCTCCGAGGACGCCATAAATTCTGTTCCCAGCTCCTACAAACAAGCTTCTCTTGCCCTTGGGGCAAGCAGGTTAGAAACGATATTTAAAATAACTGTTCCGGCCGCACTCTCCGGAATAGTCGCCTCGATAACGCTCGGGATTGGAAGGGTCATCGGCGAAACCATGGCGGTGCTGATGGTTACAGGAAATGCTGCCGTTGTGACCATGAACCCGTTAACATCTGTCCGAACGATGACTGCAACAATAGCCGCGGAAATGGGTGAAGTGGCCTTCGGGTCCAACCACTACAGGGCATTGTTCTGGGTGGCCCTGATATTGCTTGGAATAACCTTTGCACTCAATGTTCTGGCCCAAAAGGCGCTTTCAAAGTACAAACTGGGATGATGGCAAAAAAGAAAACAGAAAAAATCGTATACGGTGTTATCTGGTTTGTGACCTACCTGGTCGTGTTCATGGTGGGTTACATAATCTTTGACATTGTCATAAAAGGTTTGCCTGCCATTTCGTGGGGCTTTCTCACACAGATGCCTGCCAAATCCGGATCCCAGGGTGGCATACTGCCAGCAATTGTCGGAACATTCTATCTAGTGATCGGAACTGTCGCTATTGCACTCCCACTTGGTATTGCCTCGGCCATATATCTTAACGAGTATTCAAAACCATCCACGTTCACAAGGATGATAAGGCTTGGGATAAGCACCCTGGCCGGCGTCCCCTCAATTGTGTTCGGACTTTTCGGAATGGGGCTTTTTGTGCTTGCATTGGGTTTTGGCAAATCGATACTTGCTGGTAGCTTCACCCTCGCCTGCATGATACTCCCGACCATCATAGTGGCTTCTGAAGAGGCATTGAAGGCTGTACCAGACTCAATGAGGGAGGGCAGTCTTGCCCTTGGCGCAACAAAATGGCAAACCATCTATAAAAACGTTCTCCCATACGCACTCCCAGGGATGCTCACAGGCTCGATACTTGGCATTGGGAGGGCCGCAGGTGAAACCGCCCCAATCATCTTTACGGTAGCAGCAACACTCCTTCCAAGGCTCCCAAGATCAATATTTGACCAGGTAATGGCCCTGCCATACCACCTATACATGCTTGCAACCCAGATGCCCAATCAGACTACGATAAGACCAATGCAATACGGGACAGCTTTTGTCCTGCTCTTCATAGTCCTTGGTGTGGATGTTGTGGCAATCATTTTCCGCAGCAGGCTCAGGAGGAAAAACAAATGGTGATGATAGGAAACCAGACACCACCGCAGATTGATGAACCAGAGATTGAAATAGATGTCCAGAACCTGGATTTTTATTATGGAAAACACCAGGCCTTGCACGACATTTGCATTTCAGTTCCAAAGGGCATGGTCACAGCACTCATCGGACCATCAGGGTGCGGAAAATCAACTTTTCTGCGCACCCTGAACAGAATGAATGACATCATTGGCGGAACAAGAGTAGAGGGAAAAATCGTCATCCAGTCACAGGACATCTACGCACCAAACATTGATGTGGTCATGCTCAGAAAAAGGGTTGGAATGGTCTTCCAGAAACCAAATCCTTTCCCAAAATCTATTTTCGAGAATGTTGCATACGGGCCAAGGATACACGGCATAAAAAACAGGGCACAACTCCAGGAGATCGTGGAAAGAAGCCTCGTGAGGGCAGCAATATGGGACGAGGTCAAGGACAGGCTCCACATAAGCGGGCTCGAGCTCTCCGGCGGGCAACAGCAGAGACTTTGCATCGCCAGGGCGCTTGCAGTTGACCCAGACATACTGCTCATGGATGAACCTGCCTCCGCCCTTGACCCAAGGTCCACCCAGAGAATAGAGGACCTCATTGCTGAATTGCGTGGTGATTACACAATTGTCATCGTCACACACAACATGCAGCAAGCGGCAAGAGTTTCAGACTACACAGCTTTCTTTTATGAAGGACATTTAATTGAGTTTGACAAGACAGAACGTATATTCACAAAACCAAACAGCAAACAGACCGAGGACTACATAACCGGTCGCTTCGGATGATTTGGAGGGTTGGAAAATGCCAAAAAATTTTCTGTTTGAAGTAGAGACCCTGAAAAAAAAGACACTCTATCTCTCGGCCATAGTTGAAGAGACTTTCCAGAAGACCATGAAAGCCTATCGGGAAAAAGACGAGATTACAGCAAAAGCAATCATCGAAGCCGACTACGAAATAGACACCCTTGAGGTGGACCTGGAAGAGGAATGCCTCAAAGTACTTGCGCTCCATCAACCCGTTGCCTCCGACCTCAGGTACATCACCTCAATAATCAAAATCAACAGCGAGCTTGAGAGGATTGGCGACCTCGCCTGCAATATCTGCAAGTGCCTCCTCAGGATGGCCAAATTGCCAAGGGTTGAGCCAGTCCCTGAAATCGATTTGATGGCCGAGCGCTCAAAAATAATGTTCAGGCAGAGCCTTGATGCCCTGATGAGAATGGACACAGTTCTTGCCTACAAGATATTCTCCGATGACGAGGAAGTGGACAGGGGCAAGAGAATCGTCTACGAACTGGTAAAAGAGAGGATCAAAAAGAACCCTGACGATCTTGAGGCCTATCTGAATATTCTCTCAGTGTCGAGGTTCCTTGAGCGCATCGCAGACCATGCAACCAATATTGCCGAAGATGTTGTTTACATGCTTGAGGGTGAGATAGTAAGACACAAGGTGGAAGGCTCCACTGCCAGCAAGCAGCACAAAGACAATCAATAATTACTCTGCCACAAAAACCCTCTGGCTATAACCAGATACGACCATCCCGCCAGGAAAAAACTCAACCTGGTTTGCCCCATCCGGGGCAACAAATTCTGATATTTTTGTGAGTTTCAGGTCCATTGTAACTAATTTGCCAGTGCAGATGGCCGCAATACCATCCGGTGCGGCAGAAATGAATATGGGTTGGCATTCAAGATCGATCGCATAAACCATGTCGCCTTTTCTGTCCAGGGCCATCAGCCCCT
The DNA here is from genome assembly GCA_012517765.1 of Caldisericales bacterium. GTDB lineage: Bacteria > Caldisericota > Caldisericia > JAAYUI01 > JAAYUI01 > JAAYUI01. The sequence goes on along the minus strand of JAAYUI010000022.1, from coordinate 15,204 downwards.
TATCATAGGCGATTATCAGCTTGCCACCCAGCTCCACTGGCTGGCATGTGGCCCTTATGGGTTTTGACCAGAGGACACTGCCCGTGGCCTGATCAAGTGCAATCGTTTCGTTTTCGCAGAGCGCAACCACACCCCACGAAAATGCCTTCAAGTTATTTGTTCTAGAAATAAGTTTTGCTCCCCAGAGAAGGTCTCCAGATTCATTCCTTGCCTGGATTTCGCCCTCAACTGTGACCGTATAGATATTGCCACCATTAATTTCGATCATCGGTAGTGATAGCGGCACAGCAAACTTCTTTTCTTCAACAAAAACACTTTCGCCCTCAACCCTGTAAATCTTCCCGGAATAGGTCTTTGGCAGGGAACCCATTTTCTCGTTATGGTTCTTCAAGATTTCTCTGCCTCTGTTATCAAGACGGACAGTCAGGTCTCCGGCCATGCTCTGGAAGACACAGACAATATTGTCACCAGCTGGCCCAACATAAACACACTGCCAGCCTTTGTCTGTTGGTGCATCATATCTCCACTCTGGTTCAAGCCCTGGCAAGGAAAGCGACACAATAGAGCCTTCAACGGGAACTATCAGGCTATCACCAAACAGCACAGCCCTTCCAGTCGAATGGTAGCCTGCTGATGCACCTTCAACAAATCTTGCAGTTGCTGATAACGGTTTTGCTGGCGATGGGCCGCATGAGGCCAGGAAGAGAAAAGTAAGTGTGCTAACGGCGCCAAATGTCCTGGTCGTCATATCTTCCGTTTTCCCTTTCGTTGCCGTCCTGGTTTGGCCTTCTGCCAAAAAGTCTTGTTTGCTTCTTCATCTGGGTAATCACTGGCCCCCACGGTTGAGGCGCATATGGCCTGAAAAGCTTGAGATAGGCAAAACCAACGATGTACCCATAGATGAAGCCACCAATGTGCGCCCACCAGGCCACGCCCCCATCTCCGCCAAGGAGGTTGAAGAACTGCATTCCAAACCAGATCAGGAGCCACCAGTAGGCCGAAATGTCAACAAACGTTATAAAGAAGAAAATGACAAGGGTCCTTATCCTTGATGTCGGAAAGAGGGCAAGGTAGGAGCCCATTACGGCCGCAATGGCCCCAGAAGCACCGATAGTCGGGACAAAAGCGTTCGTCGGATTGAGGGAAAAGGCCATGTGGGAGAGATTTGCTATCACACCGCCAGTGATGTAGAAAACCAGAAAACCCAGCCAGCCATAGGCATTTTCTATGTTGTCGCCAAAAACCCATAGATAAAGCATGTTGAAGAGGATGTGGAGGAAGTCACCATGAAGAAACAGTGATGTGACAAGGGTAAGCAGGTATGGGATTGCAGGATAGGGATACCCGGCAGGCAATTCCCATCCTGCTATTATTCCAGGGGTCATGCCATATTTTGCAACAAAGATGGCATTGTTGTCGGGAGAAAGCGTGATCTGGTAAAGAAAAACTATTATACATGCAGCAATTATTGACCACACAACATACGGTTTTCTTGATGAGATCTTTCTGAGATTGAAATCAAAAAGTGGGATCATTGGCCAGTGCCTTCTTCATTCACGGATTTTTCGTCCTTCTCTTCGGTTTTTTCTTCTTTTGGTTCTTCTTTCTTCTTGTTGCCTGAAGCTTCCCTGTCTGCCTGCTCAATGAGCACTAGTTCTTCGTCTGAAATTGTTGACTGGATCTTGCTTCTTCTCAAATAAATATGCAAGCCTACTGCCAGCAGGAGTCCAAGAATATTTCCCATCTGCGCGGCATTGAACGGTGTCCCGAAAAGGGCCCCATGCCCAGGATCTGACCTCAGAAACTCTGTCCCGAGATGGAAGATGGTGTATATATAGAGGAAGAGCGTGAAAAGCCAGCCCTGGAAAAATTTGCGTTTTGTGGCCACCCAGTAAAGTACAACAAACATTAATATCGCAACGGCAGCATTCACAAGCTGCGTCGGGAAGACTGGCGCAAACTTTCCGGTCCCTGGCATCACGATGCCCCATGAGCACTCCGGACCATAGCAGCAACCGTTCATGAAACAGCCAAGCCTGCCAAAAAAATACCCTATTGCGATGCTTGGTGCCGCAAGGTCCATTATCCTCCAGAAAGACAGCTTTCGCACTTTGGCAAATATTGCCACTGCGGGCACATTAAAAACAATGATCCCTATGAATGACAGACCGGACATCTGGAGCGTGAATATCTCGAGAGGGTTGGCGAGCCAGTATGAGAAATTGTTTGTGAATATGTACATCAGCCTTGCACCAATTATGCCAACCAGGACACCCATGAACGCCAGGTCATAAAGGTCATTTTTTTTGAGACCGTAGTATTTACACCTGAACCAGGCAAGGGCAACACCTGCTATGATGCCCACTGTGATCAGGATGCCATACCAGCGGATCTCGAAGTTGCCAATAAGAAATGCGATTGGATGCATCTGTCCTCCTTGTACCCAACTTTTATAACATATTATTGAAAAAAAGCGATTGTGTATTTATTATTTGCCCCATGAAAAGAAACCTTGCTCTTGTACTGCTATCCACGATAGTTTTTGTATCATGCGGCGCACCTTCCTACCTTGAAGGCCCTGACGAAGCAAGAAATGAGATTGGGAAAATAATACCAGTTCCGGATGGGGCAAAACTTGTGGAAATGGGTGAAGAGATGCAAAAAAATATTGCCTCTTTCAACTATCTTTTTGATATCGAAGACAAGATAAACATCCTCGACGGGAAGCAAAGGGAATACAGTGTGGCCCAGTCGGCAGAGACCGGCGAGCCAGAAATATTGAATGACAACTCGAAAAAGGACGGCACTGTTGAAATTCTCTACAGTGCAGGGAGCATAGCAAAGATAAATCTTGCAACAGGAAAGATAACAAGTTTCCAGCTATCAGAACTCTACAGGCCACCAAAGGCAACCCAGAACGAAATGCAATCTGAAAGAGCAATCAATAAAACCATTGCAGAGAAGGTGGCAAGGGCTTTTTTTAAACACACAGGCAAAGATGTCCAAAAATACGCAGTTTCATCGTTTAACCTCAGCATGGATGGCCAGTCAAGGATCGTTTTGTCAGAGGTACTTGAAGATCGGGGGGTTTCTTCCCCAAACCGTTTGGTGCTTGATATTGACTTCTGGGGATTTGTGGTTGGGTTCGATGACGGGGTTGGGCCAGATGTAACAATCGGGACCAGACCGGCAATCAGCGAAGATGATGCCGTAAAAACTGCAAAAGCATATCTTGGGATAAAAAAGGGCAGGGAATTCATCAATGCCCCCAGGAGGGTGGTTTATCGCAAGGATTCTGTCGAGAACGGGAAGCTGTATGTCCTCGACAGACTGGTGTGGTTTTTTGACCTGATCCCGGAAAAACTTGAGGGCAGGGCAGCTCTTATTATTGATGCAATAACCCCAAACAAAGTGATCGGAGAGCAATAGGCCTACCTTGTTTTTGCTATTGCATCCATTTCCACGTTAAAACCTAGTGGCAACGCTGAAACCGCCACAGCGACCCTCGCTGGTGGATTCGTTTTGAAAAATTCCTTGTAGGTTTCGTTTACTTCCTTGAAAAAATCCATCGAGGTGAGGTAAACGGTCACCTTGACGACGTCTTCCAGAGTGCATCCGGCTTCTTCAAGGATGCCGCTTATGTTCAAAATCACCTGCCTGGCCTGCTCTGACGGAGAACCTTTGATGTGGTCACCTGTTTTTGGTTCAATCGGTATCTGGCCGGAACAGAAAACAAACCCTCCTGCCTCTATTGCTTGTGAGTATGGGCCAATTGCTTCTGGTGCGTTTTTCGTCTTGATAACCTTCTTGTCCATGCAACCTCCTTGCCTTTGCGTGTATGTGTGTGTAGGATAATACGTTAGTTTCGTTTTTTCCACAATGGAGGTAGAATGACTGTAAGAGACGGCTTTAAGACCGCCTGGAAGTGGTTTACTAATGCCACATGGCTCCAGTATATCCTTGTTTTTCTTGGGATACCGGCACTTGTTAGATGGATTTTCCAGCCAATAGTGGTTTCTGTCGTGAGCAGAATGTACAACCTGTCCGACCTTTACGGGCAAAGCGTCGAGTACGCCCACTATGCAAGGGGCATGGCAGATTTTTATGGAAGATGGATGTTCAACGTCATCTTTCTCGTTTTCCTGGCCTTCTTCCTGATCTACCTCATTCTCAAGGAAAAACCGGATCTTAACCTGTGGGGGCTCCACTGGAACAGGATTCTCCCCGGAGTGCTCTTTTTTGCAATTACATGGGCAATCGTTTACTTCATATTTGTACCAATCGGCTCCCTCTTTACTGGTGGGGACACGTTCTATCTCGGACTCCCACCACCACCTGGCTCGAAGAACCTTGATTTTCATGCCTTTTCAGGTTTTGGGACAATGCTGCAAAACATGTTTATGCAAAGGTCATTGTGGGCATTTGCAGGACCTGATCCGCAAACTGTTGTCCCCGGAAACTGGACAATGGGTATGCTTGACTTCTTGAGGACATGGCTCCTCAATGGCCCAGTCCTCATGTTTCTGGTCTTCGGGTTTTTCTTCAACAAGCTCCTCACCATGTTCTCCTCAAACGAAATAACTGACAACTCGAACCATTCAGGGCTCAGGGTTTTCTCTTCGCTTTTCTTTGCATCACTTTCTGTGCCACTGCTTTTTGCGCTCTACCGCAAGGTGGACCTGGTGCTTTCAAGCACAACCATCGAAATTTCAGGTGCCACAGAAACTGCCACCCAGTATGGTGCCAGCCAGGGCAATCTTCTGTGGACACTTTTCTTCTGGTTACTGGTTGCAATCCTGTTCAACCTGTCCTTTCTGTGGGCATATGTGGAGAAAAGGAAAAAACCTCTTGGAGACTGGGGTGCATCCCTCTCAAAATGGCTGCCTGGAACAATTGTTTTTGGCCTGGGATTTGGAATTTCATTGCTTTCAGGATGGCACCTTGCCCCAGTCGCTGATGGTGTTGTCCAGTCTTCGGGAATATTCGGCCCATTTGCTTCATACCTTGGCATATTCCTCTACGCAATCATTTGCGGATGGATATACCTCAGGACAAGAAACCTTATTGCAACTGCACTGGTTTATGCTTCCCTGCCATGGTTTTTCAACTTCATACAGACATCACCAAACAAATCACCAACTCTGGTTGGTCTGCTGGTTGCAATCCTCGTCGTCTTCCTCCTGGTCCTTGGATTCATAGAATCCTACAGGTTCTGGGCCCCATACATCACCTTCAATGTCGTATACGAGAAAGTTGAATTGCCGAAACCAGAAACCAGAGCGACTGAAAACAAGGAAGAATAATGGCAAAGGTCCTTCTTCTTGACGGCATGAGCCTGCTTTTCAGGGCATACCATGCAATGCCGAAGATGTCGTCCAGGGACGGGACCCCAACAGGTGCGTTATACGGTTTCTTGAGGCTGTTCTACAATATCGTGGACAAAGAGCATCCGGATTATGTGGCAGTCTGTCTTGACCGGAAGGAAAAAACCTTCAGGGAAGAGGCGGATTCTTCATATAAAGCCAACAGGACAACGCCTGATGAAGACATGATTGCCCAGATAGTTATTTTTCCAAAGCTCCTCGCTGACATGGGCATCCCAAACCTATCACAGGCAGGCTTTGAGGCTGATGACGTCATCGCAACTGTTGCAAAAAAAGAAAAAGAAAACGGCAACCAGGTAATCATCGTCACCGGCGACAAGGACGTCCTCCAGACACTTGATGATGGCATAAAGGCATACATAAACAAAAAAGGCATGTCAGAGATTGACGAGTACACGCCTGCTTCCCTGCAGGAAAAAACTGGGATGACCCCATCCCAGTTTCTCTTCTTCAAAGCTCTCAAGGGTGACCCGTCGGACAACTACCAGGGGGTGCCCGGCATTGGCGAAAAAACTGCCCAGAAAATAGCTTCTGAAGCATCATCTGTTGAAGACATCGAAAAAAATCCAAAAGTGGCCCAAAACATCGATGCTTTCAAGCACTCACTGATGCTTGCATCCATAAGATATGATGTGCCATTGTCTTACAAACTCAATGATCTCAAAATGCAACCAGATCCGGAAAAGGCAGTCACTTTCTTGCGTACTTATGATTTTAGAACGTTTGTTCCAAGATTTGCAAAACAGGAAAAAACCACCGTAAGAAAAGTGTCTTCCAACGAAGCTGCAAGCCTGATTGATGGCCCATTTGCACTCTGCTGGGAAAACTGCCTTCAGATATGGAACAGCAATAATGTCCTTGAAGTAGACGTCGGATCAGGTCTGTTCCAGAAAACTGACCAGGCACTAAAAGATCTCCAGAAACCGCTTCTGTCAAAACATGAGAAAGTTGTTACAGATCTCAAGGAACTCCTGCGGACCGTCGATGTTGAAGACCCAGTTTTTGACGTACAGCTTGCAGCATGGATAGACGAGCCCGGAAGATCAAGCTACTCGGTAGAGTCTCTGATTACCGCATATCTGGACGACTCACCACCACCCGGGCTGGCGATAAACAAGATTGCCGAAAGGGTCAGGGCAAACCTCGAGGAGAAGGGTCAAATCGGGCTCCTGACCGATGTTGAGCAGCCAGTGTCCAGGGTGCTGGCAAACATGGAAACCAGGGGCATAAAAATCGACAGGGAGGCCCTTCGCGAGCTCTCTTTACAGCTCGAAAAAGAGATAACGGAAAAATCATCGCAAATTTATGAAATAGCCAATACCACATTCAACATTCTCTCACCAAAACAGCTTGGCGATGTGCTTTTCCAGAAAATGGGCCTTGAGCCACTAAAAAAGACAAAAACGGGCTTTTCAACATCCCAAGAAGTCCTTGAGCAGTTAAAACCGGCCAGTCCGGCCATAGGCCTCATACTTGAGGTCAGGGAACTCTCAAAGCTCAAATCAACCTATGTTGATTCACTCCCAACCTACTGTGACAGCCAGGGCAGGGTCCACACAACATATATCCAGACTGGAACTGCGACCGGAAGGCTGTCTTCAACCAACCCAAACCTGCAGAATATCCCGATAAGATCTGACTGGGGCGGAAAGATAAGGCGCTGCTTTGTCACTGAACAGGGAAAAACATTTGTATCGGCAGACTATTCACAGATAGAGCTGAGGCTGCTTGCACACCTCTCTGGTGATGAAGAACTTGTGAAGGCGTTTAATTCAGGCGAAGACATCCACACCCACACCGCAAGGGTAATCTTTGGTGTTGGTGACGTGACTCCAAACCAGAGAAGACAAGCCAAGATCATCAACTTTGGCGTTTTGTATGGCATGTCAGCCCACAGGCTTTCAAATGAATTCGGGGTTAGCTTTAAGGAAGCCGACAATTTCATAAAAGAATACTTCGAGCGTTTCAGCGGTGTTTCCAAATATATCAAGGAAGTGGTCGAGCAAGGGAGGAAAAAAGGTTACACTGAGACCATCCTTGGCCGTAGGCGCTATGTGCCAGACCTTCTTTCAAAAGATTTCCAGGTAAGATCAGCAGGTGAAAGGGCGGCAGTCAATTCGCCAATCCAGGGTTCGGCAGCCGACATAATCAAACTTGCCATGATCAGACTTGAACAAAAACTTGAAAAAACAAGATCGAGACTCCTTCTCCAGATCCATGACGAGCTCGTGCTTGAATGCCAGGATGATGAGGCCAACGAAATGGCTCATCTGATCAGGGAAACCATGGAAAATATTTGCGAATCAAGAGTGCCATTCACATGTGAAGTCCACTCCGGCAAAAACCTTCTAGAGGCAAAATAATGGCATATATCCTGGGAATAACAGGCGGAATGTCGTCCGGGAAAACAACTGCTTCAAAATGCATTCAGGCAGAAAACACCTGCATCATTGACGTTGACGAGTTGGCGCGCCCGCTTCTCCAGCCTGGTTGCGAAGTTTACAACCAGATAATAGAGAGGTTTGGAAAATCAGTCTGTAATCTTGATGGCTCAATCAACAACAAACGACTGGCAAGGGTTGCTTTTGCAACCACAACCAGGACAAAAATGCTCAACGAGATTTTCAAGGAACCGCTGACAAACGCAATCAAACTGGAGATAATGCAGGGAAGGGCAAGGAGAGCATCCCTTATAATAATTGTGGCAGCAATCCTGTTTGAACAGGGATGGGACAAGCTATGCCACGGGGTGCTCAATATTTCGGCGCCAGAATCGTTAAGACTTGAAAGGGCAATGCGAAAAGGAATGACCGAGAGAGACGCCCAGAGACGAATGGCGGCCCAGTTAACAGAAAAAGACCGCATGGCGCTGGCACAATGGACTGTCTACACCCAGCCCACAAAAGAAGAGCTTTGCAAGAAGATCAGGAAGCTGGCGGAAGAAAACAAGTGGCTTTAAGTCTTTCATTTTCCCAGATATCAACTTACCTGGAGTGCCCCTATAGGTATTATCTGAGCTACATTATAAAACTACCCGGCCTGCCAAAACCATATTTTTCTTTCGGATCCTCAATCCACTCAGCACTCGAAAAACTCCACAAACCAAGATTGATTCCAGAGAAACCTTCGCTTTCACAACTTGTTTCATGGTACGATGAATCATGGGTATCAGACGGCTACGCCGACATCGAGACCGAGGCCAAGGCAAAAGAAGAAGGAAAAGCCCTGCTTGTCTCATATTTTGAAAAGTATGGCCAGTCAATTATGCCAGCTGTTGATGTGGAAAAGAGGTTCAAGCTGGTAATGGGCGAAATCACCATAAACGGAGTAATAGACCGCATTGACAGGGGGGAGGACGACAAACTAAGGATCATTGACTATAAAACAGGCAACTACATTCCAATAGAGCTGGGACCTGCAGAGAAACTGCAATTGACCATCTATACAATGGCAGTTGGTAGCATATATCGCAACAAAGTCGAAAAAGCAACATATCTCTACCTGAAATCGTCTGTCGAGATGTCGTTTGTTCCATCCGATGATGACCTGGCATCGGCCATTAGCACAATTGAAACGGTTGCCAGCCAGATAAGGGAGGGTATTTTCCCAAGGTGTAAAAATAAATTCTGTCCATGGTGCGATTATTACCAGTCATGCAATAAAACCAGCGTGATACACGTCAAGGAAGGTTTCTGATATGAAAAAGCATTTGTCTTGCCTGCTTCTTTCCATGATTTTTGCATCATCACTGCTTGTTCTCCAGGCATGTGGTGGCCCAAAAGGTGGTTTTGTAGACCTGAAGATTGACGATCCAGACGCACTTGTCTCGATCGATAATGCCAAAGAAGTGCCTTATGGAGACCTTTCTCTGCCAATTGACCTTGAACCTGTGCTCCACAAATTCACCGTCAAATTCAGCAAAACAGGCGATGTGGTCACAAAATACACAAATGTGTCCTACAAGGAGACCTCGATCCTGGAGTTCAAACAGGGTAAACCAGTCGAAATAACAGTGAATTGCCCTCTGCCATGCAAAGTAAAGATAGGCGGGCAGGAAGCTGGCGACACAAGACAATCAAACAAATTCAACACAGTGCCCGGAAAAAGGCTTGTCGAAATCGAAACACTCGGTTTTGGGATCAAGATGTCAAAAGAGATCGAGACATCTGTGAGTGCAACTGTAGATTTTACACCCGGCGTTGATAAAGACACCGGCGCCATATACATCCAGTCAAAAGACAAAAACTCTAAATTTGACATCTCCCCAAACCATCCGGCCACTTCAAATGAAGGCTCGATATTTATACAAAAACTCCCTGAAGGAGCCTATAAGATAACGGAAAAATCAACACTCGGCGTTGAACACTGGGTCAATGTCAAGAAAGGATCGATTTCAAAGATCATTTTTGATAAGAGTCTGCCTCCAAGCAGTACTCCCCATGAACTGAAATTTCCTGCCAGATCAAGGCTGGAACTGTTCGTAAACTGGGAGAACCAGGGGACAACGGTATCAGAAATCACAGAAAAATTTGATGACACTGCCCTATATACCGCAACCCCATTCCTTCCTTTTGGAATGTCACGTTTTGAAGGCATTTCATACATAAAAGCAACCCAGGGTGAAAGGTTCGGTTTTGCAACCATCTATGGAAAGTTCCCAAAAACAATCGAAATCAGGCTGGAGGGTAAGAATCGTCAATCCCTGATGTCGCGTCCTTCGCTTGCCTCCTTGCAGGAGTTTTCCCTTTCGTCGCCTGATGGAACATACTACTACGATGAGAGCGCGATCGTCACTGCCGGTGGATTTTATTACGGCATATCAGACTACATCCCATGCGACTGGGACATGGAAAACGAAAGGACCCTTGTAACAAGAATCAACAGGGACTGCAACCAGATCGAAATCAGGGAAGCCCCCCTCAAATCATCGGCCCCATGGTTTTTCCCAACCTATCTACCCAAAAAACCATTGCTAAAAAACCCGCAGTTTGAGTTTGCCTATGCATTTTGGCTCGACAAAGACAATGTTCTCGGGGTCTATGGCAATAACGAATCAATACATGTCTGGAAAACCAGAAGGAACAACATGGACACTCCGACAGTTTTGAACATTCCGGCCGCATCGTGCAGCTTGATCGGGAAAAAATATCTAGCCGTCAGGAAAAACCCTTCTAAGGATTCACCCTATTACATGATAGATATGGCCACAAAAAAGATCAGCAAGGAGCTGTCAAGGCCAGTTTTGACAAAAGATGGCCTTTTTGCAACTACACTCTCCAGAAATGGTGCATGTGCAGGTGCCTTGCTGAAATGGTCAGGAGATTCACTCGAGCCAGTCTTTGTCGGCCTGTTTCTTCCCTAGCCAAGAACGATATTGTAAAGTGCAAGGTAAACGAGAATATTGGCAAGAAGCAATGCCATTATTGAGGTAACAAGGTAAATGAGGTATGCCGGGATGATATAACCCAAGGATGTTTTTGTGGCCAATTTCAGGGTAAAAAATTGCGCCACCAGCGAAAGGGGAATGCTTAAGGCAAGCCATATCTTGGTCTGGCCAGGAATAAATCCTGAGTACTGGGTAAATTCTGGCCCCACAAAATAAAGTGTGGTAAAACCGCCAACAATAAGAATCCTTGATACAAGAACAATGATTGCATAAACACCCATGGCCATAAAAACTGGGTAGGCGATTGAACCATCAATGTCATCCCCGGCCACCGCCCTTACAATGCCATGCATTATCAGCACCTGAAGGCAGAAAGTGAACACAAACTCATAAAAATGTGCCAATACGGGATTGTTGTATACATTTGTGCCAGACCACATCAAAAGGCACCCGGCTATAAAGGTTACTCCTCCCCAGACCCATTCAAATATACCCTCAACCATCATAAACCTCTGCTTAAGGCCCTTTATTTTACCAAAGATGCTATTTGCAAGACGTTCAAACCAAGAAAGAAGTACTCCTTCGGCCACATTCCCCTCCTAGAAATAATCTTATTTATGTTTTTTGACACACAGGCTTGGAATCGGTTTATCTGGAAATAAGCTGTGCCTGTTCGGCAATGAAATTTCCACTCCAGAAATTCTGTCTTGCCGTAATCTTGATGATTGAACCAGGAATGAAATCCAGCCCGGCCAATATTTTTTCATTAAAATAGCATGAAGTGGGCCCATTGGGAGACGACAAAAGCAGCTGTTTTGAATCTCTGTTGCCCTTCAAAACCTCGGCCAGCCAGCTTGCCTGCGGAAGTTCGGCAAACGGCATCGGCATCATCACAACATAAATTTTGCCATCATAATCGGCTCTGCATGAGATTTCAGCCCCCAGGTAAATTCCGGAAGCATCATCAGTCTGTCTAAGATTGGCATCAAAAACCATGTTGCCCGTATCAATGGTCACAGGGCCAAAAATACCTGCAATTTTCGTTACAGTACCGTAAATGACTGGCCCCTGGCCAGCATGTGCCGGAAAAAAAGAAACAAGAAAAACCACGAATAGCAACGAGATGACGAATTTTCTCACTTTTTCCTCCTCAGGACAAAAAGATTGCCCCTATTATGGCGCCGCCCACAACAACCAGAAACGGGTTTACCTTGAAATAGAGGACAGCAAATGAAATTACAGCAATAGCTATAAGCATCCAGTCGGCCTTCACAAAAACACCTTTTCCAAGGCTGTAGCCGGCATAGGCAATCATTGCAATAGCCACTGGGCCAAGCGCTTTTATGGTGCCTTTTACATGACTGTTATCTCCATATTTCAAAAGGAAATAGAAAAGCAACATCGGGAAAAGCGCCGATGGTATGACTATCCCAAGCACGGCAGCTATGGCACCCGGGATGCCTGCAACTTTCTGGCCGATGAGCGCAGAACCGGAAACGGCAATTGGCCCAGGAGTGAAACCCGACACATAAATAATTTGCCTGAACTGGTCGCCATCAAGCCAGTGGTTGACATTTACAACTTCGTGCTCAATGAGTGTGAGTATGGCCCAGCCTCCCCCGAAAGCCAGAGAGCCAATCTTGAAAAATGAGACAAAAAGCTGAACAAGTGTGGCCATGCACAAATCTTATGCAAATGTCCGTTATTTGACAAGGTAAAGCTTGACCTTGGCAAAACACCAAATAGAATTTGCCCAATGGACAATTTTGGGATAAGGGAACTGGAAGACGACGGGATAACAATCAGGATACCAACTTTCGACAATGTTCCAATTACTGGATCTGTTCAAAGCCTTATGGACACGCCACAATTCCAGAGACTAAGAAAAATAAGGCAACTTTCTCTTGCCCATCTGGTATATCCCGGGGCAAACCATACAAGGTTCGAGCACAGCCTTGGCGTATACAGTCTGATGAGGGCCTATGTCTCGCACCTGCTGAATGCCGGCCTTACAGATTTTGCATCAAAAGAGGACGTATTGTCACTGCTGGCGGCATCACTCCTTCATGACATCGGACATTATCCGTTTGGCCATATCGTTGAAGGAATGGCCACAGGACTCGAGCTTCACGAAACAAGGGGCCAGCAGATCTGCCAAAACCTGACAATGACAAGTTTGCTCTCCGACATGGGTGCAAATCCTGAATTGACCGGCAGGCTGATTTCTGGCGATGATGCAGGACTTCCCGACAACAGAAAAAAAATTTTCAGGCTACTGCGCGATTTCCTAGACTGCGCAATCGATGCCGACAAAATGGATTACCTTGAAAGAGACTCGGTTCACTGTGGCGTGCCATACGGCAGGTCGTACGACAAGGAAAGGCTCATCAATTCACTGATAATCTCGCAAGATGGCAGGCTGGCGCTAACAGAAAAGGGCAAGGCAAGTGCCGAGTACGTCATCTTCTCAAGGTATGTGATGCTGACCGAAGTCTACTGGCACCACACTGTCAGATCAGCCTCCGTGATGCTCGTAAGGGCATTCCAGGAAGCACAGGGCTCCAGCCATTGGGGTGATTACCTGCACAAACTGCTCGAGAATTTTGGTGATGAAGACGCGCTTGAAGCGCTCTCGGCACTGGTCAGGGACGACCCCGATCTCTCGGTCCTTGCCAGCGGCCTCAGAATAAGACAGCTGTACAAGAGGATAAGGACATACAGCCCGCTTGATCCTGATTCTCAAAAGGTCTTTGGCACACTCAAGAGCCTTGAAGGGCCAGCAGATGGCAGGGCATTGTCAATTTATGTAGAGAAAGAACTTGGCCTCCCAAGAGCAAGGGTGCTGGTTGACATAGTTCCTGCAAAATCGCTTGCAGGCGACATGATGGTTTATTACCCAAAACGCGTCCAGTACAGAAAACTCTCAAATATTTCTCCGATAGCGTCTTCGCTCCATGAAGCTTGGGGTTCCCTGACCGGCATCGTCAGGGTATATGCCCACCCAAGCTACGCCGATAAGCTCGCCTCAATGGGAAACGAACTTGACATGATCATAGAAAAAGCTGGCTCTGATTTAAGGACAAAACCAAAATGAACATCCTGGACACAGTAGGGAATACACCCCTTGTTGATCTGACAAACTCTTTCTGCAAAAATCACGGTGTTTGCATAATGGGCAAGCTGGAGGGCGCAAATCCGGGTGGCTCGGTAAAAGACAGGCCGGCCCTCAAAATGATAAAAGCGGCAGAACAATCTGGCGAACTGAAACCTGGGAAAACCATACTGGAGCCAACATCAGGAAGCACCGGCATAGCGCTGGCCATGATAGGCGCAGCAAAAGGCTACCCTGTCAAGCTGGTCATGCCGGAATGCGTCAGCCTGGAGAGAAGACTCACCCTTCAGGCGTACGGCGCAGAAGTCATCCTGACCGGGGCCTGTGAAGGGACCGACGGGGCTATAAAACTGGCCAGAAAAATGGTTGAAGAAAGGCCGGATGTGTACTACATGCCGGACCAGTTTTCAAACCCTAACAATCCACTGGCCCACTATGAATCCACTGGCCCAGAAATAATGCGCCAGACAGATGGCCAGATAGACGTGCTTGTTGCCGGGCTTGGAACAACCGGAACACTCATGGGGACCGGGAAATACCTCAGAGAGAAAAAACCTGGCGTAAAAATCATAGCCATTGAGCCAGCCATTGGCCACAAGATACAGGGCCTCAAGAACATGACAGAGTCCATGATGCCGCAAATCTATGACAAAAGTTTCCCGGATGAAACAATAAGCGTCGGAGACGAGGACGCATTTGAAACAACCAGACTCCTTGCAGTAAAAGAGGGCATTTTTGTCGGTATGTCCAGCGGTGCAGCGCTCTGGGGCGCCATCCAGGTGGCAAAAACAATGTCTGATGGAATGATTGTTGTCATTCTACCCGACAAGGGTGACAGATATCTGAGCACAAACCTCTTCAAGTCTGTCTGCGCCAAATGCCCGCCATGATGCAATTCCCCAAAATCGATTGACAAAATTGTAATTTTGTTATCATTGGTTAATGGAGCTATGGAGGTAAAAATGAAAAAGCTGCGTTTCTATATCGTCATTTTTGTTGTTGCAGTGTTGTTCTCTGGTTGTGGCCAGGTAACCCCGCCAGGTAAAGGTGGGGATGGTGGAGACAATAAACAACCAGAAAATGCCGAAAAAAGAATATACTGGTTTGATTACAACGCAAAAACAGATACCCAAAGCGGAATTGTGTATAGCATAAATCTTGACTGCAAGGACAAGCGACAAGAATTCGGGATACCAAAACCAGAGCCGCAATCTGATTATGTTTTGAAAACTGGTTTTGTGTTTTATCCATATGTGAATATTGTTTCCATCTCCAAAAACAAAAAGTTCATCCTTTTTTCAACAGAATTTGCCAAAAGTTTG
>JAAYUI010000058.1 GCA_012517765.1 Caldisericales bacterium | reverse complement strand
CAGTCCCATAGAAGGTGGCACAGTATCCGGCGGAGGTGTTTACAAGCACGGTGAAACGGTTGGCCTTTCCGCCGTAGCTGACGATTCATACAGGTTTACAAACTGGACCGAAGACGGAGTCGTGGTTAGCACGGATGCAAACTATTCATTTGCCGCAAGCACAAGCCGAGATCTCGTGGCGAACTTCATCGAGAAGACATACGAACTGACGGTAAACATCTCGGGCCAGGGGTCAGTCGAGAAGCAGCCCGACAAAGCACTGTATCTACCCGGGGAAGTCGTAAACCTGACAGCGATACCGGAAACAGGGTGGCGTTTCCTAAACTGGAGCGGGTCGTTAACGGGGAACACAAACCCGGCCAGTATAACGATGAACAATGATAAGACGGTAACCGCAAACTTCGCTATAAACCAGTACGTGGTAGTTGTCTCACCTAATCCTCAGAACGGAGGTACTTTATCCGGTGGAGGAACGTACTCTCATGGCGAAACCGTTACCCTTAATGCAACTCCCAGCGAAGGGTACGAATTTCTCAACTGGACAGAAGGCGGAGTCGAGGTAAGCACCGACGCAAACTATTCATTCAATGCAACGGCGGACAGACTGCTTACAGCCAATTTCGCTCTGAAGAGTTATACTCTCGAAACACAGGTTTCGGGTGAAGGCTCTATTCAGAGAACCCCGGACAAAGCTCTTTATACTCACGGCGAGATCGTCGAGTTAACGGCGGTACCAGATAACGGCTGGGGATTTGTCGGCTGGAGAGGTGACCTCGAAGGTTCTGAGAACCCAACAGAGATAAACATGAACGGTGATAAGTCGGTAACCGCTACTTTTGCGAGAAATCAGTACACTGTTAATCTGGTTGTCGAGCCTCAAGAGGGCGGTACGGTGGGCGGTGGGGGAGTTTATTCTTTTGGTGATGAAGCGACCGTCACCGCGCAGGTAAGCGACTGCTACCTATTCACCGGCTGGTATGAAGATGGATTGCTGGTCAGCGAAAGCGCAGAGTACAGTTTCACAGTCGATGGTGATAGAGAACTTGAAGCGAGATTCGCAAAAGCCGTTATCTCTAAGGAATTCGTCTTTATTCTCGAGAATTTCTTCCTTGGCTGCAAATATGAAGTGGTTCTTGAACTCGATCCGCAAATCACTAGGGTGAGATTCATATATCCCGGCATCGACCCGGAAGAGCAGACTCCCGTACCTGAGGAAGCCTTCCCGGATGAAGAAGGAAAGGTTGAAATTGCGGCTTTCTGGACGAATAAGGATGCAACGGCAGTCGTTATTCTCTGCTATATAGGAGACGAATTAGTATCGCAATGCCTTGCCGAGCTCTCCAAATAGCCAAGCAATCTTGACTTATACAATAAAAGAGCACACGTAACGTGTGCTCTTTCTCTTTTGTTGGTGGATTTACTCGAGAGTGATTCCCGCATACTGTATGCTCGCTCCGGCATCTCCCGGGTTTTCAAAAGAGCCGACGATGGACTTATAAAGGGCTCCGCCGCCATAAAGGTTCTTCCCGGTCCCGGCATAGAGCAGCGGACTCACCGAGTTGAAACAACTCTCGCCCATGAAACCATAAGGTCCTGTGGTCTTCTTGAGGAGCAGTGCGAGCCTGAAATCGGTCATGAAATCGCCAAAAGACTTTGTGGGAGATATATACTTCTTCACCACATTTTCGACCGCCCTGTAGTCGTTCGCCGTATCGAGTAGAATCTCGTTAAATATCGAATTTCCGATTCCCATCTGTGTCCTTACGTACTGCAAAAACAGATAGTTAAGCGAATAGTCGGCCAGAGAGTTCTCCCATCTAATGAGCGATTTCCCGTCGCGTATCGCTGTGGAGTTGTTGAAAAAGCTTATCCTACCCGTCTGTACTCCCCCATAAATATGCTCCGCAGCCATAGAAAGCCCTTCATTGAGCCAGACTTTCATCGAAGAGCCACTTTCAACGAACACATTCCTGTTATGGTTGACCATATGCTGGAACTCATGGACAATCGTAGAGTATGATCTCGTGATGTCGATTTGAGACCCTCTAGGATACTCCATCAATGGGTATGTGTCGATATAGAAGATCTCCATTTCATTCGAGTATGGATTGCTGGCATTTCGAGGATACAGATCCTTCGACCAGAAATACCCCGCGTAGTAACCTCCGGAACCGGTGAATCCATCAACTATATCGAAACACAGGATCGCAACTTTCTCATCGTCGTTAACATCTGAAGGAGAGTAGAAGTTCTCGACTATTAGAGAGTATATGACGCTGTCGAATTCGGCTGCAATCTGCTGTGCTCTGGCATTATTTATTGTCGTTGTGTCCTCTGCCCATACCAAAGCCTTATTACCAATTGCCTGTAAAGTCGCAGTGATCTGATAGTCTCTTTGTGTAACGAAATTCAAGACCCAGAATTGTCTTGTGTCCCCGACAGCGGAAAGTTCGTAATCGGGTCGAATATCCAGGTGGTTCAGATCTCCGGGATCAAAATCCAGAACTGGATTCATTCTATATGCTTCTATGTCGAGCCCTAAATCGGTATAGACAGAGAGATCGGTGAAGCTCGGAAGAGTACCGGTGTATTGAGTAGTGTTGTCGCTGGTACTCTCATTAGATACCAGAAGCCTGTTTCCGCTGTACACAGGTCCGTCCAAATCGACTTCATCATACGAAGCGATATTTAGGACAACATTGACCGTTTTGTCTGAATCGACAACCACACTACCCGAGGAGGCATTGTAACCGGCTTTGCTGACTGAGTAGGTCTTTTCGCCGGCAAGAACACTGCTGAAAGTTGCGCAACCACAGCTTGCGGTGTTTTTTGTCTGGCCATTAAATAGTACCGTTGCGCCTTGAAGAGGCAGTCCTTCCGCGTCTTTTACGCTAAAGGTTATATCGAACGGCAAAGGATCAAACGTAGCGGTGACGGTCACATTGCCCTCAATGATTATGGATAGAGGATTGTCTGAACCGAAAACATAGCCGCTCCAGCTTCTAAAGCTCCAGCCTGTTGACGTAATTGCCGTCAGCTGAACTAT
>JAAYUI010000144.1 GCA_012517765.1 Caldisericales bacterium | reverse complement strand
TAATACATATGTATTACAATCTATCCATCTTGATTAAGGAGCCAAAATGCCAAGGAAAAACTCACCCACCAAACCAGTACGTTCTTTTCGACTAAGTTATGAGTGTGTTCGCCAATTGAAAGATCTGGCCGGCAATATGGGGCGCAGTGAAGGTGATGTAGTCGAGATTTCTATCGACCGGATGTATCGGGAAGAATTGAGATTCGGTAATTTGATGGTCAGCGAAGGTCAAAAGCCTGAAGATAGCTATAGAGTTGAAAAGAAAGAGGAGTAGAAATGATCGCAGGAATTATTCATGTTTTATGGAAAGCACTCTGGAATGCGGTCGTGGTAATGGTCTGCGCAAGCCTGATTTTCATTGGATTTAAGGCCAATCAGCCTATGGATGTGGCTGGAGCGCCGGCGGGATTGACCTATACTGAGTTTATCCAGGATCGATTTGATGCAGCCCAAACGGTCAAACCTTCGCGCTGTGGATGGGGGATGATGATATCTTTAGCCGCGCTTGGACCCCTTTATAGCATGGTTTATACCGAAGTCGCGATTCATCCAGGCGGCTTCCTCGATCAAGTAACTGCACCTGATCCAGACATTCCCACTGGCGTTGCCGGCGCAGAATGGTATGAAGTTCCTGGCATTTGGTGGAATGTAGTGGAACGGCTATCCTGGACGATGTTGGGGAAACCACACTCGGTTGGATGTAATTTTAGAGCAGTTGAGTAGGCTTGATCTCTGTGGTTGCTGTTATAGATGCATTCCAACGAATGATTCTGGGGACCTCAGTAATCGTCGAGAAAATTGCTCAGGTAAATGCGTGTCTGTGCGATTTTAGAATAAGCTGAGTTGAGAAGCGCCGGGTGAGTTTGGTTTCGATAAATTAAAAACCCCATATACCTTTCCTTTGTAGTAAAGGCCTTCACACTCCACGGCCCAATTTTTGTTTCCGTTTTTGAAGGGTATATGATCATTTCCTGATACATAATCTTGTGATTTATATGCGGTATAGAGTAAATGGTTCTCGGGAATTATCGAATATTTTCCAATGGAATATTTTTCTTGACTTGGCGAATTGGAAGAATATTGAACATAAAGCCTCCGTGTGCCAGTAATTTCAGATTTCATAAGTTCCGGTTGGCTTTCGCTTTTGGTTGGTAAGATCCCAAATTGGCAAACAACGACAAAACATCGATGAGCAGCACATTGTGCCAGTTGAATGGCAATTGCGGGTTTTGAAGCTGGATAACATTCATCGAGCTGCGGAAGTATTTGGATGCTAAAACCTTGATTTTGTTGGATAGAGAAGATGTCGTCTGAGGGTATCAAGAATTCAGCCGCGCCTATGTTAGCAAAACGATCAATGAGACTATCGAAGTCATCATTTTGTCCTGCGATGTCATTAAGAAATTCGTAAATCTCATTATCTTGCCGAATTAGATGGTGGCTGATTTCATGATAATAGGTAAAGTTAATATGTTCCTGGTCGGCTGAGGAAGTATCCAACCAAATAACTGGTTTTGGTCGTATGCCTGGTTCGGAAGTCAAATATATTCCAAAGTCGAATTGCAGCCTGCGCTCTTCGACTTCTATCCCCAAATTTATGGCTAGTGGGTCATTGATCCCTATATAACCGTTTATGGAATCATAGCCATATTTTGTTTTAGTGAGCTTTACAATATCTATCAAGCGTTGTTTTGCTTGGCGGAATGTGCTGATCCCCATTATCCCGTCTTACCTCGTTGGTTATTTTCCCATCATCCATTTTAGGGAATGGTAGTAACTTAACCACTCTTCTTTGGAGACCGGCTTCTTCTTCGCTCGATGTTCCATTAGAACCATCACATCAATTATATCCCTGTCGATATTTGGGTCTTCCAACAGGAGGTCCTTTAATCCCTGCGGCAATAAATCGTTATCAGCTAATGGTTTTTTTTCTTGTTCGTCAACAAGTTCGCTAATATTTACTGCATAAAAATTTGCCAATGTTTCTAATGTGGCCAAGGAAGGTTTTGTACGGCCACGTTCTACATCTGAAAGAAATGACACAGATAAGTTCGTTTTCTCGGCTACCTCGCTTAGGGTAAGGTTATGCCTATTCTTACGAATCGCCTTGAGTTTTTCTCCCAGGCTCATTGTTCACCTCCGGAATCGGAATCTTCCCCTTAATAAATATAATAGCAAGTGTGTTTTCTGTCAAGACGTAAAAATAAATAAATTTCGCTGTTGACATAATTTATTGGGCCGTGTATAATTACGTCAATAACGTAATTTTCTGTGAATTTCGCTTTTCGAGAAATACACAGAAGAAACGAACCACCTTCATCAAGGGTTATCCTCAGAAATGCGGTAAGCCCATTTTAAGGCCATCATCAAAAATGAGGGCTGAACTATAAGGAGTAAAAAAAATGGCAAGTGATCATCAGGTTAGATGCATCAATAAAAGCGATCGATACAATCCTCATGAGCGTATCCTGGCAATCGGCGGAGTTAACCCTGACGGCGGTCGATGGAAGCTCTCGCAGCAGGATGCAATCGCAGGTATCGAAAGCGGTAAATGGAGATTTTACGTGAGCGTTAACGGGCGATCGGTCTGGGTAATCGTGGCCAAAAGCGCTCAAGGGCACAAATATTTGAAGACGGAGGCGGATGGCGAACAGCCGAATAATTTACTGAGCCTTCCTGAATGTCCGTAGGTAGGTTTTGAATTTTAATTTAGAGCGCTCACGGACTGCCTCGGTGAGATCAGCCGGCAATGCAGCATATTGCTCGAGGTTTTTCGGAGCGACATACCATTTACCTTTTTTTGCTTGAGGAGAAAACCATGACCTTTCAAGGTGCTGTCGTAAAAGAACAAGGCGTAACCTTTGCTGTTGTGATTGTGAAAAAGTCTGTAATTGACAACCACATTGAAGCGGACGAAGCAATTATGGGATTCCAGCAATTCTTTCCCGGTTTGCCCATTGTGCTTATGGCTCAAGATCATCACGGCGTCCCTACGTATTATGGCAGGCGAGATATATCAAAGTTCCTGGCGTCGGTACCACTGCAAGCAATTCCTTGGAAAAAGTACACTACCAGGTAGAGGTGAAATATGGCAGGTAAAAATCAACACGTAGTACCCACCAAAGACAATCGGTGGGGCGTACGAGGGGAAGGGAATTCACGGATCACGAAAAAAACAGATAACCAGTCTGAAGCTATTAATGTTGCCCGTGATATTGCAAGAAATCAACAATCGGAAGTGGTGATCCACAGACCGAACGGGCAGATTCGTGACAAGGATAGTTACGGGAACGACCCGTGCCCTCCTCTTGACAAGAAAAACTAACGGATAGATCCTGGTTGAAAATTCGCCACCCGTTGGGTTAACTATGGATATTGAAATTGTTCCGGAAG
>JAAYUI010000231.1 GCA_012517765.1 Caldisericales bacterium | reverse complement strand
CAAAAGCTGGCGCTGAAAACGAGCTGCTGGTCCTGATGCGCAAAAACCGCTTGTTCATTCAGGCGAAGGCTTATAACGGCGAGGTCGAGGGCAAGCCTTACCCGCTTAGCTTCGAGCAGGCTTTGCCACATATTGAATGTGTAGATGATGAGCCTGCCCTGCCGCTCAGTGAGGCATTTTGGCAGCATTACCAACAAACCAAAGAAGTTTTAGAAGAAACCCGTGAGGCTCTGAGCGCTAACAGCATCGAAACCAAGGCTTACAATAACCTAAAAACCTTACTCAACTTAGCTAAAAAAGATGAAGAATTGGCGCAGTACGAGCAGTTCATTGCAATGCTGCTCGAGGATATCAGAGATTATGCCACTCTCCCCGATTACACGCTCCGGCGTATTGCTAACCTGGAGACGACCAATGGGGATAAACGCGCCAAGCTGATCGTAGAAATCGAGCAACTGAAAACAGAGTTAGGTGCAGATTACTTGGAAAAAGAAAAAGAGCAGCTCAAACAAACCCACAAAGAAATCATCATTGCCATAGAAAATCAGGTGCTATGAACAATCAAATGCTTCAAAAGCTTATTGACCAGTTTAGCAATAAAGGGTTAATTGATTTCCTCAGCGATAAGAACCCAGCGTTTAAGCCTAACCGCAACCTTATGCAGGAGTATTCTTCGGAAGACTTTAGCCAAGCACTGGATGTGGGAGAGCTGCCCTTGGAGCACGCGGAAATCTTGGGGGTTTATAGCTTCATGGTAAATAAAGCGCTCTCGGAGCGCAGCGGCAAAAAAGCACAATATGACCTGGCTAAGAAGGTGCTTAAACATGCTCTACAGGGTGCCGGCATCTTTGTGTTTTATGATGCCCAGGGCAACTTCCGCTTTTCGCTGGTGTATGCCGATTACCATGGCACAAAGGTGGATTGGTCTACCTTCAAGCGCTTTACTTACTTCGTCAGCCCGCAGCTGACCAACAAGACCTTTTTGCAGCGGGTGGGGGAGTGTAACTTTAGCTCGCTAGAAAAAATTATAGATGCCTTCTCGGTGGAAAAAGTTACCAATGATTTCTTCAATGGCTTCAGAACAATATTAGAAAAAACTCAAAAAGAATTCGAAGAGGCAAATAAATATACTGCTTGTTCTTGGTTGAAATCAAAATATGAGCCTGAGGATTATCAGGAGCAAGTAAAGAGCTTTAATCTAACTTTTTTAGGCCGCATCATTTTCCTGTATTTCTTGTTACGAAAAGGATGGATTGAAGGTAGAAGTGACTTTATCCGTAAGATATTTGAAGATCAAACCAAGTATAACCTCTATCAGGAAATTCTTGCTCCTCTATTTTTCGATGTGTTGGCTAAACCTGAAAAGGAGCGTCCGGAAAGAATAAGGCAACAATTTAAGAACACGCCTTATCTCAACGGCGGTTTGTTTGAGCATAGCGATCTTGAACATGAAATGGCTAAAGAAAGGATTATGATTTTCTACCGCGATGATTTCCTGCGGGATATCATCCTTAATTATTTCGAGATCTACAACTTTACTGTTGATGAAAATACCCCTACTGATCAAGAAGTATCGATAGATCCGGAAATGCTCGGTAAGGTCTTTGAAAACACCTTAGCGGAAGAGGAAAGAAACCAAAAGGGCACTTTTTACACCCCGAGGGAAGTCGTTCATTTCATGGTCATTGATGCCATTAAGCAATATTTACACAATGAAACAGGAATTTCATTGAAGACGCTACAGATGCTAATCGATGACGAACAAGATAAGCTGGATTACCTAACGCCTAATCAAATTAGACAGATCGATAAAAAGTTAGAAGACATCAAAGTGCTGGATCCAGCAACGGGTTCGGCAGCTTTTCCTGTTGAATTAATGAATGTAATTATTCAGCTGAGAAAACGTTTGGATGTAAAAGTAGGCCGGAATATCAATGAGGTTTCCTTAAAGAAACATTTAATTAAAAATAGTCTCTATGGCGTTGATGTTGATCCCGGCGCGATTGAAATTGCCAAGCTGCGGCTATGGCTTGCTCTAATCGTGGATTACGATAAGAGCTTGGCTGAACCACTCCCTAACCTCGATTTTCAATTCCGTGTCGGTAATGCATTACAAGAAAAAATTGATGGGATCGATATCTTTAATGAGCAGATTGAGGGCACACAATTAAGCTATCTTTCTGGTGACCAGAAAGCTCAGCAGCTCAAAGAGCAAATGATTAACGTCAAGGATAGATTTTACCTAACAGAAAACGAAGCTGATAAGCACCGACTTAAAGAAGAATTTGACCAACTTGAACGTCAATTGATATCGCACGCTCGTGAAAGTTATGAGAAGGCTTATCTCGAACAGATGCAAAACCAGAAATTCGCAAGGACAGCCCAAAAGGCTCAAGAAACTCTCAAAAAATTGAGATCTCTTGACCAAAAAATAAAAGATGGCACTTATAAACTCTTCAAACCCGATTTTCACTTCTCCGAAGTTTATGACCGAAAAGATGAGCATGGAAATAACGTAAATGGCTTTGATATCGTCATTGGAAACCCTCCGTATGGTGTTCTGGTTGATAAAGACATACAAGAACAGCATCAATTGGGCAACCGCGATAGCTACGGGATATTTATCTCGACAGCGCTTAAACGCTTCCTGAAAGATGGTGGGGTGTTGGAACTAATTGTTTCGGATACCTGGCTAACCATTAAAACCCATCGAAATTTGCGTCAACAAGTATTAGAAAACAGAATCCATAAAATTATCCGGTTACACCAGGACTGTTTCAATGCTACAGTCAATGTTTGCATATTAAGTATTAGCAAATTGCCTAGCAATGACAATCAGTTGATCGCTGCAGATTTAACGAATATTTCTACCAGAAAGGCAAGCCAAGAACTTAGAGAAAAACTATATCACTTGGAAAATCACATTGGAAAATCTACCCCCCAATATGCTGTTTACCAATATCAACAAGCACTCATTAAGAAAAACTCAAACTTGCCCATATTTGTCGCCAGCCCAAAGCTTTTTACGCTTATGCAGGACGTGGATGTTGCGAGCATTACCAAAACCATTGGGGGAAAACAAGTTGCAGTACGGCAAATCTATATGAATGGAAACTTGATAGAACTCGTACGATTTGGTGATATTGCCGAGGTTAAAGTAGGTTTGCAAACAGGTGATAATAAAGCATATCTTTTTCAGAACCCTGGCACACGTGATTCCTATCGTGATATTACACCATATAAGCAATACTTGCTCACAAACGATGAACTTCTGGAAATTGCTACGAACGAAAGGCCCCGGCTAAAAGTCATTGAATTTGGTATTCATAAAAGCAAAGATGAGCCTAATTTTGACCCTGACCGTTGGTTCGAAGGGCGATATATTGTTCCGTATGATAAGGGCGGAGAGAGCGATACAGAATCGGGTTGGCTACCAAATTATTACGTTCCTACAAATTATTTTATTGATTGGAGCACATGGGCAGTCAACAGGCTGAAAACATTAACTTATAATGAAAGAGACGGTAAAGGTGGAACGGGTTTATGCTCAAGATTTCAAAACAAAGTGTATTACTTTAGAGAAGGTTTAACTTTATCTTATACTGGCGTTTATGCGCCGAATTTGAGATTAAACTCTCTCGGAGTATTTGATGTTGGTGGGTCTTCGGTATTTTCTAATTTTAATAACCATATGATTTTGGGTAATTTCGCTTGCAAAATCATTAAATTATTAGGGAAAAATTTTATAGATCATACTGTAAATTTCCAAGTTAATGAAAACAAAGAACTACCATTGCTTTCAACTGTTTCAGATGAAGTAGTTACGCTTGTTAATAAAATTATCGCGAAACAACAAGAAAATCCTCGATATGATTACTTAAACAATGAACAAAAAGAAATCGATCAGATAATTTATCAGATGTACGGGCTTAATGAAAGCGATATCCTTGAGGTAGAAACATGGTATGCAAGGCGTTACCCTAATTTAGCTCATCTTTGCAATATTAAGAGTTCAACAGAAGATTAAATTAGCTAGAGAGATGCCTGCTATCAAGTAAGGCAGGCATTTTCTTTGCTCATGCCCCCAAAAAGTGAAAAAACGAGAATTTGGGGGATGAAAGAGGGGAATTTCGTGCCAATATAGAAAGTAAGTTCTATAACTTATTTCTTTTAGCATGGCTTGGGGAGTGGTAATGAGCCTAGGCGATGTTTGAGGCAACACATGGGGAGTAAGCCGGCGCAGGCGCGGGATTAAAACAAATCAGCGGAGAGGGTGGGATTCGAACCCACGATACCTTTCGGTATACTCGCTCTCCAAGCGAGCGCACTAGGCCAGCTATGCGACCTCTCCGTCTTACATGCCAGATTATACCAGAAACTAACAGCCAATCCGCAAGGTCTTT
>JAAYUI010000021.1 GCA_012517765.1 Caldisericales bacterium | reverse complement strand
GGCCTTTGCTACGGTGTGGCCGAGGGTGGCGAGGGTCTTCGTGATGGCAGACGTTAGTGTCGTCTTGCCATGATCGATGTGGCCGATCGTTCCGACGTTGACGTGCGGTTTTGTGCGCTCGTATTTTTGTTTTGCCATATATGACTCCTCTCTTCCTTTTGGTTACCTTTTATAAAATAAAATTATTGTCCGGACCAGGGTATTCCCCTGACCGCCGCAATCACTGCATCTCTAACTTGCAGTGGCGCGATTTCCATGTGTGAAAATTCCATCGAGTGGGTGGCCCTTCCTTGCGAGAGGGACCTGAGTTCCGTGGTATAGCCAAACATTTCGCCCATTGGTGCCATGGCCTCTATGACCTGCGACACGCCCTGGCGGTCAAGCTTTTCCACCTTGCATCTTCTCTTGGAAAGCGATCCAAGAACATCTCCAAGATATTCTTCCGGCGTGATAACCTGAAGTTTCATGATTGGTTCAAGAAGCTGGGGGTTGCCTTTTTTCATTGCCTCTTTTAGCGCCATCGATGCGGCTATCCTGAATGCAACATCTGAAGAGTCGACTTCATGAAAACTTCCATCAATAAACTCGACTTTGATGTCGGTTATTGGATAGCTGAGCATCGGGCCCGACTCCATGGCATCCTTGACACCACGTTCAACCGAGGAAACAAATCTGGCTGGCACAACTGCTTCGGAAACCTGGTTTTCAAAGACCAGACCAGCGTTTCGTTCTGAAGGTGAAACCCTCAGAAGAACATCACCATACTGGCCTTTTCCGCCACTCTGCCTAATATATTGGCCCCTGGCAATCGTTTCTTTACCAATCGTTTCGCGATAGGCGACTTGGGGTTTTCCAACCCTTATCTGAAGGCCAAACTCCCGTTTTATCCTCTCAACCATCACTTCGAGATGCAGCTCGCCCATGCCAGAGATGATTGTCTGGTAGGACTCCTGATCAAACTTGACCTGGAACGTTGGGTCTTCGAGAGCAAGCCTTCTCAGTGCATTGTTGAGTTTGTCTTCATCGGCCTTGGTTGGTGGTTCTACAGACATCGAGACAACAGGTTCAGGGAAAATGACTGATTCAAGCAGTATTTGGTCGCTCTCGTCACAAAGGGTGTTGCCTGTAACGGCTTCTTTGAAACCAAGAACACCCCCGATATCACCTGCCAGAATCTCTGGAATATCCACTCTTTGTTCAGCCAGAAGGTGAAGGCATCTCATTACCCTCTCCTTTTTGCCTGTCGTAGAGTTAAGGATATAGGTCCCTGCTTTCACAGAACCGGAATAAGCCCTCACAAAAGACATCGTGCCGAGAAAAGGATCGCTGACTACTTTAAAGACAATGGCTGCAGTAGGTTCATCAATACTTGGATGGCGAACAATTTCTTCACCGGTTTTCGGGTTTGTCCCCTTGACCGGAGGCCTTTCAAGTGGTGATGGGAGGTAGGAGATTACAGCATCAAGAAGTGGCTGGACACCCTTGTATCTAAACGATGAGCCGCACAGGATCGGGGTTATGACACCCTTTATGCAGCCGGATCTGACAAATTTCTCAATCTGGTCCTCTGTCAGCGTTCCAGTCTCTATATATATGTTAAGAGCTTCTTCATCAGAGTCTGCAAGGGTCTCGATCAATTGATGTTTGGCAAGCTTGACGTCGTCAACCATATCTTCAGGAACAGGGCCAATCTCCATATTTGTGCCATCCTCGACGGACGACCAGACAAAAGCCTTTTCCCTGACAATGTCAACGACCCCTTTAAAGCCATCTTCGGCACCAATTGGCAGTTGAAGCACTGCCGGATTGGCACCAAGTCTTTCACGGATCTTACCCACTACGTTTTCAAGGTTCGAACCCACCCTGTCAAGCTTGTTTACAAAAACAAGGCGGGGCACCCCATAACGATTGGCCTGACGCCAAACCGTTTCAGTCTGGGGCTGGACACCGGCAACTCCGCACAGCACAATGATCACACCATCGAGCACGCGAAGCGATCTTTCCACTTCTGCCGTGAAATCAACATGGCCGGGGGTATCAATCAGGTTGAACGTGTGCCCCTTCCATTCGAAGGCTGTCGAGGCAGAAACAATAGTGATGCCTCTCTCCCTCTCCTGGTCCATGTAATCGGTGGTTGTGTTGCCGTCATCAACATTGCCCATTTTCCTTATTCTTCCGGAAAGATAGAGTATTCGCTCTGTGGTGGTGGTCTTTCCGGCGTCAATGTGGGCAATGATGCCGATGTTTCTTATCTTTTCAAGGTCCTGCATAAAAAAAATTTCACTACCAGCGGTAGTGGGCAAAGGCCTTGTTGGCCTCGGCCATTTTGTGTGTGTCTTCTTTCTTTTTGTAGGCGCCACCCTGACCTGCAAGGGAATCCGCCATTTCTGAAGCAAGACGCTGCCTCATAGGCATTCCTGAGCGCTTCCTCGAGTACATTACAAGCCACTTGATTGCAAGGGCTTCGCCCCTTTCAACAGTGACCTCGAGAGGAACCTGGTAGGTTGCTCCACCAACACGGCGCGGCTTTACCTCTACCCTTGGACGGCACCTGTCTATGACGGCCTCCATGACCTCAACCTGGGTTTTTCCGGTTTTCTTGGCCACGGTATCAAGGGCACCATAAACGATCTGTTCAGCTCTGATCCTCTTTCCTTCAACCAGGATCTTGCCGATGAGTCTCCCTATCTGGTAGTTCTGGTAGATCGGGTCAAGGCGCTGCCTCTTTTTGAGAACTAATTTTTTCCTTGGCATGCGTTCCTCACTTCTTCGGGCGCTTGGCGCCGTATTTTGAACGACCCTGGCGGCGTGTTTCAACACCTGTTGTGTCGAGGGTTCCCCTGACAATGTGATATCTCACGCCAGGAAGGTCCTTGACACGTCCACCCCTTACCATGACAACGGAGTGCTCCTGCAGGGAGTGTCCGATTCCACCAATATAAGCAAGCACTTCAATGCCGTTTGAGAGCCTGACCTTGGCAATTTTCCTCAAGGCCGAGTTCGGCTTCTTTGGCGTCATGGTACGGACTACCGTGCACACTCCGCGACGTTGCGGGCACTCTTGGAGAGCCGGCGTCTTAGACTTGGTCTTGGGAGTCTGTCTCCCGTGCCTAATCAATTGACTAATAGTAGGCATCTATCACCTCAAACGCATAATATGTTTAGTTACAAATATCTTTGGCCGGAGTGCTAATTTCACTTATGGCGCTTGCGAAATAGGGCTATTCTTCGCAAGCAAGGGTCGCCCAACAAGATTGAAAGTCAAGCTATACTCCAAGCACGAAAGGAAATTTTAGTACATATATATTGTTTGTCAAGTGGTTTGGATTTCAGGATTTAATCATTCATGCCCGCACCTTAAACTACAGAAACAACCGGACGCACCCTATTATAAAAAAATTGATGTTAAAGTTGTAAAAATAAGCCTTATTGCCGATTTCCACAAAACAGGTAGCATGAACACAATGGATGCAGGAAAAAGGCTGGCACTTTTTTCTATTCTGGCCTTTGGGATAATTGTACCATATCTTCCCTTTGCATGGCAGGTCACAAATTACGGACAGGCCATTTCAATATATAATGCGATTTTCTGTTTAATTGGTATTGCCACATACTTTTTTGTAACACTGACCCTGAATTACAGGGTAAAGAAAATCTACCTGGCCGGTCTGGTCATTTTCTTGATGATGGCGTACCTGTCACTTGCCCATCTGTCAGGCCTTGGTGCCGACTTTCTCCTGCTTTCCGGCACCACCCTTTCATCATTTTTTCTAATAATGCTTTACTCGCTGTATATGGTTTATCTAATTTTTGCAAGGCCCGATTTTCCAGCATACAGAAAAAAGCCTGGATGGTTCGTGCCGGTTTGTCTGGTCTTTTTTGCAATACTTTCTGTGATTTTCTTTTTCCACATTTACGGGAAACAAGAACCTTTCGAGATCACAACAATTCTTGCCAGATACGCCCTGCAATTAATCATTGTTTATGAAACTGCAAGGATGGTGGCAAGCAAGCCGGCAGATTTTGTTAAAAAAATGGCCACATCAATAATTTCAGGCATGACCATTTCAATCATTGCCTCAGAGGTCTTTTTACTGCTTCCAGGCCCATTTCCAACAGAAATTCCCAGCTATCAGTCAATGGTTTTTGTCTCCCTTTCGCTGCTTCTTTTTGCCATTTCATTCATGCTGCTTGTCTTATGCGAACAGTTCCAGCTAAAACTGGAAATATACTCGATGCTCCCTGGGACATCGCAGGAACATATCCTGCAAATGCTGGAATTTGAAAGGGAAGGCATAATCAGCGTAGACCCAAAAACATACAGGATAAAAAGTGCAAACAAGGCGGCAGAGGAGATGATCGGGTTTTCACCACTTGATGGTATCGGGCCAAAATTAACCAATGCACTGGATCTTTCAAACTTTTTCCACGAGACAATAAACTCTGGCTATTCCGAAAAGCAGATCATCTCAACAAACAGGATTGTCCAGATAAAATCAGCCTACATAGACTCTCGTGACGGGCCAAAACTGTTCCTTCACACAAGGGATGTGACGGAAGAGGCAACAAGAATCTCGAGAGACAAGCAAAAAGCAAACATATTGAAGGGTCTGGTCGATACATCCGGATTCATCGATCAGGCATCCACGATTCAGGAAATGTTTGATATCTCATGGGAAGCGATCAACAATGTCTTGCCTGTGGATGCTCTTTTACTCTCGCTCTTCAATATGGATGATTTGTCAACAAGGGACCAGTTTTGTAATGGTGCCAGCGAAAACGAGTGCGAAATTTTGATGGCGGCCCTTAAAAAGCACGCAAAAGTGCATAAGCATGACAATGAAATTTTGCCCAAAATATCTGATCTGCCATTCAAATCCCAGGCCATTTTACAGGTGGAAGTTTCCGGAAAAATAAAAGGGTATTTTTTCGTTGCTTCAAAGATTGGCAATGCATTCAACACTGACGTCATGGACATGTTGAAAAGCCTATCAAACCAGCTTGCACTGGCAATACAAAAAAACCTCATTGATGAGGAGCTGAAGGACAAAATAAAGGTACTGGAGGAGATGAACAGGGGCAAGGACGAGTTCATAGCTTCAATGACGCATGAGTTGAGAACACCCCTTACAACGCTTATTGGTTTTCTTGAGCTTTTGGGCCAGAGGAAACCAAGCATGACAAAAGAACAGATTGAATTTATAAGCATAGCATCCCAATCTGCAGAATCGCTTTCATGGCTTATAGAAAACCTGATTGATCTTGGAAGGCTCAAGAATGGAAAATTTACCTTTCACAACAGCAGGAATTACTTCTCGGACCTTTTCCTTCAGGAAACGGGGAAGATGATGAAAAATGCTGATCAAAAAGGGATAACTGTCGAAAACATGTTTGTTGGAAAAAACACCCCCCTCATGCTGGACAGGCAGGTCATCTCGAAGATAATAGGTAATCTTTGCAAGGCTTCACTAGGTTATCTGCGCAAAGGTGACAGGATGAGGTTTTATTGCAAAATAACAGGCAGAGATCTCGTGTTGTCAGTAATTGATGACGGAAAACAATGGAGCAAGGAGGACCTGGATTATATTTCAGACGCTTTCACCAGGATACCATCAAAAACCCTTGAGGAACATCCAGGATCAGTCGGGCTTGCGCTCTCGTATGTAAAAGAATTTACCAGGGCAATGGGCGGTATTTTTGAAGTTAGGACGCTGCCATTTGGCAATTACATAAAAATAACCATTCCGGAAAAACCTGACCATGAGCTTGAATAACTACCCCCAATCGGATAATATTGTCCCCATGACGCATGAAGAATCGGCAGGAGGAGTTGTGTTTCTAGAAGGAAAAGTTGTAATCCTGCAAAGAAAAAGCAACAAAAACTGGATACTCCCGAAAGGCCACCTTGAAGAGGGCGAGACACACGAGCAGGCCGCAATAAGGGAAGTATTTGAGGAAACGCACCTCCAGGCTGAGCCCATAAAACCAATCGGTGACACACACTATCAGTTCAAGATAGATGAAAACAACTTGATCGATAAGTCGGTCAAATATTTTCTGATGCTTGCCAAATCGAGAAAAGTAAAGACAGAGGCATTCTTCTCCTATTATTTGGTCGTCCCGCCAGCAAAAGCCATAAGACTGCTGACTTTTCCACAAGACAAGAAAATTCTTCGCTCGGCCTGGTACGAATACAGGCGCTTGGCAAAAGAGGGTGCCATACCAGATGCAACAAAGGTTCAAAATAGCTTCTGAACTAGCACTTGACGTAGGTACGCTGCTACTGGACATGAGATTCTGCGACCTGAACACGCGCACAAAATCCTCCACATGCGATCTTGTAACAGAGGCCGACTACAGGTCGCAAACACTAATAACAAATACCATAGAATCGAATTTCCCAGACGATTCCATACTGTCAGAAGAGGCATTCAGCAAACAGGGAACTTCAGGATGGTCATGGATAATAGACCCTCTTGACGGGACAACAAACTATGCCCATGGAATGCCTGTTTACTGCGTTTCGATAGCCGCATACAAGGATGGCAAACCAATGATAGGGGTCATCTACGACCCCAACAGAAGGGAGCTGTTTGAGGCAAAAAGGGGCGAAGGTGCGTGCCTTAATGACAAAAACATCTATGTTACAAAAAGAAACAGCCTCCAGATTTCCATGCTTGCAACAGGGTTCCCTTACGACAAGGCAAGAGACCTGAAAGACAACAATGTAAAACATTTTACGGCCTTCCTGCTAAACACCCATGCCGTAAGGAGACTCGGTTCGGCAGCACTTGATCTCTGCTATGTGGCCGCAGGAAGGCTCGATGGTTATTGGGAATTGAAACTCAAGCCATGGGACATGGCAGCGGGTGTCCTGATGGTCATGGAGGCCGGCGGAATGGTCACGGGTTTCAACAATGAACCATTTGATCTCTACAACAGCCATATTGTGGCCTCAAACGGACTGATCCACCAGGAAATGCTCTCAACAATAGAGGCATCACTTTGACGATATTCAACAACATAGGTGAGAGATACGATATATTTGTCGACTGGGACCGAAGACTCTCAACCGAGATCCCGTTTCTCCACAAAGTGTTGAGATCGCGCAACGCAAAGAAAATCCTTGATGTAGGTTGTGCCACCGGAAAGCATGCAATAGAGCTTGCAAAGCTTGGATATGACATGCATGGAATAGATATTTCCGACAACCTGATACAAAAAGCAAAAAGAAATGCTCAGGAGGCAAGGACTTACATTGATTTTGAAGCAATGTCAATGCTTGACATAACAAAACACAAGGCAAAACTTTTTGATGCGGTACTCATGCTTGGCAACGTTGTTTCACTCCTGGACGATGAAAAACAGGTCCTCTCGTTTTTTGCCGATGCTAAATCAGTTCTTAAGATTGGTGGAATCCTTGTAATCCAGACGCTGAACTATCGAAAAATGATCAAAAACGGCGAGAGATACGAGCTGATAGAAACACCCGAACCAAACCTGATATTTCTCAAGATATTTGACCTGGTTGGTGAAAACACCAGGCTTTCGATAGTGATGCTCGAAAGAAATAATTCCTGGGAAATGTCTGAAATGTCGCAACACCTGATGATCATGACAAAAGAAGACCTGGTTCGTCATGCCTCAAGAACAAAATTTAGCTCAATCAGCCTGTATGGCAAATTCGACGGCTCCCCGTTCAAGGGCGAAGAGTCAGACCAAATCCTGGCGGTGTTTGAAAAATGAAAGTACTTGTAACTGGTGCAACCGGGTTCCTCGGTTCACATCTTGCAAAACGTCTGGCAAAGGATGGGCATGAGGTTTTTTGTCCTGTCAGGAGAGAGAGGAAGATACAGGGATGCAAAACCTTCTTCGAAGATTACAAAGGCACTCCTTTTGAGGATTTCAATGAAAATGTTGATGTCGTTTTCAATTGCATTGGCCACATTTCCGACCATCTTTCTGCAAAAGACCTCTGGGAAACAAATGTTACACTGCAGGGAAAACTCCTCGAAGCTGCAAAAAAACTTGGAGCAAAGAGGTTTGTCCATATCAGTTCAGTCTCGGCGGTTGGCCTGGACGGGAAAGATTCACCAATAAAAGAAGGCGACGATCTTGGAACCGGTCTTGGTTATGGAGACACAAAAAGAGCTGGTGAAGAGGTAGTTCTCGGACTTGGTAAAAAACTTACCATCGATGTTGTCGTGCTGAGGCCAACGCTCATCTATGGCGAAATGAAAGATGGGGCCATGGACAAGATATACAAGATACTCAAAACACCTTTGAGGATGATAGGAACAGGAAACCAGGTATGGCACATGGTGCATGTTGAAGATGTTGTGGATGCCTGCCTGCTGGCTTCATCCAAAAAAGGTGTCGAATTCCAGGTATTCAACATCGTAGGCCCAGACCCAATCACCGCAAGTGAAGTGGTGAAAATTGCCTGCGAAACCCTGGGGTTGAAAAGCAAGGGACTGAGAATACCAACAGGCATGGCCTTCACCATTGCATCGGCCTGCCAGACACTCTGGGGCAGGAAGAAACCGCCAGTTTCAAAATTCACCTGCAAATTGCTGTGCCTGTCTCACGAGTACGACCAAACAAAGGCAAGAGAGCAACTCGGCTTCAATCCTAAGAGGAGCTTTGCCCGGGAGGTTTCTTTACTGTTTTCGACACCCAGGGCACACTGAGACCGATCCTTCTGGTTGCCTTGCTGAAGAGCTGGGAAAAACTCGGTGCAGGAACACCCTTTGAACGCAGACTCAATATCATGCAGACCTCTGCACCAAAAATTATTATTGATGTGGACAGGTATACCCAGAAAATGGCCCCCAATACATAGGCAAAGGTGCCGAGCAAGGGCTGTGAGCCAGTAAAAATGCTCTGGTAGAGATCAAAAAACACTTTCAGCAAGTTCCACAGAATGCCTGCTGTTACAGCCCCCCAGAAGACATCCCTGAAGCGTTGCCTCGTGTTCGGCAATATCATGTAGATCAGGAGACATATGAGGGCAAATATGAAAGCGTTAGACATCCAGCTGAACAGTGTCATGATCCACGGAATTTTCATAAGAAACCTGTGGAGTGTCGATCCCTGGGTGGTACTCAAAACATTGAGAAGTGGGGAGGCAACAACAGCCAGTATGAGCAACACGTTAAGAATTAGTGAAAAGGATATTCCGATAAGGTAGGATCTTATATAACTCCTAGGCCTCACACCAAAGGTGTGGTTCATGACGTATTCAAGACTCCTGAATATTCCGACTGAAACGAAAAGCAGGGACACAACACCAGTAATTGTTGTGGTTCCACTACTTTTTATGATCGTGTCAATAAAATTCTTCAGCCATTCCAGGGCCTCTGTTCTGGCAATAAACAGTGAAAGACCTTTGTAAACCGTCTCCAGGAGGGCCGGATCATGTTTGAGAATGTTGCCAGCAAAGGAAATGGCAAAAAGCACAAATGGTATTACCGAGAGGATGAAATAGAAAGACACTGATGAAGCATGGATAAACGAATTGTCATCATTGAAGGAAAGGGAGGCCTCCATGAGAACACGGACGGGCCTGGATATGAGGCGCTTAAGGTTGTCTTTCAGGCTGGGCATCTATCATCTTGAAATGGTGGGTGATAGTGGAATTGAACCACTGACCTCTTCCGTGTCAGGGAAGCGTTCTACCTCTGAACTAACCACCCACTGGCAAAACTATTATGGGTGTAAATGCCCATGTGTCAAGAATATGAACCGAAAATGCTTAACAAATGTAATATTACCAAAGAGGTGATTAAATGCGCAGGGTATATACACTGTTATTGATTGTCACCATGTTTGCATTTCCTGTTTATGGACGCTCCCAGGAGGAGAAGACGCCAGACTGGACCCACATGCATGGTGATGCTTTCCATACGGCCCATTCATCGGTCGAACTCCCGCCACCACTGAAGCTCCTGTGGAGAAAACCTTTCGATTCCGCACCCCACAACAATGTTGTGGCATGCTGGGATGGCGACACACCATTGATTTTCACAGGCGATGGCTCTGGAAACTTCTTCTGTATGAGGCCAGACACTGGTGAAGTTGTCTGGAAATACAGTGTTGATGGCAGCGCTTTTCTTGGCTCTCCAGTAATTTCCACCTCTTATGACGGCACAAAAAAGGTAATGGCGGTTTCCTCTGATGGCATAAAAGACAGCGGCACTGGATCAATAATCGCTCATTGCTTCGATTTAAAGGGCAAGATCATCTGGAAAACATCACTTGATGGAACATTCTGCGAATCATCACCAACCTTCCAGAATGGATTTCTGTATATAGCCGTTGGGAACATGAGCCATGGAAACAGCTCTGGTGGATATCTTTACAAAATAAGGCAAGACACTGGCGATTATGTGTGGAAATCCAGCCTGCCAAATGCACCGGCAACAGCATCGCCGTCTCTCATAGGCGGGAAAGTCTACATCGCATGCTCCAATCTCCATGTAGGCGGTTTTGACGGAAGATGGCTGGGTGCGTACATCAGGGGCGCCATATTTGTGGCAGTTGATGATTCAAATGGCACCATTGTCGACAAGCTTGACTACGGCAACATGAGGATGGACATACTCACGGTTTATGACGGAGAGGAGATAATTCTCTCAGGGCAATCAGTTGCAGTTTATGTAAAAAGGTACACCGATCCGAGAGACCCTAGAAGGTTTTATTATGTAGAGGTTGAAGAACCAAAAAGCCTCGTTGCGAGAGTAAACCCGAGCAATCTATCTACACAGTGGCGCAGCTATCCAACGATATACAGGGAAGGTCACATCTACGCCCACACACCGATTGTCTCAAACGGCTGGATCATAACAGGAGCAGATGAGGGTGTTGTTTATGCCTACAACAAAAAGGATGCAACACAGCAATGGGCATACAAGATGTCAAACGGGATCAGGCTTTGTATGGCGGCTTCTGACAACTACATCTACCTCAACGAGGGTGATACGCCACCAAATTGCGGGTCTTGCAAGGCCAAATTCAAGATAGTCGAGATAAATAGCGGCAGGGAACTGTGGAGTTATCAGCTCGACCAGGCGGGCCTTGGTGGGGTAAGTATCTTTGACAAATATGTCTACACCTTCGACAGGGGGAATGTTTACTGCTTTACAAGGTCTGGACCGCCAAAACTAATGGTTGACCCAATAAGGATCGACCTTGGGGAAATACCCAAAGGCAGAACCGAAAAAACAAGCTTCAACGTATGGAATGGTGGCGAAGGGACGCTTATAGGCACTGTAAAATTCAATGTTCCATACATGAGGCTTTCTTCAGACCAGTTCATGTTGACAACAGAAACAAAACAGTTTATATGCACGATAGACACAAAAAACCTCGTAGTAGGGCAAGTTTACAATATACCCGTACTTGTCGAGGCAACAAATGGCGAAAAGCAGACTGTAATAATAACCTTTACGGTAACAGGCTTGCCAATAATCAAGGTCACACCGCCAACAATCGATTTCGGAACAGTCGAGAAAGGAATTTACAGTGAGGCCGAGATATTCATAGACAACATTGGAGAGGGCACACTGAGGGGCAATATAAGGACAGATATGGCCTGGCTGTCACTGGAATACCAGTCTTGGGAAGGCAACCACAAAAAGCTTATTGCAACAGCAGATACGCTGATGCTTGATTATAACAGGAGCTACAAAGCAAACGTGTTTTTCGAGAGCAATGGCGGTACAGCAAAAGTAGAGGTCACGATAAAAATAAAACAGAAAGGACCAAGGCTTGTTGTTTACCCAACCGAGCTGGTGTTCACAGATGTGAACTGGGGTGACCAGCTGACAGGTACCTTTGCAGTCTCGAATGGCGGTATCCAGACACTGGAAGGGAACCTGGAGCCAAATAGTGACTGGATAATTCTTTCATCAAAAGATTTCTCGCTCACCACAGACCCAAAAAATTTCAAGGTGGAGATTGACACCAAACAGCTCAAGGACGGGGAGACAACAAAAGGGCAAATAGTGGTAACAAGCAATGGCGGCACAAAGGTAGTAAGCATAACCATCACGATTAAGCCCAGACCACCACAGCTCAAGGTTGAACCACCGACCCTTTTCTTCAACCAGTGTGAGCCAGACCAGATATACGAATCAAAAATAACGATCTCCAATTTGGGTTCGGGTGTCCTGTCCGGAACAATAAGGCCAGGTCCAGGAACTGACTGGCTTAAAATAAAACAGGGTGTTTTTGATATCAGCAAGGCACCGATTGACATACCTGTCGTCGTTGATACGGCCGGAATGGCAAAAAATACCTCCTATACAGGCAAGATAATCGTCGATTCAAATGGCGGAGCCGATGAAGTCGGTGTTGTTGTCGTAATGAGCGAAAGAAAGCGTTTCACTGTAGAACTCTGGATTGGCTCTTATGAGGCAAGAATAAATGGCAAACCTTCAAAACTTGACTGGCCACCATATATAAACAAAGGCGCTACGATGGTGCCGGCAAGATTTGTTTCAGAGGCTTTCGGTTGTATAGTTGATTTTTACCCGAAGCATAAAGCCACGGAGGAAATTTATATCTCCAAGGGGGAAATACAGGTGACTCTTTATGTCGGCAAAAACTATTGTCTGGTCGGTAACCAGAAGATCCAGCTCGATGTTCCGCCAGAGATAAAAAACAAGAGGACTTTTGTCCCAATAAGATTCATATCCGAAGTCTTCGGGGCCGACATTGCCTGGGACAAAGACACGCAAAAGGTCACCATAGGCTACTGGCAAGACTAGGCGAAAAACAGCTGAAGATTGTGAACATGAATATAAAGCAATTGTCTCTTTGTATTTAAATATAAAGTATTATTAGTTAAATACTGCACTTTTTTGCAGTAAATAAATTTTTAATTATAGACTAAACAAATCAAGCAAATACAATAATCTGTTGACATGCCAAAAACCGTCTTGCAACTTTTTGCAAGAAAATATTGGCCATTCCGCTGTCATTTTGCAACCTTGAATTTGGGACAACAAAATTACACTTGTAGTAAAAAGTAACAGGGTCCGGCTGGACAGAGGGACAAGATAAACCTTAAATTTCTAGAAGGTTTATCTATTTTTGCCAAAAAAACATAAATCAATTTTGTATACATTTTGTAAACAACCTGGGCACCAGAAAACCATTACTATTCTATACAGGAGGTCGATGATGCGCAGAAATTTGATTTCGATTGCGTTGGTTCTTCATCTTCTTGTCCCACAATTTATTGTAACGGCTGTCCAGTCCAACTTGGACGAAGGCCTGTGGATTGAAAAAACACAACAAAACCCAAGACCCATAGAGGGCGTAGCAACAATAAAAGGTTTTGCAGGAAAAATCATCATTACGGAATCATCTTATGAATTTGATCTTGTTTGCGACCTTTTGTGCGAAATACCCGTTGACAAGATGCAATGGTACGTCGCAACATCGGAACTGGAAATAAAAAAGGCAACCCTTGATGACAGGGAAATAAAATCGCGAAGCGACAAAGGCAATTTCTTTCTTGAATTCCCGCAGAAAATGCAAACCGGTGCACACAAATTGAGGTTTGTTTATGGCGGGACAATGAATTATGCAAGCCCGGAGGGCATCAGAACACAGATATTTACGAATGGGTACCATTTCCACTGCTACAATGCCTGGTATCCGATGTCAGACAATATTTCGACAGACAAACAGGTAACATTCAATCTCGAAATCAAGATACCATCCCACTGGTTCCTTCTGGGCAGTTTTGTGCCAAGGGAGTATCGCGACAAACCAAAAAGCGATGGCA
Organism: Caldisericales bacterium; assembly: GCA_012517765.1. GTDB lineage: Bacteria > Caldisericota > Caldisericia > JAAYUI01 > JAAYUI01 > JAAYUI01. Next base: position 39,668 of record JAAYUI010000021.1, on the reverse strand, counting down.
AATACAAAATCGAAATAAAAACCGAAAACATATATTCCGCAAAGCTGGTTGGAGGGGACTACATAGTATTCAAGGAAGAAGGCGAGAAGTATGCCGTAAGGGTTTACGGTTTCAAGGGGGGCAACACCTCTTTCAAGACAATACTGGAATCCGCAAAATCGTCTGCGGATTTTTTTGGGCAATACTATAATAAACCATGTGAGAATGATTTTTTTGTTGCCGCACAAACAGGCAGAAGGGGCAATGGCCAGGGGCTGGATGGCGGATGGGTGATAGACTCGCCATATCTCAAAGACGAATCATTCACTCCGGATTTTCTTGCTCACGAATGCGCGCATCTTTCATGGTTTGGTGGCAATGGCATAATACCAAATCCAACGGTCCACCCAGACCAGAGGGTACTTGTGGAGTCCTTCGCTGAATTCTCGGCAATCCTCTATTGCAACTCATTGTCCCCGGAGCAGGGACAGGCAAAGCTGAAGAGTGTTAGGGACATCTATTTCAAAAACAAAAAAGACTATGAGCCACCGCTTTCAAGCGCCGCATGCGAGTGGATGGATTATATTGTTTACCAGAAGGGCGCACTCGTTATCTGGGCACTCAGGGGAAAACTTGGCAATGACGTGTTCAGAAAAGCCATGCAGGAATTCATGAAAAAATATGATTCCTCAAAGCAAGCCCCAGGCGAAGGCCCAATATTGAAAGATTTAAAAACTACGCTTGAAGAAATATCAGGTGCCAACCTGACCGATTTCTGGTCGGTTTTCTTCAATTCACCGAAGTTGGTGTCCACATCATTCGGTCTTCTCAGGAAGAACAAGGACGGGAAGGTAACCGACACCCTGAGCCTTAAAAATAATGATTCCACAGAATACCCAACGAATTTCATGGTCTACTATGTCGATGGAGAAAGCCAGAGCTTTGTTCTGTCAGGCAAAACAAAGCAGTACCAATTGCCCAAAATTGCAACAGGGATCGTTTTTACGGATTACAATGGAATCATACCGATGAACGATGATCGCGTGCACAGCATGTCCACCGCGAACATCATATCCCTGCTTAAATGGCAAAAACCACTCGTGTGTTACGATCCTGGCGATGGCCAGGAAATAGTGCAAAGGGCCGAAGCATGGGTGCAAAAATACGGCGGTGATAGCATCACATCCAATTTCTCAGGGAGTACCGAGAGACCTGCAATTCTCATAGGGCCAACACCGCAAATGAAAGTGCTTGGAAGTGCAAAACTTGGCAACAGAATGGTGAAAATACAGAATGATTCGATTGTATGGCGCGGAAAACAGATAATGGGTGAATTTGACGGCATACAGGTTTTCTACGATGAGGCAGAACCCGCAAAAACCTATATACTGGACAATGGACTAGGGAATTTGCCAGAAAACCTTGCCCATGCCGGCATCTTCACAAGAAGGGACAAAGGGTGCATGCTGTCGTTCAATCTCGAAAAACCTGGCATACCAATGGCCACACTTGGAGAAAACATACTCGATCCACCCTGGATGCAAAGAATAGTCGAACTGGACAGCTTCAAACAGACTTTCACCATCAACTCGAAGAGAGAATACAAGACCGCGTGGAAAGGATTTGACAGGGACAGCTTCACATTCAAAGAAATGACCCAGACAATAAAACCCGGCCAGAACAATATTAGTATAGAGCTGGACACAAGGGGCGGAAAATGCGCATTCGAGATCGAACATTCATCAGCATTCTGTTACGAGAAATGGTGCTTCGGCCTCCAGACTGCATCAAGCGAGTGCCCACTGCCGGAATTGCAGGCGCCAAAAAGCTCCCAGAATTCTGACTGGAAAGCATCTTTCAACCAGAATATCAATTATTCATACAGCCTCGACGGTGCAAAGGGCTCGGACTGGATACAGGGAAGGGAACTCATCCTCTCTGGCCTGCAAAAAAGCAAGCATGAACTCAAAATAATCTTTGCCTGCAAAGGTGGGGCACTTTCTGAAATACAGGCAGCAAACTTTGCAACCGGAGTGATACCACCAAAGGTAACCATAAACCCTGGGGTCGTTGTCCAGAAGAAGGGTGAGATTGTTTTAAGCGGAAAGGCCGATCCAGGCGCCAAACTGTCCTTCAAAACACCGCAAGGAAAGGAGCTTGTTGCTGATCTTTCCCAAAAAGAAGATGGCGCATTCACCGCAATAATAAAAGAAACCGAGACCCTGACAGAAATAATTGTCACTGCAACGGATGAAAACGGGCTTTCTGCAACTGCCAGAGTGATGGTCACAAAATATGTTATGGTGACAATGCAGATCGGCTCAAAAACTGCCACCTCCGATGATGGAGCAACGTACACACTTGATGTTCCACCAATGATCCTTGTCAGCTCGACATTTGTCCCCATGAGGTTCATCGGCGAAAGACTTTCTGCCGAGATCACATGGGTCGCATCCGAGAAGAAGGTCATCTACAAGCTTGGCAAAACCATCGTCGAGATATGGATCGGGAAGAAAGAGGCGAAAATCAACGGCGCTGAATACAAACTCGCCTCCCCACCTGTCATCGTGTCGGGCAAAACGCTGGTCCCACTGAGATTTGTCGCCGAGGCGCTTGGAGCAAAGGTCACATGGCAGGGGGAAACAAAAACAATCATCATCGAATACCCAAACTTATAACCAACAGCAAACAAATGCAGGTATAATTGCAGACATGGCACTATTCGACAGCTTTGCTCCGGATTATGATTCATTTTTTGCAACAAAACTCGGAAAAGCAATATTTTTGGCCGAGGCATCAGCAATAATGAGGGCCATAAGGCCACAAAAAGGCCTTGAGTGTCTTGATACAGGTTGTGGTACAGGCATTTTCACAAGCTTGCTGGCAAAGTCGGGGATGAAGGTCACAGGCATCGATGAATCGACAAAAATGCTCGATGCGGCCTCAAAAAAACCCGAGCTCGCAAGCACAAGGCTGGTAAATAGCAAACTGACCGCACTCCCTTTTGAAAACATGACCTTTGACAGGGTCCTCTGCTCGTTTGCGCTCGAGTTTGTGGATGAGCAGGAGCAGGCAGCAAAAGAAATCTGGAGGGTCCTGAGGCCGGATGGCATTGCCGCAATCGCGGTTCTCAACCCGGACAGCCCGTGGGCAAAAACCAGGGAAGGGGTTGAGGTCTACAAAACCGCAAAATACCTGACATTCTCAAAGCTAAAAGACTTTTTGCCAGGACTGGCCAGCATCTCTACCTGCGTCCACTTCCTCCCGGCAGACAGTTGCTGTTTTGGGGCAAAAGAAGCCTGGGGAAACATCGCAAGGAGCAAGGAAGGGGCGGCGATTGTGGCCAGCTTCAGAAAAACGGTGCAAAAATGAAAGTCATGATACAGGTTTCCGTTTACCCGCTGGGGACAGAAAAAATCGGCGAGAGGGTCATGGAGGCAATCCAGGCAATCTCCGACATGGGGCTCGAGACATTCACAAACCCTATGTCTACAACGATCTCCTGCGAGCTGGAGGACGGCCTTGAGGCGCTGGGAAAGATGTACAGGGCCATCGGGCAGGACGGCAAGGCCATTATGAACGTCACCGTTTCAAACGCCTGTGGGTAAAAAACCCTAGATAAGCCATTTGAAAAGCCACTCAAAAAAATTGCACTGCCTGTTAAAGGGATAGAGGATTTCTATACCAAATTTTCTTTTACTCTTATTATAACATATATGGAAAAATGCTATCTCCATTATTACAACATTAATGTTTCTTTGCTTTTTATAGTTTTCAAAATATTTTTTGCACTTGTCAGCAAACCATTCTAAATGTCGTCTTGACCAAGCGCCATCACTAGCATCTCTTGGCTCACCCCATATATCTCTTTTATATCTTACATAATCAGCTATAATATCCCAACTCTGAACAAATACCCCTGCATTATCATCCATTACAGTTTCTGCATCAATATATTTATGTTCACACAAAAAAGCTATTCTTTGCAATTTTAATCCTATCTCATCGGCAATCTTTCTTTCTTTCAAAGTCCATTCGTTATGGTTTTTTTTAAAATCATATAGTCTGTGCCTTGATTCAGTAATTGAATCCATATAATCATTAACTCTGAATTGCACATCTGCTTTTCTTAGGTTTATCGTTTCTCTAAATAAATAAAATGTTGCTATTGCTGTTACTAATGCACTCACAGCTATAATAAGCGTGTAAACATCTACTCCCATGGTGACCTCCGTAAAGATTTGTTATAAGCAATCTTAATAATAGTATTGAAACCTAATCAATACAAATCTATAATAAAACAACGTTTTAAATCCCACAACTATTATACAAAAAGACTTGTTAGGCAATATTCCTGATAGATCGTGTATTTTTTAAATTGTAGCTTTAATTAAGCTCTCATCAAGTCAATATTTTGAGGTAAATTTATTCTATCCATTCTTCACAATGCACGTTTTCATGCTATTTAGTATAATTTTGTGGAGCTACTTTATTCGAGAATTGAAAGCAATCCCCAGCAATAGCGCCATATCCTTCAAATCGATCAGCCCGTCTGAATTCAAGTCGGCCATAGGGTTCCACCATTCCGGCCCGGGTGAACCGTCCATTCCGGCACCCACAGAGCCGCTCTGCTTGCACATCAGGACAAAGTCCCTCAGGTTGACTCTTCCATCAACATCCAGGTCGCCTTTTAGCGATGGCTCCAGGTAGCGGAAGAACTGCGCGGCAATCACCCAGCGTATCCTTGCCAGCGGAGGGCTGATTTTCAGATAGCCAGGGTACGGCGTGAACTGGTGCTCCGCGTTTTTGACCTTTATCAGAGCACATGTGGCACCGACCTGCTTCAATTTTCTTGCGAACAGCTCGCCTTGAAGATACAGGATTGCCGAGTCATTTTCACCGTGGATTATCAGCTCTGGCGGGTCATCTTTATCGGCATAGGTGACAGGCGACGCATTGATGGCCTTTTCCAGGCAGGCCTTAGGTTTGCACCCAAGCAGTTCCTCGGTTATTCCCCTCCAGCCATTTTCGCCCACTGGCTGGGTGAGGTCGGTTGGGCCGTACAATTCGACAACACACTGCGGCTTGCTTGATATCCCCGGCAATCCTGGGCCCTCAAGCCCGTCTTTTTCGTCAGCCGTTCCGAGGAAAGCAACCAGGTGACCGCCGGCAGAATGGCCCCAGACACCAATCCGGTTCGGATCGATGCCGAATTTCTTCGCGTTTTTGCGAAGATAGCGGATTGCAAGCTTGCAGTCATTGATCTGCGCCGGGTGCTTTGCCTGCTGGGAGAGCCTGTAATCGACGCTTGCTATTGCAAAACCCATCTGGTACAAGAATTTGCGCTCAATCCTGATTGTGTTGTAGATTCCATACCTGTTGCCGCTCCGCCAGCCACCGCCGTGGAAGTAAACTGCAATCGGGACTGTCTGGCCTCTGCATGCTTTTGGCTTTATGACGTCAAGCTGGAGTGAAAGGCCAGCCTCTTTGCCAAAAACTTCTCCGCGCCAGATGTCCAGCACCGGCTCCGGTGCGCCAAGCGAGGGAGGGATGGGGCCAGGGACAATTCTGTCGCCGAGTTTCCAGATTTTCTTCCGGGTCTCTTTTGGGGCTGGTTTGGCAATGTCTTTTTTTGAAACCGGAGGAGCAATGCAAATACCAGCGTTTGCCGGCATGGCTAACACTATCAATCCACAAAACAAAAAAACCACAGCTCTTTTCACGAGGGTGATTATAGGAAATTTTGTTAAAAAATCATCGAAGACCTGGTTATACCATATTAGGAATATTACATCTCTAACCAAATGAAAAGTAGATAATAATACCTTATTAGTTATAAATATTTGCTATTAACTCTAATAGTAAATATAAATTCTATGATAACATTATTAGTTACATAACATATCTATAAGTAATTATTAGACGAAATATCTTGTCTAAAATAATTTATATCTCCTTATATGATACGAATAGGTATATAAGGAGATATATTTTGCTTTTTTGCGCTATCTGATGTATTTGCCCAAGAAATCTTCAATTTCCGGCAGTCCACCCTGGAAAATGAGATAACCATCATGCGGTTCGCGCTCCGTAATCTCGCCATTTACTGGGATGAGCATCATTTTCATGACCTCATCCCTTTCCCTTGTGTGGCCAAGTGTCCAGCCGAGTTTTATGTATGCAACTTCTGGAAGCATGTTGGCAGCCGGAATAACGCCAAGCTCCATGAGGTCCCTGCCGGTGTCATAAACGTACATCTGTGCGAAACCCCAAAGTGTCTGGACGGTCATGAAGACATGCACACCGGCCTGAACGGCCCTTCTGAGCGGTTCATAGAGTGGTTTGTTGACATGGCCAAGGCCTGTTCCGGCAATGACTATGCCGTGGTAACCATTTTCAACAAGAGAGTCGATGATATCGGGCTTCATTGCTGGATAATAATAAACAATCGCCACTTTGTCATCGAAAACTGCGTCCACTTTGACATTGCGGTCAGACCTTCTTCTCTTGTACTCCTTTTTGAGTGGAGTCACGCTGTCAGGCGTGCACATTGCAAGCGGAATATCGGACACTGTCCTGAATGTCGAGCGGTAAGAACTGTGCATTTTACGAACTCTTGTGCCCCTGTGGAGGAGGTTGTATGAGTCGGAGGTCGGGCCAAACATGCAGACCATCACCTCGGCAATGGGGCCGCGTGATGCCGTATGGCTTGCGCACCTTAGGTTAAATGCCGCATCGGATGAAGGCCTGTCAGATGATCTCTGTGAACCGACCATTACAATCGGGACCGGCGAGTCCTGGACCATGAATGAAAGGCAGGCTGCTGTATGGTGCATTGTATCTGTTCCGTGGCCAATGACTATTCCATCGGCTCCATTAGATATTTCCCTGCCGATCGCCTCAGCAAGTGTTATGTACTGCTCCGGGCCCATGTTTTCGGAGAATACACCAAAAAGCTTTACCGTCTTCATATTGCAGATGTCGGCAAGCTCGGGAACTGCACCATAAAGCTCGCCAGGTGTGAAAGCAGGTATAACAGCACCAGTTCTGTAATCAAGCCTGGATGCAATTGTTCCGCCTGTCCCAAGCAATGTCACATTTGGCTTTTTTGGATCAAACGGGAACTCCTGTTCCGGGATTTTGTATTTGGCTTCCTTGTAGCCAATCTCCTTGACTGCTTTTATGCCATCAACCGCTAGGCCGATGTTATAGCCGGTCTGGAGCTTGACGACAACGTGCAGGTCGTCGGCCTGTTCCGACCTTGGCAGGATGATGCCCCTGAAATTGCCCTTGTCGGTTTCGATCTCAACGTCTGCCCAAACTCTGGCATTAAAAGAGGTTAGGACAGACAACGCTTTACCTTTATAACCCGAAAGAGTGCTCATGGTTTTGCATTTTGCCAAATATGGGTCAAAAACTCAAGGCAAAGTGCCGAAAAACAACTTTAAACCAAACATGCAAGAGAAAAAGAAACAAAACAACCCTTCATAAATCTTTAGCTTTCCCTTGAATTTACGCTGGCCAAGTTGACGTAAGAGTTTTCACTCTTAAAATCGTTAAAAGTCCAAAACTGGAGGCATTGTAGATGAAAAAGACCGCTTCCCTTCTTATTGCGATCATTGCGTTCACGGCACTGGTTTTTGTTCCAACAGGCAATTTCACTGACGCTGGTGGCTTCTGGCAGTCAACCAATCCTGCAATTTCAGGCGACATCGTTGTTGGCGTCAAGGGCGAGACAGGAATAATGGCATTCAAGCTTGGCGACAAGACCCCGGTGTGGCCACAACCTTACCAGACAGTTGACAGGATTTACACTTCCCCAACCATACGTGGCGACAAGGTATATCAGGTCGTCACACTCGCAGACGCACCATACAGGTTCCTGGTTTGCCTGGAACTCGCAACCGGCAAGGAAGTCTGGAAAGCCAGGGTCGAGAAGGCCCACTACAGCAGGCCGATGGTTTACGATGACAAAATATTCCTTGGCACCACAGGCTTCAACTCTGGCAGGGGAACAATAATGTGCTTTGACATGAACGGAAAGCTTGCATGGGAATGGCTGAAGGGCGAAGGCTGGATCTATGGGACACCGGCAAGGCTCAAAACTGAGAAATCTGATTTAAAACTTGACGTCATACTTGCAGGCTCAATCAGGGGAAAGGTATACCCGGTTGACAGCACAACCGGCAAAGATGCCAAAATATGGAAAAATGCCTATTTCGAAACAGACGGAAAAGGCCCAAATCCAACAAACCCATACAATGACGGCGGACCAATCGAGTGCGACACAAATCTGGTCAAGGAAGGCGATAATTACTATCTTTACTTTGGCTCCTTCGATGGTTGCGTGTACAAGGTTGATGCACTTTCCGGAACAAAGGTATGGAGCTTCTATGACAACAACGTCAGATGGTGCAAGTCATCACCACTGGTGTTCAACGGAAAGGTTTTTATCGGCGCACAGGCCGTAAGCGACAAGGGCAATGGAATGTATTGTCTTGATGCCACAACTGGCGCAAAACTTGAATATTTCAAGACCGATGATTATGTAAACAGCTCGCCATCCGTTGTTCAGGGCTCGAACATAGTTTTTGGCACTGACAATGGAATCATTTTCTGCCTCGACCAGAACTTGAAGGAAGTCTGGAAAACAAGTGTCGGTGGAGTAACATCCTGCAGGCCAGCCACCACCAATGACTATGTCGTGGTGACGTCAAGAAGCACCGCCAATGCAGCGCAGGAGACAATCTGCCTCAAGGCTTCCACTGGCGCAAAAGTCTGGTAAACTCAAACTTTCACAATCAAACAGACCAAAAGGCCCCTGAATCAGGGGCCTTTTTAATTGTTGAAAATCAAGATTGGCCCTCGTCTTGATTACAAATAGAACTTGATCTTCTATATGGATTTTTACTATAACGCTCTTCCAGCATCATTCCATCGGATTAATCAACCTTCCATAGCAGACCACTCTTGCATTCGTGCTCGAAAAGCCAATAATTCTTGGGCGTCATTTTGGAGAACCAGCCAGCCAAAACAAAAAGCCCCAGAAAAAGTTTTTCCTGGGGCTTTTCATGAAATGATCTAATTTTACCCAGCTATTTTTTTATGCTTCTGGTTTTCTCAATTACCAGCAAAACAACAAGAAAAACAACTGCAATGCCAAGAATTCCTATGACTACAAACCTGGCCCAGTCATCAAATCCCATTTCTTATTTCACTACCTCAAATGAAACTGGCGGAACTGAAGCATTTATGTTGCCCCTGGCATCAATGCCATACAGTTTGAATGTGTGTTTTCCGATTTTCATTCCCTTCAGTGTCGCCCTTTTCCCCTTGGCAAACTGGGTTGGTGCTCCACGGTCAACAGACCATGCAAACTGGATGTCAGATTCGAAGGTTTCATTGTCGCTGGCTTCCCAGTCTATAATTACATCCTGACCTGATTTGAACCTTCTGACAGCTTGCGGGAGCTTTATTTTTGGTGGTTCTATTTCTCCCCTGAAATCAAGCTTCAGCACCCTCGAATATGTTGCAAACTGGGTTTTTGAGTCGAGTATAAGGCTGTCGTTTACAAAATCCTTGCCCCTGAGGAAGCTGATCTTCTTTTCAAATGGCCCTGCCGGTATGAATTCCCTGTTCTGGGGTGTACCAAACACTTTTGGGTTCCCCTGATTATAGGTGATATAAAAATCAGTTGTTGCATTGCCCTTGAGCGTGAATGTGTTTTCAAACATCTCTATCTGGTTGTTTTTCGGAGAGTCGAGTCTTACTCCTGGTGTAACAGGAGCTTCCCAGAGGTTCTTGTCGAATTTATGGAAATAACCTTTCGTCGAGTCTCCAGTTTTAAGGTTCCTGAGATAATAGTCAACATTCAGGTTGTGGGTGTCAAAATTGTCGCTGGAATAGAAGAATTCATCTGCAAGAATGATACTCCACGGATTTGAAGGATTGGGTGCAATATACACACCTTCGCGCTCTGGGTTTGGAATCATTGTGTCATGAACATGCATGCCTTCCTGGTTCAGTTTCACAGGTATCTTGTCGGAAAAATAGTAGAGGATACTGTTGCAACCAGTGCAACCGACAAGAATCAGGTTATACTTTTTCAGGTCTTCCGCGTTCAGGTCCTTATCCAGCACTATGGGCACATCAAGGTTGTAATACTTTTTCAACATTTTTTTATAGAACTGCGCCCTGGCATCTGCGGCCTTCACCATGAGTTCATTTCCTTGCCATGTTCCCTCCGCAATGATGAAATTGCCGAGGTAGAAGAAGTTTGAAATTGGGCCCCTTGTGAGGGTGTTGACTATGGACTCGTCTGTCAGAATGTAGCCTTCCGGATTGTGGATCCTTGCACCAACAGGCTCTTTCTTGGAAGAAAGTATTTTCTCCATATCAGGATCATTAAGGTCCCAGTCAAAGCTTTCAATGGTTCGATCAGCCATTATAACATCGATCTTGAATGGCATCTTGAAGGATGTTTTTGATTCAAGTGTTATTTTGTATTTGTAGGGGTTTCTGCCAGGGGTAAGTACAAAATCGATATTGTATGTCAATCTTCCAGCCTGGTTTACCCATTGCTCGAAGAACCAGTCCAGTTTCATTCCGGAGGCCTTTGAGAGTTCCTGGGAGAGATCAGATATGGTGGCAAATTTACCTGCAAACTTGCCTGCATAATTCTTGAGCCCCTTGAAAAAAGACGCTTCCCCTATTACTTGGCGCAACATGTGGAAAACTAGCGGGCCTTTTTTCCTGAAATAGATGTCCAGCTTGTCTTCCTGGGTGATTGAGGAAAGCGGCTTCTCATCTTTGGGTTGAACTTTTTCAAAATACTCGACTCTTGCCTTCCTCAGCATCTCGATCATCTTTGATTCGCCAAGTTTCTGGCCTATATAGAGAATCCCGGAATATGTTGAAAGCGATGTGTTAAGAAACTCGGCTTCCGGCCCAACACCAAATACTGTGCCGCCCCACCATGAAGAGGCAACTCTTTCTGCCAGATATTCCGGATCGGCAAGATCAAGTATTTTTTTGTCTTTTTTGTCTTTCTCTTCAACTTTGGCAAAAGCCGCTGTCGGTATAAAAAGAGATGCCCTTTCAGCAATTACCGTTTTGAATTTGTCAGGCATCTGGATGACCATATAATTCTTTGGCGCAGGGGTTCCAAAAACAGATTCGTAATATGCCAACAGATCAAAGATGGCGGATGAAATTTCCTTGCCACGGTCAAGCTTGTCTTTTGCACCAAAAAATGTTGTTTTTGAGACAACTTTCTTTGGGTCTTCAATTTTTAGCATCTCATAAGGGCCTGCAATAAAATGGTAGAAAAACGAAGGGTCTCTGGACTGGATCTTGACCTCGTTGAACGCCTTGTCCTTGCTTACCTGCTCCGAGACAACATCGGAAGAAGCGGCCTTCCATCCTATTGGCAAACTCACATTTATATTCATCGATATGACATCAGAATAGCCGGCTGCAATGGTGAAAAGAGTCACAGGATACCACCACTGGAAAAGGTAGACGCCATCCTGGCCAACATAGTTCCATGCCCTGCCAGGATACTCGGTCCCGGTCAGCCTGGCCACATAATTGATTGATATCGAAAAAGTCTTGTCCTTTTTCCCCTGGACCGGTATTATTAGCAAATCTTTTTCCTGGATGAAATCAGAAAGACCTTTTACTGATTTCACCTTGAATATGGGATCTATGTAAAGGAAAACATTTTTAATGTCTTGGAAGGCCTTGAATTCAATCTCACAGGTGATGTCGGTGGTATTGTCTTTCAGATTTTGCGACATTGTGATGTTGTAGGCGGTTATCTGGTAGCTTGGCTTGACTGCCGCTTGGACATCTGCAGGAGAAGATTTTGGGAGGTTCGGTGCCAATACTGAGACACACACAAACAAAACAGTCACGATTCTGACGACAGACCTGGATGTCATAAAACACCTTCCTTAGTTTCGTTGTTGTAGAACAAGTATATTACCACCAGGGTGCCAGTCAACAAGCTGGCAAAATCACCAAATCAAGCTTGCATTAGCTTCTGGTTAAATGGTGCGCAAAGACTGATGCACCTGTTCAGATTGATTTGTTTCTAAGCCTTAAAACAGCAACGGTTATTGAATCAACAAACATGATTGATGCGCATATTATAGAAGTTATGCCAATGGCTGAAGAAAAACCGTTCCTGGTTGCAATTGCAAAAAGCGCCCAGACCAACACAAGCGGGTATAGATAATCCTTCTTAACAAATGCTGTCGCCGAGCCAATGAGCATGGCCACAACCAGGACCAGGATCGACCAGATTTCGGCAGAAGCAATGGAAAGAAAGAATTGGTGAAGTGATGAGACCGTAACAATAAAAACCGAAACATTAACAATGGTTGCCACTGTTATCCAGCCAAGGTATATGGAAAATGGTGCCTTGTAAGCCAGCCTGTCCAAAAGCGAAACTCCGGTCTTCCCTGTTTCGAGTTTCTGATAAAGCATTATGAGTGAAAGCAGCAAAAACAGCATTGGAATGATGGAATACACATGGTCGAGCAGATGCCAGAAAAAAATCCACATTATATTAAACAGGCACGTTACAGAATACCACCAGCCAATCTTCCTGGAAATCTCATTCCCCTTCTGGGACGGAAGCGCCTGGTAGACGACAAAAAAAGCAAGCAGGAGATAAATTAGCCCCCATATCGCAAACGCATAGGGTGAAGGGATGATGGACACTCTGATCGGATCGCTGTAATAAAGACCTGCAAGTTCACCGGTATTTTTTCCACCAAGCGGAAGCGCATTGGCAAGATAATTAACAAAAATCATCGCCGCTGTGGCAACAACATTGATAATCTGTCTTACATTGTCCTTGTCCATTTTCTCTCCTCCAGTTTTTGGTGGAAAGATTTTACCAGTTTTTTTATGTTTTGGAAACCTTATGCAAATTGTCTGAAATCAATGTCGAGGAAAGGCCTTCCAGAGAGTATTGCACTTCTCCGTTCCATCAATTTGACTTTTTTATCGGGGCTCATGTTTTGCAAATCGACAAACCTTCCAATCAAGCCAAAAAGAAGGGTCTCCCTGAGGGCAAAGAAATCACCCATGAGACCCAGCTGGTCTACACCTAGACCATTTTCTTTCTTGTATCCATCAAACAGGCTGGCAAAGAATTCTGTTGCAATCTGGACCCTGTTTTCACTTACTCCGGACATGTGGTAAAAAAGTGGCATTGCAAGATCATCGGCAAAATAAAAATATGCCGAATCGTCGAAATCAAAAACGGTTATTTCGCCATCTTCAACAAAAAAATTCCCCTGATGGAAATCAGTGTGCACCAGCCCGAAATTGTCGGTTGATGCCCCTATCAGCCTGCATCTATACATATTCTTCCTGAAAGCCTGAAGCATCTCTGTGTCGCCTTCAAGGAAATGTTTTTCTGGGCTCAGGTAGTATTCATCATCGAAAAGATGTGGTCTCTTTTCAATCCCTGGGGACGGAACATAAGACTTGGCCAGCCTGTGGGTCATCCCTATGACCTGACCAAGCCTTGATATTACTTTTTTTGTAGTGTTCTCCCTGGAAGGAGGCACTCCCCTGGCCTTTTCAAAAGCAGAAACAGTAAAGTAGGAGTCTCCTGCATCAATCCTGTATCCCAATCTGCCATCTGTTCCACAAACAGGTCTCGAACAAGGCACTCCATTGCAAGAAAGATAGGAGACAAAATCAAGCTCGGAAAGCACCTGCTCAAGCATCCTGTGGCCCGAGTGAGTAAACCTCGCAATTATTTTGCCATCACAGTCGTAAACAAAATTTTCGCAGGCCTCGCAAGGTCTGGCCGATCCTGGATCCAGACCAAATTGCGCGAGGCCCTTTTGCAGAACCGCACTATCTAGGAGGTCGCGTGCATTTTTGTCCATGCAGTACTATTTGACAGTTTGAAGAGAAAAAAGTTTTTAACTTGCTGAGAAATTGACATGTTTGTTTCAAATGTGAGGTTTGACACCATCAAAAATGACCCTAATATAAAAATATAAATCTTAACCTAAATGGAGGGTATATGGACAATATTGACCAGGACATTATTCAGCAATACGCAGGTTCTCTGCCAGAAGACCAACAGATGAAATTCAAGCTTGAATATTATGGCCACAGGAAAAACCACTGGATAAATCTGGCAATATGCCTTGCCACCGGATACTATGGCATCCACAAATTTTATCTTGGCCAGAAAAATGCTGGCTTTGTATACCTAGGAATGGGCCTTGGCTCAATTTTGTTCTTTATAATTGGTTACTTCGTAATGATTGCGAGCATGTTTGGCGGTTTCAGGATGGGAATGTTTGAGGGTGGCAATTACAGCAATATGATGCTTGGAAATCTTTTTGCTGGTTCAATCTTCTTTATTCTGGGCGCCCTGCTTGCTCTGGTCCTTATGATACTGATCCTGATAGACATCTGCACATTCAAAAAACAGACAAGAGAGGCTAATACAGAGATAGCCAAGACAATTTCATCAAACCTGTAATAAAAAACAGAATGATCTATTGATATAAAAAAGAGGGACTTTTAACATTCCCATTGGGGAGCTCAAAACACCATGTATCATTGATGGAATTATCTTCAATTTTGAGGGTAAAAATCTGGTCTGTTACAAAGAGACAGATTGATCCACTGATTAAAAAGCTATTATTTAGCATTAGAAGGTTTTGTTATATATGACTGTGAGGATATTTTGATATTGCAATAGCAAGGTTTTGCTTATAATAAACATGTCTAAAAAAACTGGGAACTACAGGAGGGATGATGAGGAAAATCGTAAATATTCTGGTTGCTATTGTAATTTCAATGTTTTTTGTGCTCAATCCAATGGGTGCCGGCAAAATTGCCAGTTTGAGTGAAAAATATTTCGATACTCGCGACAGGTATTTTGATATTGTGGCATACGGATATGATGGGCCACAAAAAATCGAGTACAAGGAGCCATCACCACTTTTCAGGTATTATGAAGGAGCCATCACTTTTTTTGAATTCGAGATAAAAGATCAAGATGGGACAAATATTGTAGCCCCAAAATTCGATGAAAATGGCAACCCTATCAAAATCAAACAAAATGATCCCAAGATTATTGAGAAAATCCTACTCTGTTTGTCTCCCATGATAAATGCAAAGATTGGCAACAATAGCAAAAACTTTAAGGAAGTGGCACTTGGGATTTACCTGGGCGACAGGGGCTGGGAATATCTTGCATATTCGCTGGATTTTCCAGAGCATCATCACTTCAACAGAGCAAGCTCCATGAGCGATAAAATATATCCCTACGGCACTTTTTCAATCGTAGACAATGATTTCAATTTTGAGGTTTATGAGTACTACGGGGTAATGCACCAAAGAACAAGAGCTGAGGCGTTTAATCCCGATTTGTGCAACATTCATGAATATCCTGGTCTGGATGAAATGGCTGAAATATCTTATAGCAGATATGATTTTGGCCAAGGCTATCTTCAAACAGGATATGGGCCTGGCAAATATTGTCTCGCTGGGCAACAACGCGAATGGGCTGAAAACGCATTAGCATCAAGAAAAAGGATGGGTGGTGAAATCCTGATCGATATTCGCTTTCTCTCGGAAGTGCTTTTTTCTCCAATGATTTATAATGACAGCAAATCCTGCACCATAAAAAGATTGTGCCAGCTGAAAAGTTCCGAAATCGAGCTTGTTGAATTGAAATTCACTGCAGATAGCAAAAAAGTGCTGGTAAATGGTGTCGAGAAGGATTTATCAGAGGCCCCTACAATAATAAACGATAGACTATATGTTCCCGTTGCTGATGCATGCAAATTCCTTAAGGCCAATTGTCATATTCGTGGTACTGACGGGGCAGTCCTCATTGCCAGGTTCTTTGCCTCAATGCGTGAATGAGTCCCTCAATGTAATATAGATACGTGCTTCAACAAAAATTTCTTCGAACCATTTTGCCTCCTGATCCGTTTCTTGTATTGGAAACCAATTGAGTCGATGGAGGGCAAAATGAATGTAATTCTCAATCTAAGGAAGTTTGTTCTGGTTCTAGTTGTCTTTGCAATAATTGTCACCCCATATTCCAGCCCCAGTTTTGGCATTCAGAAAATGATCTGGCCACAGGACCCTTTTACGATAATCGCATATGAATATAGGTCATTTTCTGGTGGTTCATTCTGGTCTTTCAAAAAACCCACGCCAATGCTTTCGTATGAAAAAGGCAAACTCACATTTTATGAATTTGAAATTGTAGAAGACGAGACTGGGAAACACTATTCACCCGTTCTGGATGAATATGGATCACCGGTCAAGGTTGATCCGGCAGACAAGGACATTGTGAAAAAAGCTGAAAAGATAATTACCAGTAGGCGGCTTTTTGGTAAGCTTGATGGCCCACAGGGCCGGATTGCTTTGGGAATGTTCTCTCAAGAAGATGATAACTATTATAAATGGAAATACTGCATTTTTGGAAAGGACATCAATAGAAGTCAATATATCTCGGGAACAGACAAGATATATCCAGTCGGTTCAATAAGCTACCTTGATGAGGACTACAACTTTGAGGTGCAGGCATATCATGGGCATGCATACCAGGTAGAACGGAGGGAAGCACTCAATCCTGAATACTATGACCGTTACGAAATTCCAGGCCTTGCAATGTTTGGTGAGGCATCATATATAAACCGTCAAAGTGGTGCCGGATATCTCTGGCTCAGTGCAAAAGATCCAAAAGTAGTAATTAACACTGTTGAGTATGCCTACACTGATTTCGCACTCGTGTTGTCCGAAAGCAACACACCATTTATCGATCTGCAGTTTCTTTCCGATGTGCTCTTTGCACCAATGACGGGCGATGGTGAAACATATACAATCCAAAGGCTATGTAATATCAAAACCACGGAGGTTGAGCTGGTAAAGCTGACATTGACCAAGGACAGTAAAAAAGCACTTATTGATGGCAAAGAGGTTGAGTTATCCGAACCTCCATTCATGACAGACACTGGGCTTTTTGTCCCACTTATTGATGTTTGCAAGCTCCTCAAGGCCAACTGCCACTACAGAACAACTGACAATTCAGCTCTAGTTGCCAGGTTCTTTGCCCCGATGAATGAATGACAACAAGCAGATGAAAAACAAGGAAATGAGTCTTTTTTAAATACACGAAAAGAGAGGATGAACCATGAAGAAAACAATAATATTTTTGCTTGCATCAGTAATCCTGGCATCCCCATTGGGGTATGCAAAGTCTCTGAACAGGGAGGTCGCCCCTTCGCAGTTCCCGGATTTCAGAATAGTTGTAGACAAAGACTACTCATTTGAAGATTTGGACAAAAAATATACCATAATAGAGCACACAAAAGAGGAAGGCCTGGTCTTCTACAGGCTGGAAAAAAAGCAAACTGCAAAATCGATTGCCTACTTGCCAGTCCTGGACAAAAACAACAACCCTGTCAAGCTGAGTCCAAAAGACCCTGATTATTGTTATGAAGTGGCCAAAGCTCTCAATGTTTCAATTGCAGCAGATCATTTGGAGACTGAATCTGATATACAAGCGGTATCCGTTGTTTTTTACAATTATGGTGATTATGAACCTTACACGGTATTGACACAAAGTTCATTTTCTAAACATGGTACCGGTTCATTGGGATTTGTCGGCTTCGAAGATATGTGCAAGTACAAAATGTTGTCAAAAGGCAGCGCCTACATAATAGACACCAACCTCAACATCGAATACTTGAGACTGGAAGACAAAGAATACAAGATAACCCATGAAACACTCAACCCGGATCTTGAAGAGAGTAAACTTATCTATGGTATTGATGATGTTGTTACTCACACCTATTCCACTTATGACAACGTTGGCACGGGATACATCCATCTCCAGCCGGATAACCTTATATACACCATAGCTGGCAAACGCATCAAGTATTACCCACCACCTACACTTAAAGACGGCCAGTTGATGGTTGGATTGGAAATTGTTGAAAAAATGGGTGCATTTCATGAGAGAATAAAAGATACAAAAGAATACAGGATTGTCAAAGCTGACAAACCTGTCCATGGACCAATAACGATAACTGACATCACCATTACAATCGGTGAGAAAAAAGCCATTGTTGATGGCCAGGAGTATGAACTCAGTGCCATACCGTACTATTATACTGTAAAACCTTACAATGATAATCCAATGATACCCCTACGTGATTTTTGCTATCTCCTTAACAACAAACTCCACTGGAGGGCTATCGATAGCTCTGCTCTTATAGAAAGATTCATGCAAATATATCCAAGGGAGCCATTGCCAAAGAAATGATGATATAAAATCATGCTTGCCAGCTCCACCACCACAGCTGGCCTCTCCTCTGGTGACATAACTTTTTCTACTTCTGGAACTGGTAAAACTTACTATAGGTCGGATACTGGATATGCATCAATGTATCGAGATAATCTTCATTTGATAGCTTTCGATAACAATAATGATGACATTGTAGATTACTATGAGTGGGACCTATCAGGACTTCAAAATTGGCCATAAAAAATAAGGAGGAAAAAAGATATGAAAAGTAAATATATTATACCGATAATCCTTGCGTTCACATTGCTATTTGGCAATGTAGCCAGCTACAGCAGACAAAATGATGATGGATCAACCATGTTTTTTACTTCTGGGAGATCATTTGAGATAATGGCATATAAATCTTCAATAGGAGGATATGAGTACAAAAAACCATCCCCATTAATGACTTATGATGATGGAGAGCTGACATTCTATGAATTTGAAAAAGTGACAGTCGATGGTCAATATCGTGTAATTCCAAAACTGGACAAAGATGGGTACCCAATCAAGATTGACAAAAAAGACAAAGACATAATCAACAAGCTCTTTGTTACTCTTAATCCCATAATATGCGCAAAGATCGAGAACACAAAACTTAATATCAATGCTATATCCATAGGAATATTTGATGGCAGACAGTGGATGTTTAATACGTACAAAAGAGAACTGAAAGAAGATGGTGCCATAAGGATGGATTCCTCTTATACAGATAAAGTTTATCCTTATGGTTCGATATCGATAATGGATAACAATTACAATTTTGAAGTTTATGAATACTATGGTGTTATGCACCAAAGGGTGAGAGCCATAACCATTAATCCGGATTATTGCAGGTACCTTTCTGATTATCCAGGATTAAGCAAAATGGACGAGGCCTTGTACAGCAGGGATGGTTTTGGCCAAGGATATCTGTGGGCCAAAGTTGATTCAAACCAGTATAAAATGGCAGGCAAGGACTATGATTGGCATAAACCAGCAATTATAAGTAAGGATGGCTTGTTTATAAATCTCTCATTCCTCACAGACGTTTTGTTTGCACCATATACTTTTGATGGGAAGACATGCACCATAAAACGATTATTTCGTAAACAATCTCGCAATGAAACCATTCTTATCGAGCTCCAGCTAATAGAAAACAGCAAGAAAGCTTACTTGAATGGCCAGGAAGTGGAACTTTCGCTTGAGCCGTTTGATACGAAAGACGCTTTTTATGTTCCACTCCTGGATGTCTGCAGGCTTCTCAGGGCAAACTGTCATACCAGTAGATATGATGGGTCAATCCTCATCGCCAGATTCTTCGCCCCAATGAACGACTAGAGTCCCTCAGCTCCACAAAAAATTAATCCATAAAAAAATATAGACAATTTTTTGCTCTTTGTTAGCAACAAATTCTTGACTTGGCTGGTCCTTGCTGGCAAAATCCATTGGTTATGACGCACACTAACAGGAGGTCCCCATGATGGACGCGGCCTACAACCCGGGGCAGGTTGAAGAAAAGATATATAAATTCTGGATGGATGGCGGATTTTTTGAGTCGCACCCGGACAAGACAAAAAAACCCTTTGTCATCATGATGCCTCTTCCAAACGTTACCGGCGTCCTGCACACCGGCCACGCCCTGAACAACGGACTGCAGGACCTCTGCACAAGATATCACAGGATGAAGGGTGAAAACGCCCTTTATCTGCCCGGTGTTGACCACGCCGGCATTGCAACCCAGATCGTTGTCGAGAAGGAGCTCTACAAAACCGAGGGCAAGTCAAGGTTTGACATCGGCAGGGAAGAGTTTGTGAAAAGGGTCTGGGAGTGGAAGGAAAGGTGCGGCAACACCATTGTCAACCAGCAGAAGCGCCTTGGCATTTCATGCGACTGGTCACACTTCCGCTTCACCATGGACGAGCCCTATCAGAGGGCAGTGCGCGAGGTTTTCTGCCACTATTACGAAAAAGGCCTTATCTACAGGGGCAAAAAGGTAATCAACTGGTGCCCGAGGTGCCAGACTGTCATATCAGACATCGAGGTAGAGCACGAGGACGCGCAGGGCAACCTCTGGCACATAAGATATCCGTTTGCCGACAACCCTGAGGATGGGATCATCATTGCCACGACAAGGCCGGAAACCATGCTTGGCGACACGGCTGTTGCTGTAAACCCCAGCGATGAGAGATACAAAGGCCTCGTCGGGAAAAAGGTCATCCTTCCGATCGCCGGAAGGGATATCCCGATCATTGCCGATGAATATGTTGATAGAGAGTTTGGCAGTGGCGCCGTGAAGATCACACCAGCCCACGACCCGAATGACTTTGAAGTTGGCAGGAGGCATGATCTCCCTATGCCGGTTGTCATGGGGCCTGATGGCAGGATGATCGACGTTCCAGAAAGATTTGTTGGGCTCACGATGCTTGAGGTAAGGAAGAAAATCGTTGCCGAACTCGAGGAAAAAGGCTATCTCATAAAAATTGAACCCCATTCCCACGCTGTTGGTCATCACGACAAGTGCAAGACAGTAATTGAACCACTCCTCTCTCCGCAGCTTTTCTTGAAAATGAAGGAACTTGCACAGCCAGCCATCGACATCGTCAGGGAAAAGGGTGTCAGGTTCACACCGGAGAGGTATACAAAGGTCTATTTTGACTGGATGGAAAACATCCTCGACTGGCCTATCTCGAGGCAGTGCTGGTGGGGCCATAGGATTCCAATTTTCACCTGCGAAAAATGCAACCATGAATTTGCCTCAAGGGTCGACGTGGACACCTGTCCAAAGTGTGGCGGAAAGGTGCACCAGGACGAAGATGCCCTTGATACATGGTTCTCGTCTGCTCTCTGGCCATTTGCCACGCTTGGCTGGCCGGACAAAACCGAGGATTTTGAATACTACTACCCTGGTTCGCTCCTTCTGACTGCATACGACATCATATTCCTGTGGGTAGCCAGAATGATCTTCTCCGGGCTGGAACTTACCGGAAAAAAACCATTTGATGATGTGTACCTGACAGGACTCATAAGAGACGAGCACGGAAGGAAGATGAGCAAGTCCCTTGCAAATGCAATTGACCCAATTGAAGTCATTGACAAATACGGGGCAGATGCGCTCAGGTTTACTCTCACATACCTTTCGACACTCGGTGGGCAGGACATAAACCTTGGCGACAAAGCACTTACTGAAGGCAGAAATTTCATAAACAAGGTCTGGAACGCCTCGAGGTTCACCATAATGAACCTTGAAGGATACACGCCCGGGCCAATTGAGGACTCTACTTTTGCCGACAAGTGGATCATTTCAAAACTATCAGAAACTGTCAGGGAAGTGACAGCCTCGTTTGACTGCTTCGATTTCGCCAAAGCTGCGAGGACGATCTATGATTTCTTCTGGACAGATTTTTGCGACTGGTATGTGGAAATGTCCAAACTCCCGCTCCAATCTGGCGGGAAGGACAAGGAGAGGACCCAGAGGGTCTTGAAGCTCGTTCTGGACAATACCCTTAGAATACTCCATCCAATAGCCCCATTCGTGACCGAAGAGATATGGCAAAAACTGCCGAATGAGGGGAAAGCCCTAATTGTGGCGGCCTGGCCAAAATCTGAAGATTTCACCTTTGACAAGCAGGCAATGGAAGAGATGGAAGTGCTTCAGGGGACCGTGAAATCAATAAGAAACCTCAAGGCAAGCCTCAGGGTACACCAGGCAATTGTTCCATGCTCATTCACAGTAAAAGGCAATGACGCAATGGTTCTTGAAAGAGAAAAAGACTTTGTTATCAAGCTTGCCAGGATTGAAGGATTCAACCTTGTGCAGTCACAGCCGGAAGGCACTGTTGTTGCAGTGTTCAAGGACATGAAATTCTTCCTTGATCTCTCCGGAAGAATAGATGTAGTCGAGGAGAAAAAGAGGGTTGCAGGCTCAATCGAAAAGACAGAAGCCGAAATGGACAAAATCCAGGCCCTCCTCTCAAACCCCGATTTCGCAAAAAGGGCCAAACCAGAGGTTGTTGAAAAGAACAGGGCAAGGCAGGAAGAGCTTTCTGCCGAGCTGTCTGCTCTCAATGAGCTGGCACTCTCACTGGGAGCCTGAAATGAACTACTGTGAAGCGCTTGACAAACTCGGAAGCCTTCACTACCTCGGTTCCAGGCTGGGGCTTGGAAGGATGATTCCACTGCTTGAGTTGGTCGGAAGCCCCCAGTATTGCTATCCGTATATCCATGTAACAGGCACGAAAGGGAAGGGCTCAACTTCCCTTATGATTTCAAACATAATGCAGGCCGCAGGATACAAGGTTGGTCTCTACACCAGTCCACACCTACAATCACTGCGAGAGAGAATAAGGGTCAACGGAGAACTGATAACAACGGGCGAGTTCTCTGACCTTGTTGAAACAGTCTCCCAGGTGGCAGAAGGGCTTGACAGTGAACTCGGACCGGCAACCTTCTTCGAAGTAATGACTGCCATGGCAATGCTCCATTTCAAAAATGCTGGTGCCCATGTTGGGGTATTCGAGGTCGGCCTCGGTGGAAGACTTGATGCAACAAACGTCGTCGAAAAACCTGCATGTTCAGTTATAACCGCAATTTCGTATGACCACATGGGAATACTCGGCGACACTCTGGAGCGCATCGCCAAAGAAAAGGCGGGGATCATCAAGAAAAATTGCCCTTTTGTTTGCGCAAAACAACCACCAAAGGCCCTCGAGACACTCCTTGGAATAGCAAAAGACCGTAATGCAACTGTTTCAATCCAAGGGAAAGATTTTGATTATGTTGACAGAGGGGCAACTAATGGCATTGGGCAGACAATGGACTATCATTCGGATTTTGGCACCATAAAAGACATTTTTGTGCCACTACTTGGTGAACACCAACTCCAGAACGCCTCAATTGCAATAAGGGCCGCTGAAGTGACTTCCAGAAACATGGGGCTAAAAATATCAGAAGACGCGGTAAGGGAAGGCATAAAAAACTCTTTCTGGCCATGCAGGTTTGAGGTATTTCCCGGGGAACCAACCATCATTCTTGATGGTGCACACAACGGTGCATCCGCCGATGCGCTCGCCCATGCCCTCAGGCGGCACTTCAAATACAGCTCGCTGACTATGGTGGTCGGACTTCTCAGGGACAAGGACACCACAAGGTTTATCAGGGCCCTGGCCCCAATGGCCAACAAAATCATTGCCACCACACCAAGCTATTACAGGAAACTCTCCTCTGACAAACTGTGCATGCGTTTCAGGCGAAGGATGTTCGAATGCGATCCGGTAGACAATCCGGCCGATGCAGTGGTGAAAGCCATTGAATCGACACCAAAGGGTGGTGCAGTTCTGGTGACAGGTTCACTGTATCTTGTTGGTGAAACTAGAACACTTTTAGGCCAGTTTGCACTTGCAAAATAACAGAATAGTCAATAATCTTTGCTTGGAGGACATTGTGAAAAAAATTATCGTTCTGGCGTTCGTGGCCATGATGGTCTTCGGACCCGTCGTAAATGTTCTTGCAGTGGATGGTGATCCTTCTGTTGTCGATACAATACAGCTTGGTGATCCAAAAGTGTCCGAAACCACAAGCGAACCGGACTTTTTTTCTTCGATTGCAAAGTTTTTTGATACACTGATACCAATGGTGCCATGGGCACTCCTTGCATCTGTTATTTTCATTGCAATGTGGGTCTATTTTGACGCATCCAGGCGCACCAATTATGGCTGGATATGGGGTATCGCCTCACTGCTTGTTGTGCCATGGCTGATATATCTCGCGTGGAGACCACCTTATACCATTGAAGAAATGAAACTCATAGAGGCAGATGCAAACCTGAGAAGGATAGAAAAAGAATATTACCAGTACGTCCTTACAAAAGAAAAGTATATTTGTGGTGTCTGCGGGACCCCAGTCCAGCCAGACTATCAGGTCTGCCCGAGCTGCTACAAGGAACTCAAGAAGATTTGCCCATCTTGCGGCAAGCTCCTTGACCCGGAGTGGCACATTTGCCCTTATTGTGCTTCAAGGATAACTGACAGGCCAAAAGGAGCCTGAAATGAAAAAAAGGGCGCTTGGTCTTTTAATTGCTCTTCTTCTTGTAACCGTTGGAGCTTCCACCCCTGCACCGGATGCAACAAACAAAACTGGTGTATGGCAACACAGACGGATCCTCACGGTATATGAGAAGGGTGGTGTTTCGAGAAAATCCTACGCCATTGACCTAGCGCTTTCAAAATCGGAACTGGCCGACACAGCGTCCGATCTCAGGCTGACCGACAGCAAGGGCACCCTCCTTCCATACCAGATCGTCTCGATAGAGGGCGGCAAGGTAACCGTAAGGATACCTGTAGATCTGGAGCCAAACGGTAGAAAAGCTTTTTACATTTACTACGGGAACCCGCAAGCCCAACCACCACAAAGAGTCTTTGTTGGCTCGGAGAATATGATAGGCAACGACTTTGTTTCGCTGGCAATAGGCGAAGTGAAGATCTGTTCATACTCTAAAGACAATAAAATGACAGTAACCGATGTTGCTGGCAATTATTTAAAAGATATCTTTGGCAGAACAATAAGCCCTGAAACCTACCCTGCCGGAGGAATACGGAGCTTCAGGCTCGAAAACCCGACAGTGATAAGGATACAGAGCACCGGCCTGTGTTCTGTGGCAATGGGGAATTTTGCTAAGGAAGAGACTGATTGCACAGCTTTCATCTCTGGCGAAGCACTCGTTTTTGTGCCATCATTTCTTGCCATCACAAGCCTCAGGGACGGAAACAATGTTTCGGTATTCAACAGGGGGGAGTTGGCCAAAAAGGCAATTCTGAATTCAAATCAGACGCTTGTTTTTGACAACTTGCCGGCAGGAATGCGCAAAATACAGTCAGACTATGATTGTGTCATCCAGTATGGCACTGCAAGCTCTTACTCTTTCTTCTCGGTCCCACAAAAAGGCCTTGTTTATTCCTATCTCCCGCTTGGGCCGACTGCGATTGTTGCCCACCAGAACAACACTGAACTGTTTGTTACATGGTCTGATCCAACAATTCCACCACAGAAATTCGAGCTCTCATCTGCAGGACAGATGCAAAAGCTTGAAACAAAATCGCCTTTGATCAAAAAAAGTGAAATTTACAACGCTACGACAATAACTTCCAACAAACCAATAACTGTTCTGGCAATGGGGGTCCAGGGTGGCCACGGCGCAACCTTCCTACAAGGTGTTGATGGCAAACTGCTGTCAAAACGCTGGAACACGGTCTCCGGGCCAATTGACCCAAAAAACCCTTCCAACAGGAATGTTGTTCTTATAGCACCTTACTCGAAAACCACACTGTCATCCCCAACTGAAAGAAGGGTCTTCCCACCGCTTCCATCAAGCCCGATGTCAACTTCACTGGTCAGTGTCACAACAGAATTCTCGCCAGTGCTGGCACAAACTAACCAGTATTCCATCATTCTTGATGCAAACCCTGACGACACGGCCCTGTTGTATCAGGTGCCACCAATAAAAGACAGAAGCGTTACATTCACCCTTTCAGACCCTGAAACCGCACCAGAGGGATCGGCCTGGATGCCAGAATCGCCAGTTTCGCCAGGGGGAGAGCCAGGCAAGCAGGAACAACCAAAAGAGGATTTTTTTACAAGCCTCTGGAAAGCGTTATCAAATCCAGCTGAAAACCCTGTACAGTTTTCGCTTGTTCTTCTTTTTGCAGCGCTTGTCCTGATAACCATCGCAGTTCTTCTCTGGAGAAAGCCAAAACACGGGCCGGAGGACGATTCTGGAGACGAAAGCGAAGAAGAAACTGCAATAGAAGAAGGAAATATCACTCAATCTTTGTATCAAGACGACGCGATTAGTCAGGCAGGGGTAGATTTTGAGATACTTGAGGAACCCGGCAAAGAGCCTCCTGTTAAACCTGCACGGGAAACTGGAGAAAAAGATTTCTCTGAAAACTGGCCAAAACAGGAGACAAAGGAAACGCAAACCGGACAAACAGCAAAACATGCCCCAGGGGAAGACATGAGGACCCCCAGGCTGAGGCTTCCAAGTCTTTCCAAATTTCTTTCCCAGGAGACCAACTCCATAAATTCTGATAACGAAACTGCACCAAAAAAAGAAATTCCTTGCAACAATGAAACACCTGAACCTCCAGCAGAAGAAAGACATGAAGGAATCCCAATAGTAATGCCATCTCCAATGGCACTGGAGACAAAAGAACCGGAGGAACCAGAGGTCGCTGTTACAGAATCTGAGGTGGCACAACCTCCAGTCATATCCGAGGCAATGGCCCAGCTCGCAGACCAGATGAACAGGGCAGGTGTAGTTGCTGATCCTGGTGCGATCATGAGATTGCACAAGGAAGGACTCTTGTCTCTCCTTTCAAAAATATCCATCGCCCACACTGCTTCTTCGCTGCTTCCTGGCACACTGTCAATGGATCCCAGGTTCGAGAGGGTTCCAATAATGGGCAAGGACGCTGAAAGGGCAAACAGGATTTCATCAGAACTCGGGGTTTTTGAGGAAGTCGGAAGGGCCCTTGTTGTTGCAGAAAAAACAAGATCAGAATTTTATTTAACAACTGCGCGCCTCCCCGAAAGGATGGGCAAGCTTAAAGTTGTCCATGTGGAGAGGTTTATAAAATAATGCCAGATGAGTTTGTAGAGCTGGCCACAAAAGCAATCAGAACCTGGGTTCTTGAGAAAAGGATCATCGATACACCGGCACCAGTTCCCGAAAGCATGAGGGGAAGGGCCGGTGTTTTCGTTTCAATACACGAGGATGGCGACCTGAGAGGTTGCATAGGGACTTTTCTGCCAACAACAGCCAACATCGCCCGCGAGATAATCGAAATGGCAATCGAGGCATGCTCAGGTGATCCAAGATTTTCGCCAGTCAGGCCAAACGAGCTTGACGGACTTGAAATAAATGTTGATGTGCTGGATCTGCCTGAACCGATAGACAGCATCGCGCAACTCGATCCAAAAACTTATGGTGTGATAGTTTCAAGAGGGGCAAGAAGGGGCCTTCTTCTCCCCGATCTTGAAGGCATTGATACAGCAGAACAGCAGGTTGCAATAGCCAGGAGGAAGGCCGGCATATACGATGATGGACCGGTCCAGCTGCAACGCTTCAGGGTCACAAGGCACACCTGAAACCAGCCTGTAATCATTTTGTGCCATAGATAGTCTAAAAAACCAAACCATGACAGTGGTCCAGTTTTTATATTTACCTTAACGGCTTTTAAGATATAATATCAGTTTGTTCAAGGAGGCTTTGTGAAGAAGATTGTCTCTGTCAGTTTGGGTTCGTCATCACGCGACCATACCTATACGGCCGAACTCCTCGGGGAAAAATTTGAAATCTCCAGGATCGGGACCGATGGCGATGTTGACAGGATGGTCGAGCTGTTCAAAAAACTCGACCCTGAAGTCAACGCTTTTGGTATGGGTGGTGGAGACATATACCTTCGCCCAGGCAACAGGACATACATTCTCCGCGAGCCCTACAAATGGTCCAAGGCTGCATCAACAAAACCAGTTTGTGATGGCGCATATTTCAAGGCCGTCATGGAACCCATGGTCGTCCACAACTTATTCCAGCAGGGATTTCTTAAAAAAGACATGAAAGTGCTCGTCATGACTGCTGTTGACAGGTATTTTCTTGCAAAGGCCTTTACGGACGAAGGATGCAAGTGTGTTTTTGGTGATATGCCATTCTCGCTCGGGATACCGCTTGGAGTTACAGGTCTAGGGACCATAAGGTTTCTCGGCGCAACATTGCTCCCGGTCATAACTAAACTCCCTTATCACTGGCTCTACCCACTCGGCTCAAGCCAGGAAAAAATGAAGGACAAACCAAACAGGTTCTTCGCATGGGCAGATGTTGTGGCAGGAGATCTTCATTATATAAGAAAAAACATGCCACGGGACATGAAAGGGAAAATAGTCTGCACAAACACGACGACAAAGAAAAACCTTGACGAGTTCAGGGAAAGGGGCATAAAAGCCGTTGTTACGTTTACCCCGGACATGAATGGAAGAACCTTTGGGGCGAACGTTCTTGAAGCAGTCTTTGCCTCGATACTCGGCAAACAGCCAAAAGACACCACCGAAAAAGAATACCAGAACCTTATTGACAGGCTTGGTATCCAGAAACCAAACATAGTCACGCTCTAAGGAGGATGCGATGAGCACAAAGCAGAACGAAGAATCAAAACAGCCGATAAAGCATGGCGGGAAACACCTTCTAACAAGGGAAGGCTATAACAAGCTTTATGCCGAGCTTGAAGACCTGAAAAACAACAAAAGACAGGAGATAGCCGAAAGGATCAGGCAAGCAAAAGCCTTTGGCGACATATCAGAGAACGCCGAATATGATGAAGCAAAAAAAGACCAAGCTTTTATCGAGGGAAGGATACAGCAGCTCGAAAATATTCTCTCAGATTGTGAAATAATAGAATCTGAAGATGTTGATGTCCATGAAGTCAATATCGGCTGCACGGTAACAATTGTCAATCTGAACACCCATGAAAACATAACAGTGACAATTGTCGGCACCTATGAGGCAAAACCCCAGGAAGACAAAATCTCGAATGTGTCTCCGCTTGGCAGGGAGCTCCTTGGTCATGAGGCCGGCGATGTCGTGCGTGTTGTTACCCCCAAGGGTGACGTAAAATACAGAATACTCAAGATATCCAGAGGATAAAAACATGTTCAACGAATCGATGCTGGCAAAACTGGCCAGATTGCGCGAAACCGGCAAAGACGTATTTCCACCAAGGGTTCCGAAACCGACCTTCAATGCAGAAACAATCAAGGCCGATTTTGAAAAATTTGAAAACCAGACTGTTACGGTGGCCGGGAGAATAACTGCACAGCGTGGCCATGGCAAGGCAATGTTCCTTGTAGTCACAGATGAAACTGGACCGATACAGCTTTATGTCAGAATTGACGATATCGGCGAAGAGCTCTATGGCCTCATACAGGACGCGCTTGATATCGGCGATCTCGTTGTGGCAACCGGCTACATTTTTAAAACCAGGACCGGCGAAGTGACCATCCACACAAAAGAATTTCTCTGGGCGGCCAAAGCATTGGAAGGGCTTCCGGAAAAATGGCACGGCCTGAAAGATTCCGAGATAAGATACAGAAAACGCCATCTGGACATGATTGCAAACCCTGAGGTGAGGGAGCGTTTCAGCAAAAGGACCAGGATAATAAGGGCAATGAGAGAGTTTTTGTGGGGCGAGGGTTTTGAGGAAGTTGAAACCCCAACTCTCCAGCCACTTTATGGCGGAGCACTGGCAAAACCATTCATTACACACCACAATGCTCTCGATATGGACCTTTACCTGAGGATTGCACCTGAGCTTTACTTGAAGAGGCTCATGGTTGGCGGAATGCCAAAAGTATTCGAGATCGGAAAAGCTTTCAGGAACGAGGGTATATCACTTGTACACAATCCGGAGTTTACAATAATGGAGCTTTACCAGGCGTGGGCAGACTACCATGACATGATGGACATCACCGAGAGGATGATTTCTTCCATTGCAAAAACAGTCACGGGTTCATTTGTGATCAATTACCAGGGCGAAGAGATCGACCTTTCACCACCATGGAAGAGGATGACAATGGCAGAGGCCTTCAGGGAATACGCCGGAGTCGAGATTGAAAAACTCAGGGATGCAAAGTTTGCATTTGCATTTCTTGAGGAAAATGGTGTGAAGATGGAAAAGAAACCCGGATTTGGCGGTTTCTGCGACGAAACCCTTAAAAAACTTGTTGAGCCAAAAATCAAGAACCCGACTTTCATTTACGATTATCCAATCGAACTCTCTCCACTGGCCAAGTTAATCCCTGGAGAAACCATGTGGGTGGAGAGGTTCCAGCCAATAATTGCAGGGTACGAAGTAGGAAACGCTTTCTCAGAGCTCAATGACCCACAGGACCAGCTGAGCAGGTTTGAAGGCCAGGAGAGGGCAAGAACTGGCGGAGATGACGAAGCCCACCAGACCGACACAGATTTTGTTGAAACACTGGCAGTTGGAA
The DNA here is from genome assembly GCA_012517765.1 of Caldisericales bacterium. Lineage (GTDB taxonomy): Bacteria > Caldisericota > Caldisericia > JAAYUI01 > JAAYUI01 > JAAYUI01. Next base: position 9,325 of record JAAYUI010000021.1, on the reverse strand, counting down.
TGCCACCTACTGGAGGGCTTGGAATAGGCGTTGACAGGGTTGTGATGCTTTTGACAGACCAGATTTCAATAAGGGAAGTACTTGCATTCCCTCAACTCAGGAGGCAAAGTGGGGATATTTCTTGAAATAATTGAATGGCTGGACAACTCCGGCGTTGAATTGCTCCACAGGGAGCCACCCCAGGGTTCTGCAGACATCAAGATGGGTGCACAGTTGATTGTCCGCGAGGGTCAACTTGCCATCTTCATGTCAAATGGGAAGGTCGCCGATATGTTCGGCCCAGGCAAATACACACTTTCTACCGAAAACATCCCCATACTAACCCAGTTGCTTTCGCTACCATATGGCTTCAAATCTCCGTTCAGGGCAGAGGTGCTTTTCATCTCTACAGTTCAGATGCCGGGTTTCAAGTTCGGAACGCCTGATTCGATACCTTTCCGCGACAAAGAACTTGGGGTCGTAAGGGTAAAGGCTTTTGGCAACTACATCCTGAGGGTGGACGACCCAAAAAAGTTTGTTACAGAAATAGTGGGCACAAGAGGTTTCATGACCCGCGGCAAGATCGAAGATTTCATGCGCGGTATCGTAGCCTCAAAATTTACCGACATGCTCGGCGGGACCATGACCACCGTCTTTGACCTCCCAAAAATCTACCAGGAAATCGGCGACCAGCTTTCAAAACTGATAAATAGCGAAGTGTCCAAATTTGGGCTTTCCTGCCCTGCTGCATTTATCGAATCAATAGGGCTTCCTCCAGAAGTCGAGACAGCTATAGACGAAAGGGCTGGAATGGGGGTCATAAAAGACATGAATGCCTATCTGGCATACAAAGCCGCAAAGGGCATGGAAAAGGGTGGCGAAGGAATGATGGGTGCAGCTACTCAAATAGGTGCCGGGTTTGTGATGGGCGGCAAGATAGTTGAAAATCTTGCAAAGGGGACCGAAAGCAAAGTTTCCAATGAAACCTGCCCGGAATGTGGTAAACCTGTGCAACAAGAAGCCAGGTTTTGCCCCAGTTGCGGAAAAAACCTTCAATCAAACTGCAAAAAGTGCGGCCAGTCTGTACCTGAAGGCGCAAAATTCTGCCCAAACTGTGGCGAAAAAATCTAGCCTTCTTAAAAAAGCCACAAAAAGGGTTTTTGTATGGCTTGGAATTGTTATTGTTCCAATTTTCATTCTTGCCTCAGCAATCTACATAGCTGAAGGTGGGCTACAGGGTTCCTCAATAAAAAATTTCCTTGACGCAGTGTGGTGGACTGTTGTCACAATGTCCACTGTAGGATATGGAGATGTTGTACCCATAACATCAATTGGCAGGGTGATAGCCATTCTTGCCATGTTCTCCGGAATAATCATGATAGCTGGCCTCACTGCCACGCTGGCCAGCACCCTTATCGAAAGGGTGGTCAAAAGAATGAATCAAAACAAAACTGAAAAATTCAGGGACCATTTGCTGATTCTGGGATGGAACGAGAATGGCCTTAGAATTATCGGAGACCTCTATAGGGAATGCCAGGAAAAACAGATAGGAATTGTTGTAATGGCAGACATTGAACCACCATCCTCAATCCAGCAAGATACATATTTCATAAAAGGCGATCCCACAAGGCTTGAAAACCTCGACAGGGCATCTGCCGAACATGCGAAGGCAGCCGTAGTGCTGGCCGATTTTGAAATCAATGCCAGAAACACCGACTCAAAAGTCATACTCACGGCACTCGCAGTGAAGAGGGTTTCCAAAAACAGGTGCAGGGTCATCTGCGAAGTTTTACTTGAAGAAGACGCAGAATATCTGCGTCATGCAGGAGTGGACGAGATTATTGTCAGATCAGGGGTTGCAGGAGACCTTTTGTCGCGTTCTGTGTCTAATCCTGGTGTGGCAGAACTGATGCAGATATTGCTTAAAACAGAATCACCCGGTTCACTTGGAAGGATATCTGTCCCGGCTTTCTACAATGGCAAAAAATACGAAGAATTCGTAATGGCACTCTATGGCCAGTCGGAAATGGTTGTGATTGCACTCATAAGGGACGATAAAATGATGGTGAACCCGTCACAAAACGAGACAATCCAGCCAGGTGACGAAGCCTTCATCATTTCTGCTTCTGGCGGTGAATGCAAAATCTAAAACAAGGGGACTAGACACATGGCCAAGATGACTGCCAAAACTCTCACAAGGTACATTATATTTGCAGGGTTGATATCTTTTGTAATCATCTTCATTATCATGCAGTTTTCCACAGGTTTTGACTTCTCTAAAATGGGCGAGGCCATTGCAGAGGCAAACTGGTGGTGGATACTTGCAGCAGCACTTTGCAATGTTGCATCTTTTTTCTGCGAGGCCTTCCAGCTCTGGTTTCTTTCCAGGGCATTGGGCAAAAAACCGGGGTTCTGGCGGATGATGCAGGTATATTTTGTGGGAAATTTTTTCTCAAACGCCACTCCTTCAACATCAGGTGGTGAACCATTCCAGATTTATTTCCTGATGGATGACGGATTCTCCGTGGCAGAGGGAACGGTAATGGTGGCAGTCAGAGGACTCATATCAGTCATGGTAAGGATCCTCTATGTTCTTGTAACGGTAGCCCTGATAGCATTGGGGATTTTCAGGTTGAACCTTAATTTCACGTTTGACTTGATTTTCTACATTACCCTGGCAGCCTTTGCACTCCTCGTGATAGCCGGGTTCATAATCATCACAAATCCCCATATTTTTTCGTTTCTGGTCAAATTCTTTTCAAGGTTCCGCTGGATTCGCAAACTGGCAAAAATACAAGATCCCGAAGAGTTTATATCAAAAGGCGAGCTTTTCCTTGGCGAAATAAGATCATCAGCAAAACTGCTCCTCCAAGGGAAAAAAATATGGATGCTTGGTGCAATTCTCAATTCTATCCTGACATGGCTGCTCCTGAAAACCATGCCGTTTTTTGTTTTGCTCGCTCTGAATGAGCACCCAAACATATTTGTCATTTTCGCAATAGGCGTGATCTCGCAACTCGCCACCGCATGGGTGCCAACACCCGGTGCAGTTGGAGGAATAGAAACCGGAATGCTTGCGTTTGCATCAACCATGCAAACCCCAGGTAACATAGGACTGTTTGTATTTATCTACAGACTCATGGACTTCCACATGGATGTTGCTGTCGGTGCACCCATCGCCCTCAGACTATTATCCAAAAAGCTTGGTAAGAATACAGGCAATGCCGATTTGTCGGCATTAACCAGCCAGATAAACCAGAGGATGGAAGAAGAAAAAGAAAAGATGGCACAAGAAGAACTTGCCTCGGAACACAGAACACATTGAGACAGAAAAACCAAAAGAAAAAAGCCCCAGTGATTTTGGGGCTTTTTTTGTTATAATGTTTCAGTTGAAAAAATGGTAAAAATCACAAAAGCACAAATCATCCGTTACATGCTCTATGCAGGAGCACTTTCAGTCATCGCTGTTCTCTTTGTAATGCAGTTTGCAACTGGAGGTGATTTCGGATCGGCCTTAAAATCCCTTGGCAAAACAAACCTGTGGTTCATCCTTGCCGCCATCGCCATCAACGTCTCTGCATATTTTACAGAGGCACTCCAGCTCTATTTTCTGGCCAAAACGCTCGGGAAAAAACCGAGTTTTTGGGGAATGATGCTGATTTTCTTCATTGGCAGCTTCTTTTCGAATGTCACACCAGCGACATCTGGCGGAAAACCTTTTCAGATATACTTTTTGCTCGATCAGGGTTTCTCTGTGGCAGAAGGTACCGTAATGGTGATTGCCAGGGGAATAATATCTGTATCAACAAGGATTTTTCTTGTCCTTATGGTGGTTGTGGCAGTCATGTTCGGTTTTGACAGTAATCTGTCAAGCTTTATAGGGTGGACATTCGCCTTTACCCTGACAATGATGATTGCACTTATAGCAATGGGCATTGCCGCGCTTCTCAACCCCAAGTTTTTTTCATTTTTGGTCAATATCGCCTCTCGCATCAAGCTAGTAAGAAAACTTATCAGGGTGTCCACGGTTGACGAATGCATTGCAAAAGGCTACAGATTTCTCGACTCGGTAAAAAATTCCTCGAGGATAATCTTTGGGGGGAGCAAAATTTATCTTGCAATGACAATTTTTACAAGCCTTGTTTCATGGTTCCTTCTGAAGACTGTTCCATACTTTGTTCTTCTTTCTTTTGGAGAGAGCGTTCCGCTGATGATTGTTGTCGCAACATCAATAATATCACAACTGATCACGATCTGGGTGCCAACACCTGGTGCATCTGGTGGCGTAGAGATAGGCCTTGGAACTCTTTTCAAGGGACTCCTGGTTGATCCGGGGAATCTTTCTCCATTTGTACTCGTTTACAGACTCATAGACTACCACCTGAACATGCTTGTTGGCCTGCCAATTGCCTTTTGGGCACTTGGCAAGAAAATGAAGCCAGCCACTTGCGCAACACCTCAAAACGGAGACAAAACATCTGCCAGTGTTCCAGAATGCGAAGGGGGCACCCTGAAATGATAGGGTTCTTCGATTCAGGGGTTGGCGGGCTCTCCATCCTGAAAAATGCGCTGGAAATACTCCCAAATCACGATTATGCCTATTTTGGCGATGAAGCATACTGCCCATGGGGCGAGAAACCGAAAGAATTCATAATCGAGAGAAGCAGGCTGATTACAAAAAAACTCATATCGCTTGGCGCAAAGGCAATAGTGGTTGCCTGCAACACGGCGACCGTGAATGCAATCTCCACATTGAGGACAGAATTTCCCAATACACCTTTCATTGGCGTCGAACCAGGAGTAAAACCGGCAACGACACTGACTGAGAGCGGTAAAATAGCTGTTCTGGCAACAAAGGCAACATCTCTTGGAGATCGTTTCCTCCAGCTTGTAAACCTTTTTGCCCAGGACAAGGACATAATAATGATACCCTCAAGCGGCCTTGTTGAGCTTGTAGAGCAGGGAAAATGCGAGGGTGAAGAGATTGAAGAACGCCTCTCGGAAATACTGTTGCCGTATATGAAAACAGGCTTTGATCAGCTGGTGCTTGGGTGCACACATTACCCATTTCTTGCCGGTGCGCTCAGAAAAATACTCCCCTCGAAAGTCAACATTATCGACACTGGGCCGCCAGTTGCCAAACAGCTTGCAAGGATAATAATGCAAAACAATATACTAGAGGACAATGGCAAGGTCAATCTGTGGACCTCCGGTGATCCGGGGAAATTTTTTGAACTCGCAAGTAAGTTGCTGGGTATCGAAATAGGTAAAGTAGAAAGATTTTGACATGGCACTTAAAGTGCCTAAGATGTTGGTAGAAGTGCATGGGAAGGAGCGTGGCCTTTAAATGAAGAAACTGACAGCTTTTTTGTTGTGTGCTCTAGTAATAATGCCGTGTTTTCAGACTGCCCTCTCTCAGGATGACAAACTGATCGAGCTTTCTCCAAAAGAAATCAATATTGTCGCGAAACAAGGTGATATGGCAACAGCCACAATGGGCATCTTCAACAGGGGTTCCAGCTCTCTCCTGTTTTCGCTCTCCAAGTCCTACAGTAAGGCAAAAACACAACCTCTGGCATCACCAGACGGGAACATGCTGGTGTATCCAAGTTTCCTGGATTTCGGCACTGTGCCACCCAAAGGCGAGGTCTCGCAAACCGTTACATGTACGGCCCCAACCGAGCAATATCTCCAGGTCACAGCCTCAAGCGATGTGGAATGGATAAAATGTCTCATACGCAATATAGACAAAACGGTTGTTTCTGTAACAGTAACTGTCAAGCTTGATGGAATGGTCACGGGACAACTTTACAGGGGAAACGTCATTCTGGCTTCAAATGCCGGCCTTGTTCAGGTGCCAGTCATTCTTCAGGTGGCGACCACAACAGTCAAGGACTGGCTTTCATACAACCCCACAAACGGCATCGTCTCCCCTGGCAACAACACTGGGATACAGATAAAAGCATCAGCAAAAGGCCTCCCGCCAGGCGACCAGTTTGCAACAATCATCGTGACATCCAATGATGAAAAACAGCCGGTCATTGAAGTTCCAGTCAAACTGACTGTAATCGCCGGTTCTCCTGCGCCATCCACGCCAGAAATATTCGTCGGCTATCCAGGAGATGGCAGGGCCCACCTGTTCTGGAAACCAATCGCATCACCAAACGTTGTTGGTTACTACATATTCAGGTCAAACAACCCGGGAATCTACACGGATGTTGCAATAACCGATTTCTACGTCACCGGTACGCAATACACCGACCCAAACGTCACTAACGGGCTGATTTATTACTATACAATCAAGTCGATCGACCAGAATGGCAACCTCTCCGATGCCTCAAACGAGATAATGGTCATGCCAAACCCGATAAAGCCTGTCGTCAACCTCAAGGACGGGCTGGTCACAAGGACACAGGTGCTGGATGTTACAGGTGTTGCCGAACCAAACTCCCAGATCATCGTAAACGGGGAACTTGCAATAATCGACCCAGATGGCAAGTTCCAGGCCAAAACAGTGCTAAGGGTTGGCTCCAACACAATCACCGTCATAGTATTTGATCCGGGTGGCAACCAGACAAAATTCACATACAAGGTCAGCTTCTCCGCCTACACTACCGTGATCTTGATGGTTGGCTCCAAAAATGCCTGGGTAAACGGTGAAGAGAAAAAGAATGCCCTGCCTCAGGCGCCAGTCATCATAAGCGGCAAGACATTCGTTCCTTTCCGCTTCCTTGGCGAAAGCCTGGGGGCAGACATCGGCTGGGACGACCAGACCAAAAAAGTCACATACACGCTTGAGGGCAAGAAAGTCGAGATGTGGATTGGCAAGACAACTGCATCCGTAGACGGAAAACCAGTTTCAGTCAACCCTCCGCCACAAGTCATTGGTGGCTCGACATTCGTCCCGACAAGGTTCATAACAGAAGCGCTTGGCGCATCCATTGAATGGAAAGCGGCAACCAAAACAGTAGTGATAACATATCCGGCAAAACCATGAGACCAGACAAACCAACATATTTCATGATGATAACAGACATCGTTGCCAAAAGGTCAACATGTCTCAGGCGCCAGGTCGGTTGTGTGCTGGTAGATTCAGACGGCAACATAAAAGCAACTGGCTACAACGGTGTTGTCGCAGGAATGACCCACTGTGACACCTGTCAGAGGGAGCTTCTGGCTTCCGGATCAGACCTCTGGCAGTGCCCGGTCATCCACGCTGAAATCAACGCAATCTCGAGGTATGAGGGGCCAAGAAAAGACATTACCCAGATTTTCTGCACGACACTGCCATGTTTCCACTGTGCAAAGGTCATTGCAAATACTTTTCCAAACCTTGAAGAGCTCCATTACCATGACGACTACCCGCACAGCGAGCTGATCAAGGAGGTCTTCATCAACAAAGGCATCAAGCTAATGCTCCACAAGGACGGCAAGGTGGAGGAGGTCGGATAAAAACACCAAATAAAAATCAGATCGAATATCTCATGCTCATATCTGCATAGAATTTAAGATATTCTGCGATTTGTTCCGGTTTCTTAAAACAAGCAGGTTCGCCTAGGTCTCCCCTTTCAGAAAAGCTCTGGGCCACACATCCCCCGGCGCAACTGGGGACAAGCGGACATTCAAGATCCAAACAACGCTTGACCTTTGAGATCCTAGCATCAATCCACATTTTTTCTTTCATGCAGTCAATAGGAGTGCTGAAATTTACATTTCCTATCTCAAAGCCCTCTCTCCCAATAAATTCCCAACAAGTCCCGATTGCGCCATCGGGCGATACTGTATAAAAACCCTTTGTGCCAACACCACAAAGATTTGACAACACAAGATTTTTTATGTATTTTCTTATGTGCTTGGCTCCTCCGCAAAAACCATAAGCATTGATCAGCTCAATGATTCCGGTTATCTTTTCAAAGTAGCTATCAATAGACAGGCATTTGCTTTTGTATCCAAGAGACTCCGGCGTCATATGGACAACAGGATATGCATAAACACGCAAATTCTCGTGATTCGAAAAACCCCTTTTTTCCAAATCTGTCAAAAGGCCTTCCAGCGAAGAGATATTCTCCAGATCAATATTTACCCTGATCTCAATATTTGGGATCTTTCTATTGATTGCTTCCCCTATTCCATTCACAACATCTTCGTAGGATGGTTTTCCACCTACATAGAACCTTTTTGAATCATGATTCTTTTTATCCCCGTGGATTGTCACCTGTATCCTTTCCAATGGCACAGATTTCATGAATCCACCAAGCTTTTTCCTCAGCAACGACCCATTGGTGGTCATTCTCGGAGATATCTTTACTGAAGGATTTGTTTTTGAAATTTCCTCATAAATATATCGAAAATGATCAGGAAACAAAAGAGGTTCCCCGCCATAGCAGGCCATGATAAAATGACCGATGTCAAACTTTTTCAGATGGCCCTGAATGAATCTGACCAGATTTTTTAATGTCCCTTCATCCATGACGCGATCATCTCTGGCCTCATAACAGTACGGGCAAGCAAAATTGCATGCAAAAGATGGGGCTATCGTTACATCAAGGGTATCATTTTTCCATGTTTCTCTGGAAAATTTTTCAAGCAGAAAAGATTTCTCATCAAAATTTTCGTCAACCAAAAAGAACGCATTTGACAATTCCTTGCAAGTTTTCTCTTCTTCCGGTAAGTTGCCACTGTTTATGAGACTGATCAGCCTCTTATCAATTATAATTATGGAACCGGATATTGTAGACATCAAAACGTATTTATTTTCATCCAACTCTTTGGCAATAATAAATTTTGAAAACCTAAGACCCATAATCTCCTCCATAGACTCAAAAAATATTGGGGGAGATGATTGATTATTTCTCCCCCAATATTTTTTAAACACTAATCATCAAACCATTGCATTATTGGTCCAGCACCTGTAATTTGGACACGCGCAGACTTCCATGGTAGCAGGATTGTAATTTTGTTGGTCAATCCAGACAACTGACAAGCCAGAAATGGGTTCCATGATTTCTGTATTAACAAGGCCACTTTCAACTGATACCTTTATCGAGTTTATATTGTGCTGATATGGCATCTCTTCACCTCCTTTCTGCTCAATTGAGTACCATCATATTATTTGGTATCAAGAATTGGTCGTTAAATCAAATTATCTATTATGATAATTATTTGAATGGTTATTTTTAACCTTTTTAATATTCCAATTTTTTTATGGGTTTAGACTAGCTAATCGGACTGCCCCTGAACTCCTTCAATAATATAGTATAAATGTCGTCATTCTTCAAGTTGAATCTCCACTGACACTCTTTCAGATGAAGATGGAATGTGTGTTTGCCAACACCATGAAACTTCC
>JAAYUI010000092.1 GCA_012517765.1 Caldisericales bacterium | reverse complement strand
CCAGGAATTTACTTTTACGATAACCGCGTGGTTCGCTACGCTGAAGAACTCAAACCCTCCCCGCGGGGTGAGATTGAAATTACAGATATCAACAAACGCTACCTTGCCGATGGTGAACTCTCTGTGAAGGTACTCGGACGCGGCGTAGCCTGGCTGGATGCTGGTACGCACGAATCGCTGCTGCAAGCTTCGATGTTTGTGCAGGCGGTGGAAGATCGGCAGGGCATGATGATCTCCTGCGTGGAAGAGATCGCCTACCACATGGGTTATATCGACAAAGAGAGCCTGCGAAAATGCGCTGAGCCTCTGGCAAGCAACGAATATGGGCAGTATTTGTTAAAGTTTTTAGGCGAAGAAAGTAAATGACAAAGATTTTGCAGATCGGGACTAAAGGTCAATTAGGCTGGGAGCTGCTGCGCACTTGCGCGCCGCTTGGCGAGGTGATTGCCCTTGACTACCCCGCTGTCGACCTTTCGGATAGCGCCGGCCTGCGTGAGCTTGTTCGCAGCACCAATCCTGATATCATCATCAATGCTGCGGCTTACACCAACGTGGATAAAGCTGAGAGCGAACCCGAGCTCGCCAGGGCAATAAACGCGACCGGTCCTGGCATTCTGGCGGAAGAAGCTAAAAAGATCAATGCGGTGCTTGTGCACTACTCGACCGATTACGTCTTCGATGGCACCAAGGGCAGCCCATATACCGAAGCGGATACCCCAAATCCATTGAGCGTTTACGGTCAGACCAAACTGGAGGGCGAACAAGCTGTCATGGCTTCAGGTTGCTCCTTCCTGGTGCTGAGGTCAAGCTGGATCTACTCCAGGCGCAGCGGTTTTGTGGCAAAGGTGCTGGAATGGGCACGCACCCAGGAGACCATTCGCATCGTGGATGATCAGATCAGCAGCCCGACCCCTGCGAGGTTGATGGCTGAGATCACTGCCAGCCTTATTTCAAAAATAGAAGCCAACCAGGATGGCTGGATGCTGGAGCGTAAAGGCATATACCACTGTGCCTGTACTGGATATTGCAGTCGCTACGAATGGGCCAGGGAAGTATTACGACTCAGCTCAAACATGCATACGAAGCCGGGTCAAAAGTTGTTGCCTGCTTTAACTTCAGATTTTTCCACACCAGCAGTAAGACCGTTAAAATCTCGGCTGGATTCGAAGATGTTTGAAGCGACATTTGGTATGAAGATCCCGCACTGGCTTAAGGCTTTGGAACTGGCAATGGAAGATTAAATAAGGGATAAAAAACTAAAAATCGCTTACCATTAATTACAATCAATTGTTTCTTAACGGTGAGTTAGAAATGAAGATACAGTCTGCAGCAGTTTATACCTACGAGAGAATCGTTGCCAGCCTTGAAGCCTACAGGCTGTTCAACCCGATGAATAGTGCCAATCTTCAAATCAACCGGGGGGTTGTTGATGGCGAATTCTCTACCGCAGCCATAAACGAGTCGGATATTGTCGTTTTTCAAAGGGAATTCCCCGCCAACTATCCGAATTACCTTGCTGTAATGTCCCAGGCTGCCAACCTTGGCAAGCCGGTTGTGATGGATATGGACGATGACCTTTTGGCGTTGCCCATTTACCACCCCGACCGGGTAAAACTCAATTATGCCAAAGCGCAAATTCCCATCCTAACCGGAATGGTTCAGGCAAAAGCGCTCACTGTCACCACGCCCTACCTGGCTGATCGACTCAGAAAATACAACACCAATATCTTTGTCCTGCCAAACTTTCTCGACGACTCTCTTTGGCAGTTCAATCCGCCCCAGGTTGCACCGGCAGGCGAGCACATCCGAATATTCTACATGGGCACAGTTACGCACGTCCCGGATCTCGAGATGCTTAAGCCGGCTTTTCATGCCTTGGCAATGAAGTATCCCGGTCGGTTGGAGTTTGTTTTTTACGGGGCAAACCTCAAATTTGAGGATGACATTCCAGCCACCATCACCAATTGCCTGAGTGAAACCTTTGTTTATGCCGATTATGTAAAAGTGGCGCTTGCCCAAAAGGCCAATATCGCTATCGCTCCGGTGGAAGATATTCCCTACAATCACTGTAAAAGTTCGATAAAGTTTTTCGAATATACAGCCATGGGGCTGCCTGGTGTATATTCGAGGGTGACCCCGTATTCCGCCGTGGTCGAAGAGGGAGTAAATGGTTTCACTGCTTCAACCATAGATGAGTGGATCAACGCGCTCAGCCAGCTGATCGAGAATCCACAGTTGCGGGAAACAATGACACTTGCAGCCCAGGAAACCGTTCGGAAAGACTGGATGCTTTCCGACCATGCGCATCTCTGGCCTGAAACTTACGCGCAGATTGCAGAGCTCACAACCCCGAACCAGGCAGCGATCGCGGCTTTTCTACCCATCCTGGAAGATATCACCCTTCACCTTGATACCTTCTTTAGGAAACAGATGCAAAAAGAATCTGATTTGTCCTGGCAACTCCAACAAGCACAACAGGGACTGGCGGAGAAAATTGCCGATAATGATGTTTTGCACAACCGTTTGGATGTCCTGAGCCAAAAAAATAACCTTCTGTATGCCGAGTTGGATCTCATTACAAAGGACTTCAACGCACTTTCTCACGAGAAAGTAGATGATGATTCGATTGTTACGGAATTGAAAGAACAGGTGGACCAACTCTCGGTTCAATGGATAGATCACTCTCGGCAGATTCAAGCTTTGGAATCTGAGAATCGTGTTATCAGGGATGGATGGGACGCATCAAAACTTGAGGCAGCGCACTACGCGCTTAGCACAAGTTGGCGTCTCACTCGCCCCATGCGCAAGTTCATCAAATTTTTCAAAGGGAAATAATGGGATTTACATTCAACGATCGGCAACTAATCAAGAAAAGCAAGCTATTTGACCCCGTTTACTACTTGTTTACCTACCCTGAT
>JAAYUI010000043.1 GCA_012517765.1 Caldisericales bacterium | reverse complement strand
CGAATGGCCAGGCGTAGCGCGCGTGGGTGCCGTCCGGATCTCCTGTAGCGATGCCGGCTGAACCGGTTTGGATGCTGGCTTCTATCAGCTCCGAGTCTTGGGGTGGCACGACAGGGGTTGCCTGAACCGCGACTGGGCGCAGTAAACAGGTTGGAACGGTAAGCGCCAGGACCAGGATAAAGAGGAACAATCGATTTAATTTTCGGAGTTGGTTCACGCAACCTCCTTTTTTCATCTTATAAATGGGGTGGCAATTGGATTGTAATCCAAGCTACTGACATTGAGATAAGAAATACTTCTTGGGTTGGAGTTTTGCTCAAAATTGTAGAGATTGGATTAGGTCATTCCATTAAATTCGTGTATAATATCCGTTTGCGCGCGTCCGCAAGACGCTAACAATATTTTAAGCCCGGAAGGAGGTGAATAGCAATGGCAAGTGTAACTTTGAGATCTAATGAATCGCAGGATTCTTTACTCAAGCGCTTTCGCAAGAAGGTCGTGAAGAGTGGTGTTCTCAGCACCGTGCGTCGCAAACGCTGGTTCGTTTCCAAGAGTGAGCAGCGCAGAATGGACAAGAAAAAGGCTGTTCGTCGTACCTTCCGGAAGTCGTACGAAGCATAATAGCCAGGAAGTGAGGTTTTATGGCTAAAGAAGATGAGAAGATTACCGTTGATGGCACGATTATCGAAGCCCTCCCAGGGACGCAGTTCCGGGTGAAGCTGGATAATGGTCATGAAGTGCTGGCATATCTTTCCGGTCGTATGCGTCGTTATTACATCCGTATTCTCTTAGGAGACTCAGTGCGGGTGGAAATGTCGCCTTATGATTTGGATCGCGGTCGGATTGTTTATCGACAGCGTCGCCCAAATTCACCCGACTCACAGGAATTCTAGCTCTTGTCTCATTACAGCCCTCCATAATGGGGGGCTGTTTTTTTACCCCAATTTGGATAGAATCTTGAGTATGGTAACGACGCAAACCCCTCGAGGGACAATTCGCAGTTTTAACCTGGCGCGAGACGGTGAGGTTGTTGCCAGCCTGATCGAAGAGGCCTTCGCCCTAAAAAACGATCCCGATGGTCAGCAGGTTCTTATCCAAATGCGCGAAAACGCCCGCAGGTTGAAAGAAGCCAGCTGGATGCCAGTGACTGGCTCCCCAATGGGTTTCGTCTGGGAGGTGGATGGTCGCCTGGTGGGCAATATCTCTGTCTTGCCCTATACACGCAAAGCCCGGAAGCTCCACCTGGTTGCCAACGTGGCAGTGGATCCTGCCTATCGGGGTCAAGGCATCGGAAAGGCCTTGATCTCGCACGCGTTACGGTTTAGCCGCCAGGCTGGCGTTCGCGAGGTGTGGCTTCAGGTCAAACGTGAGAACGAAGCCGCCATCCACATGTATCAGCAGCTTGGCTTTCGCCAGGACCATAGCCTGGATATCTGGAAGAAAAAAGCGCTACAGAGATCGTACCAAGCCCCGCACTATTACTATCCGAGCTTGAATGAAATCCGCGCGAGGGAATTTGGGGATTGGCAGATCCAGAAAGACTGGCTCGAGCGCAATTATCCCCCGGCTGTTCGCTGGTATTCCTCCCTGGATTTTGATGATCTTTCGCCCTGGGCATGGCTGAACCCTCTGAAATGGGTGAACTTGATCGAGCTTCGCCAGTACAGCTTATGTGTAGGCGAGAAACT
>JAAYUI010000139.1 GCA_012517765.1 Caldisericales bacterium | reverse complement strand
GATATTCTATCTGAAGCACCTCGATCACCAATTCTCTCGGGGCATAGAGGAGATAGCATCAAAGCTGGCCGCGACCTGAGGTAAAGAAAAGGAAGGAAGAAATAGGGCGGCCGCCCGGCGACCGGTAATTTTGGCGATGCGCCCGGCAGGGCGCCCCAAAGCCGCCCAAGGGCAGGCCCCGCAATAAAAAAGGCAGGGGATGGGTTCAGCCCTGTTTTTCCCAGATGAACCCGCCGCGCTTCTTGAAATGCTCGACCAGCCCGCCGTCCTGCAGAATTGTCATGAGGAATGGCGGTATGGGCTTGAAGGAGTAGGTCCTCGTGCCGGCCAGCACCTGCCCCTCGGCCAGCCTCAGCTCGACGGTGTCGCCTGTCTTTATGCTGTCGTCCAAGTCAGGGCACTCGACTACGGGCAGACCGATGTTGAAGGAGTTTCTGTAGAAGATCCTGGCGAACGATTTCGCAACCACCGCGCTGACACCCGCGTGCTTGATGACGACGGGGGCCTGCTCCCTGCTCGAGCCGCAGCCGAAGTTCTCGCAGGCGACGATTATGTCGCCCTTCGAGACCTTCGATGAGAACTGAGGGTCCGCGCCTTCCATTGCGTGCCTTGCGAGCTCGTTGAAGTCTATTGTCTTGAATTTGTACTTTCCGGGAATGATCAAGTCTGTTGATATGTCGTCACCAAATTTCCATACTTTCCCCTTTATGACCTGCATGCTTAGACCCCCATAGGAATTGCCAGCTTGCCATAGAGTGCGGCATAGGCAGCTGTGAGTGGAGACGCCAGATAGATGTCTGCGTCTGCGCACCCCATCCTCCCCTTGAAGTTCCTGTTCGTAGTCGAAATCACGGCCTCTGACTGCGACGGGACGCCGTGATGGCCGCCCACGCAGGGGCCGCATCCTGGCACGCCAACCGCGCAGCCCGCCTTCACCAGCTCTTCGATCAGCCCTTCTCTGATCGCGCCAAGCATGATCTCCCTCGATGCAGGCATCACTATCGTCCTTGCCTTCACTCTTTTGCCGCGGAGCACCTTGACCGCCACCCGCAGGTCCTCGAGCCTGCCGTTGGTGCAGGATCCGATGAAGACCTGATCGACGTGCATGCCTTCGAGCGCAGAGACGGGCTTGACGTTGTCGACCTGATGCGGGCAGGAGAGCTGAGGCTCAAGCTTCTCGGCCTCTATCTCGAGCACATCGGAGTAGGACGCATCGCGGTCCGCAGCCAGCTCCACGAAGGGGACACGGATCCTGCCCTCGAGGAACTGCCGGGTAACCGAGTCGGATGCGATCAGGCCGGTCTTCCCGCCCATCTCGATTGCCATGTTGCACATGGTCATCCTGCTGTCCATGGTCATCCTCTTCACGGCGTCGCCGGTGAACTCGACCGCCTTGTATGTGGCGCCGTCTGCGCCGACCTTGCCGATTGCATAGATGATAGCGTCCTTTGACATGACGTTCGACGGCAGCGTGCCGGTGATGTTGATCATGAGGGTCTCGGGTACCTTAAACCAGAGCTTGCCAGAGGCGAAGACAGCAGCCATATCGGTTGAGCCTATACCTGTCGAGAAGGCTGCGAATGCGCCGTGGGTGCACGTGTGCGAGTCCGCGCCTACGACGACCCCGCCAGGGAATACGTACCCCTTCTCAGGCAGTATCTGGTGGCATATGCCCTCGCCCACATCGTAGAGCGTGACGCCGTATGCAGCCGCGAAGTCCCTCATCATCTTGTGCAGGGCAGACGTGCCCTCGTTCGAGCTCGGAGAGATGTGGTCAATTACAAATGCCGCTTTCTCCTTTGCCCATACCCGCTTTGCGCCCATCGCTTCAAAGCTCTTTATCATCAATGGAGCGGTTCCGTCGTGGGCCATGGCGGCATCGATAGGTAATACGACAATGTCACCAGGAGTAGGCCGTTTGCCTGTCTTCCTGAATATGATCTTCTCAGCCAACGTCATTCCCATTCGCGAACACCAGACTTCGTTTGAATATCAGCAAAACAATTTTAAATCTATCGGAACAATTATTGCAGATTCCGGCGTACGAAGAAATGTTATAAAAACCAAGCGACATAGGGGTAAGCGATCAATATGGGCTCGAAGACTGGTGTCGAAAGGTTCAGCATATCGGCTCCGCCGGAGCTAGTGAAGGAATTCGACGGTACGATCGGGAGCCTCAACCAAGACAGGTCCAAGGCGATTCAGCAGGCGATGCGACTCTTCCTTTCGGAGCACAACTGGGCCCGCGGGAGCGGGGAGTGCGCAGGGGCGATCGTGCTCATCTATGACCACGACGTTCACGAGGTTGGGGAGGAGCTCACGGATATCCAACATCATTCGAGGTCGGTCATAAATTCAGTGCTGCACATCCACATCGACGAGAAGAACTGCCTCGAGATAATCGCAGTACGGGGCGGCGTCGACAAGCTCAAGACGCTCATCGGCAGCCTAACGGCGTGCCGAGGAGTCAAAGCACTGAAGCATACGATAATAGGCATATGAACGGGAACGGGACGGGAAAGAGAGCAATTTATAAAAAAAGGATAGATGAGCACCGGCTGTGCTCACGGCGCCCTTAAAGCTGAATGCCTTCACGGCTGACGTCGGCAGGCAACTCGGGGAACTTGTCCTTGATCCTCTGTTCGGCCACCGTTGCAGCTTCGCCAAGAATCTTCTCGGCATCCTCGTTGGCTGCGCCGAACGATACATTGAGGTTGGAGGATGTGCCCGCGTCGGTCACTATTGCAGAGAGCGAGTCGCTCAAACTGGCGAACCCCTTCTCCGCCTCAGGGACAACCTGGAGCACGCCGCCCTGCACGCCCTTGATGATGGAGATGGCGGGAGTCACTGTGCCAACGAAGTCTCCATAATCCTTGACGGTGGTAAGCCTTAGGGATATGCTCTCAAGCGCGAGCTTGACCTGAGTTACGCGCTTTATGATCTTCCGGACCTCTACCAACTCGTTGGCGTATATTGTTGCCTTTGCCCGGTCGTGCTTCGAGTAAGCATCAACAACCTTGTTGAAAATTTGTGCGTCCTTCTCTACAAGCCTGTTGTTAGCTATATCTAGCCTCTGAACCTGCGTTCCTATCAACTTAATCGTACTTTCAATATGGGGCTTCAGCGGACCGCTGGGAACGCTACCCTTCCTCTCCGGAGCTTCCCAGTTTTTAGCGAAATTGCTCATTAACAGATACACCTGCGGTTAAACTCTTTAATCAAGTAGTTAAAAAAAGTTTCGAGGATACGATTTTACCTTGCGACGAGATTAGGGAGGACAACTCACCGCTCAATCAAGACGGCGCACTTAGCCTCGATAGCTATCCTTGAGCTCACGCTGCCGAGGTTCTTTATCGATCCGAGCTTATCCTTGCTTCCAACGACGATCAGCTCCACGTCATTGTCCAGAGCAAACTTCAGGATCTCCTCGGCCGGATCGCCATCAAGCTGGACTGGCGTCACATTCACGCCCGCTTCCTTCGCCTTCCTAAGCACCACCTCGAAGAGGTCCTTCGAGTTGCTACGCATCAGGTCGTGATAGGCAGGATCAACTGCCACAGGGCTGCTGTTCGCATATGGCAGCTTTGTCTGGATCACGTTAACCGCGTACAGGACGCTGCAGGACCGCTGAGAAAGGAGGAGGGCCCTTTCAAAGACCTTCGCTGACATGTAGGAGTTGTCGATGGCTGCAAGCACGCGCCTGTATGGAGAAACCTCCTTCCCAAAGCCCTCCTTAAATGAGCCGCATAAAAGAGCCGCACTGCTGGATGTCATCTCGGGTCACTTGGGATTAATTTGTGCACCCTATATTTTTCAATTGCTGTTTTGTAGGAGGCATAGTTATATTGCATTAAAGCAATTCGAGTGTGAGGGATCGGCAACGGAAAGAGCGGTCTTTATGATGTCAGGCGGAATAGACTCGCCTCCGGCGGCATACCTAGGAATCAAGGCCGGCTGGGAGCCGATCTTCGTTTACTTCGACAATAGGCCCTTCGCCGGCGATGATACGATGGAAAGGGCGTTGAGAACGATAAGGCGGGTCGAGGAGGCGTGCGGGAAGAAAGGCACGACTCTGGTCGTCCCTCACGGAAGGGACCTTGAAGAGATACTGAAGTGCCGCAGGAACCTCTCCTGTGTGCTATGCAAGAGGATGATGTATAGGAAGGCGGAGAGGATAGCGCTGAGGTATTCCTGCAGCGCAATAGTGACGGGCGAGATACTGGGGGAGCAGGCGAGCCAGACCCTGCACAACCTCGTTGTGGACAGCGTTGTCGTCGGTATGCCAATCGTCAGGCCCTTGATCGGCATGAACAAGAGGGAGGTGGAGGCGATAGCCAGAAAGATAGGGACGTTTGAGATCTCCACATCGAAGGCGCAGGAGTGCACGGCGCAGGCAATAAAGGCGAGGACGAGGGCGCGCCCAGAGGAAGCCCTAAAGGAAGAGGCGAAGATGCCTATCGAGAGGCTTATCGAAGAAGCACTCAGGTCTTTGGGCTGATCCTGCCGCGCGAAACCGTAAACCGCCTGATGCCTTTCAGCGATGCGCTGACGGCAGAGGCGGCGATGCTGCCATCATTCAGCCTTGAGCCGTACCTGGCCGAGCGGTTCAGGTCCAATCCGATGAGCGACGCCCACTTGCGCATACAGGCACTATCCATGGCTATGAGCGGGAAGAGGAGGGAGGTCTCTGCGTCCCTTGACATTGAGCCCAACGCGTCGAGGTCGGCTGGAACCATGCCTGAAACGGTCATGCCCAGCCCTAGCGTGGCGGCGGCCGCGTCGGCAACCTTAAGGCTGAATGTCCGGAATTCGTCCTCCCGAAGACCCGCGGGCGCGGTGGCCTGCAGGCAATTGAGCCCGCGGCTTGGGAGCCATTTTGAAAGGGTAACTAGATTGTCCACAACAGGACCCATATCCCGCCCCTCCTGCTCAACGGATAGCGCGGTGACCGGCGACCCCCGCTTCATTATGCACCAAGAGGCGATAAGCGAGTCCGCGGTCTCGTCGACAACCCCCAAGGCAGAGTCCTGAGTGCCGATAGGGTATCCATCAGGGCCTGCGTAGACCTCAGAATAGACCATGGCAAGATCGCTCCGGATCTCGACGGAGACCTCTTGATCCGGATCGGTGAGGTCCACCTTAAGGGGCGCGCCGAGCCCAAGTATCGCCTCGCCCAGCCTGGCGGCTACGTCCTGGCTCGAGTAAGGGTGGTTTCCTGTCCGCCGGCACCTCACTGCAAACGTGCCCTGCACCATTCCTGCTGCGAGCCTCTTCCCGGCATCGATTATTGCACCCATTGAGGCATCAGTCACGGCCCCGGGCGACGTCGATGCGACGCCGAATATCCTCGATGCCAGACGCGCCGCCCTTTGGGCATCGGGGGTCAGGATGAAGACCCTGCCCGCGTCCCGCCAGATTCTGCTGAAGGGTATCTCCTCGTCGCGAAGCGCGCCCCGGATCAACTTTAGCAGCAGGATCTCGTACTCCCGCCTCACGGGCCGGCTCTTGATGCCGATCTCCCCGCCGCTCCTCACGATGACTATGCTGTTCATCTTGATTACCAACCATCACTAGCAGGCAGTGCCGATCATTCTATGACGTAGCTGCAATAGTCGTCGCCTTTCCTTATGCACCGCTCCTCCCTCACCATGATGTTGTCGCTCAAGAGGGACCTGAGCAGCCCAGTGATGTAGCCGCGGGTGAAAGAGTTCTCGAACGGGTGGACAGACATCGCCGCCTTGCACTCAAGGTTCTCGAAGATGCGCACCTCGATGTTGTGCGGGAGTGTGCCGGTCTTGAGCAGTTGGTACTTGCCCCAGCCGCTGCTCTGCAGGGCGTCGAGCCCTTTCATGAGAAGCATGAACCAGTCCTCGCGGGCATGCAGCTGCGCAAGCTCCCTCCCTTTGGAGGCGCCGATCTCCAGACCGGTCGAGTGGATCGCTGAGAGAGCGCCAGTTCCGAAGTTGCCCGCCAGAGACTGCAAGAGAACCGCCCAGCCGGCCTCGTCCAGAGAGCCGCAGCGGGGCGGCTCGTTGCTGCTGGAAACCTCGGACTGGCTGACCAGTTTATGCTTGAGCGAAACCACATCCTTCCCCAGCGCCTCTCTGATCGAGTGGTGCATGCCTTCCATCGATACTCCGCGGAGCCCCAAGGTGAAGGCGCAGCAGAAGGTGTCGCACTTCTCGTATAGAGGATACATCTTGGCGTGGAGGAGATGCTGACCCCTCAACGCATCGGATAGGCTGCCCAGACGCTTCGGCAGGTCGCCTGCCGTCCTGAAGAGCACCTCGAGCTCCCAGTAATGCTCGCCAACGGGGTCGTTGATGACTGACCTCAAAAAAACCACGCTCAGTAGTCTATAGCAGAAGTGCCAACAGGATAAAAGCTTAACCCCATAGAGGTCATGCGGAGCTGATCAGTCATTACATAAAGTGGTGCGTGGTGACTAACGTTTGATAGCGATGCTCTCCGACCGTTCATTCTATCGCATCCAACGCTCCCCAGAGGCGGAGTCATCAAAAAACGCAGATAAGGCGCATGGATGGATGATCGCATCATAATGTATGCCCACAAGGCAGGGTACGAACTTTCTATAACCCAAGTTTTTGAAAAAAACGGTTGTGAGAAAAAATGGGAGAATAAAAGATGATGTTTGTGCCTATTTACACCAATTATCAATGCGACCCGTTTCTTGTATGTACGCATTCATAGTTACTGTTGCAGGATTATCATACCCCGTATAGGAGCCGCTTCCAGAGCCGGTCCAGCTCCTGAAGGTGGCACACCCTATCGTTGTGGCTGAAATTTGAACTTGAGTGCCCTTCAGATACCACCCGCTGCCCGGAAGCAAGTAGCCAGAGCCTAGACCTGTTTTGATCATGCGTAGATAACACTGCGTGTTCAAGTTGGGCAAGTTAGTGGTCGTTGTCTGGGTCAATGTTGGGTTTGCAAGACTCCAATGAGCGGACATCCAACTATTGACTCCGGATGATGTCCCAAATTCAGCGTAATAGTCTGATGAGGAAGATTCGCGCGTTAATCCTGAGCCGTATGCGGTACCGGGAGCGGGATCAAGGCCTATATTGAAATATTGTGCGGCATTGGATTTCGCGTAGTAATAGAAGGCGCTTGTCTCCACGTCTGCCTCGACGCATACGTCAGGGTTGCTAGTGAAGAATGCGCCAGAAGTGGGTTCATTCACTTCCATTGCGATTGAGGGGCGCCAGTATAAACCATTAAGGGAAATCATACTCGAAGTAGTTCCGATACTCGTAAATGAATAGTCAGTCACGCCTGAGGGACTGATAAGAAGATACGTTGGAGGCGCATTCAAATTGATGATGAAATCACTCGATGAAACACCAAGCAAATAGTAGTCATTCATGATCACCCACCAAGCTGTAACCCCTCCAACGTTTTCATATCGAACGGTTTCCGTAACCTGACCAGAGCCAAGGCTAATATTTGTCCATAAGAAAACGAAGTAAAATACAACGTAATTGTCTCCAGACTGTGCTAAAAATACCACATTAACGTCAGGTATGGCAGCGTAGGATGGGGCTTACAAGTCGCCAGCTTGAATGAGAATCCCACTGTAAGTATAGGTTGTGTCGTTGCAAATCACACTTCCGCTTGCTGAGATAGGACAATTCACCATGGTCGCAAATGAGTAACCATTACCGAGTGTAAGTGAAGAGGGCATATTATACCAAGTTGTCGTTTCTATCGAATTGCCTACTGAAGTGCTATATGCACCGATAGCCCAGTTTGGATCAGAGTCTGCATTTAATGCATTAGCGTTAACATCGACACAACTCAATCGACACAATGGGTCAATAATGGATGTGAAATCGAAATCGAACTTAGCTGGGACAACATCGGCATTGCTGCCCGCCCCCACAATGCGAATATCGGGACCGAGCTGGGCGCCAGGCCATTCGCTAGGATCAGCCCGAGGGATTGAATCGAGGACATCCACGTAGACAGGGACAACATCGGCATTGCTGCCCGCCTCGGGATAAGCGTCAGTCGGATATGCATTTCCCGATGAAGGAGACGTTAATGAGTCTGAGCTTGACGATGAAAAGATGGTTTTCTGGCCACCTGTTAGAATCGAGGTTACTTGTGGAGTAGCAAGCGCAGATGCTAGCAATAAAGCTGCAACAATGACACAGAATGCAAAATTACATTTCTTTTGCATTCTAATTCCCTAACATAATCATGCTACAAGCATCTCTTAAATTTTTTGTATGTTTGGCATACAAAAAAGCAATTCATATGGAATAAAAGTTGACCCTTCTGAATCAGACAGTGATCTATGACGTAAGGCGATTGAGTTGATCACATGGCGGTAGGCGGTCAGCCAATCAACAGAACGCTTCGCTTTGAACCCCTGCTCATGAGTTAAGTCAAAGTGCAAGGGTCTTTTCATGTACAGGTCGTTCCACGACGGCATAATCCTGCAGGAAGATATAACGCTGGCGAATTGATGAAAGGGCGGATATTGAAGCCATCGATTAACCGTTTGGTGTGAGGGAAGATAGTGTGAGGGTGAAAGCTTAACTAATTTTGCGCGACCTCTACTGAGGGAAACCGATATCAAGGCGGTTCAAGAGAAGGGTTTTGGGGTGTCAAGAGGTGCCATCCGGGGAAATGGAGTTCAGGAGGCAGCTGGTGGAGTGCATGGCCTCGCTCGTCTCACAGGGACTGATGACTGGGACAGGAGGGAATGCGAGCGTGAGGCTGAAGGGGGGCAACGAGGTGCTGATCACCCCGAGCGGCGTCTACAAGGCCAGCCTCAAGCCAGAGGATATCGTGAAGATCGACCTCTAAGGCAACATCGTTGAGGGGGCACACATGCCCTCAATCGAGTGGCACTTCCACGCTGCGATATACCGTAAGAGGGCGGACGCGATGGCCGTGCTGCATGCGCACAGCTCATACACGACCGGGCTGGCGCTCGCGGGCAGGAGGATCGAGCCGGTGACGATCGAAGCGGCGATGGAGCTTGGAGACGTTCCGATCATCGAGTTCATGTACCCGGGCACCGATGAGCTCGGGGATGCGGTCGGCAATGCGATGATGGGCCACAAGGCGGCGATACTGCTGAACCATGGGGTCGTGACCGCTGGGCGCGACCTTGCAGAGGCGATCACCATTGCGGAGGTCCTCGAGGCAACCTCAAAGATCACCTTCGTGGCATCGCACTTCGGCGGGGCTAGGCTTATACCGCCAGACCGGATAGAACTGATCAAGAAGCTCAACAAGGTATGAGGGTGTCAGATCCATGCTTGACATTAAGATTATCAGGGAGGACCCGCAGTCGGTCAGAGACAATCTGGCAAAGAGGAACGACGCAAGAACTCTCGAGATGTTCGACGAGCTGCTCAAGTATGATGAAGAGTGGCGCAGGAGATTCACCGAGGCGGGCAGGCTGAGGGGGAACAGGAACAAGGTCACTCAGGAGATAGCCAAGCTCAAGAGGCAGGGGATGGACGCTTCCCAGAAGATAAGGGAGGCGGAGGAGATACCGGCGATGATCAAGGCAGTCGAGGAGGAGATGGTCGCCTACAGGGAGAAGATGGATGCCCTGCTCATGAGGCTCCCCAACATAATGGATGAGACGGTGCCCTTTGGGAAGGACGACGCGGACAATGTCGTCGTCAGGAGCTGGGGCGGCGCGACCCAGTTCAAGTTCAAGCCCAAGGACCACATCGATCTCGCGACCGGCCTCGATCTGATCGACATCGAGAGGGCGGCGAGGACCTCCGGCGCCAGGTTCTATTACCTCAAGGGCGACCTAGTCAGGCTGAACTATGCCCTGATAAGGTACGGCCTGGACTTCATGGCAAAGAGGGGATTTGTCCCGTTCCAGCCCCCCTATATGATGAAGAAGGAGGTCATAAGCGGGGCAGTCGCGCTCTCGGACTTCGAGGACACCATATACAAGATCGAAGGTGAGGACCTTTTCCTCCTTGCGACAGCGGAGCACGCCCT
>JAAYUI010000067.1 GCA_012517765.1 Caldisericales bacterium | reverse complement strand
TCTCCCTTTTCGTAGATGCGCACCGGGACATTGATGACTCCCTTGTTCATCATGGCCAGGGGAGGGAAGTATTTGCTGTTGATGCTCCCGATCTGTTCGAACTCCATCTGGTCGACCATGTACTGGAGCGCAATGCTCCCCACGAGGCCGCTTCCCGGGAATCCCATGAGAACAGAGGATCCAGGCCTGGAGATGGGCCGGGAGAATATCTTGATATCGGTGTTGGGTTCAGGCGACATTAGTTTAACATATTCCATCTACCTAAAAAAGTATTATGCAAGAATATCCGGTGAAAAGGGGGTATACGAAGGATCTCATTGCAAGGATGGAATCAAAGCTCGTGGAATGCTTTGGAGTGGAGCCAAAGAAGGTTGGCGGGCACCTCCAGATCACGTATGGCGCTTTGAAAGTCCTTGACGTCTCAACAGGGAAGGATAAAAAGACGCTGGTGGTGGATACCCAGTCTGACAGCAGCGTATCCGACGAGGTCATCCTGGACACCAACAGACGCTTCCGGAGATACCTGGACGAGGTCACTGGGTATTCCACAAAGGAGCGTGTGAAGAAGGCAAAAAGCGTGGAGCCCGAGTAGGCTTCACTCTATCACGATAGCGGGTTTGAGGGGAAGCGCAACTGCGGCCCTCGGGTGTCTGCTCTCCTCCGCATCCACCACCCTGACCGGGATCGCGCATTCCCTCTCCAGGAAATCCCTGGCATTCTGGAATATCTCCAGCTCGTTGATCCCACCTTTGAGATACTGCTCGATGAATGCCGGTGGCAGGCGATGTATCAGCGTGATGCACTGCCTCGTCGTCTCCGCGGCTTCTTTGCCACGCTTTTTTATCTGCTCGTCCTTCATGATCTCGCGTATAACCGTGTTCCTGTCCGCCGCGGTAGCGACGGCCGAGAAGATAGCCCTCTTCCATGAAGGGGCCACGCAGAGCGTGATCGAGGAAGGGGTGATCTGGAGGACCCGCCTGATCGAATCGATATCCTCGAGCGTCCGGAGAAGGAGCTCTTCAGCCATTTCAAGGTCGGCATCTGTATTGTTTGGGTCAGCGACGGGCCAGGGCGCAAAAGAGACAAGCCCCTCTCCCCCAGTATCCGTCCAGAGCCTCTCGCACGTGAAGGGTATCACAGGCGCCAGGAGCCTCGTCCATATCTGGCCAAGCGCCCGGTATGCGCTGCCCCCCTGCATCCCAGGCGGCAGGCGCCTCCTGTACCATTTCAGGTCGGAATCGATGGCATAGAAGGCTTCCTGAAGTGCCTGGCGGGTCTGGAAGCGCTCCAGCGCCTCCGTGGTCTTCACGATATGTGCCTGGAGCCGGGAGAGGAGCCAGCGGTCTGCGTCGGTGGTCTCTCCTCCCGCAGAAAGGCTCTCCTGCACCATGTTCCAGAACCGCTCGATCTGCTTTTTCGTCGAATGAACGAGATCGTTTCGCCAGTCAAAGTCCTGCCAGGGCTCGGCGCTCCCGACGAGGAACATCCGAACGGTATCCGCCCCGAACTCGTTGATCGCGTCCTCGAGGAGGAACACGTTGCCCTTGGAAGAGGACATCTTCGCCCCGTTCAGGAGACCCATGCCGAACACCACCATTCCTTGCGGCATGCTCCTGGCCGGGAAGATGGCAGCGTGGTGGAAGAGCTGGAATGTCAGGTGGTTTGAGATCAGGTCCTTCGCGGAGAACCGGAAATCGTAGGGATACCAGTATTCGAACTCACGCCGCATCGCATCCAGGCGCTCCTTCTCGGGGTGTGCGGGCGAGCCCTTATTGAGGAACAGGTAATCAAAGACCTCGGGGGTGAGCTCTTCAGGCCTGTACTCCTTCAGGTTGTGGGAGATGGTATAGTATGCCATGTAGATGGTAGAGTCGCTGAGCGGCTCGATGAGCCAGTCGGGGTCCCAGGGAAGCCGGGTTCCAAGGCCCACCCTGCGGGTGCAGGCCCAG
>JAAYUI010000044.1 GCA_012517765.1 Caldisericales bacterium | reverse complement strand
TTCTCGGCCGGCCCCCAATCGCCAACATGCGCGGCCGTATGGACGACCATGTCGACACCAGCCACCGCGGCGGGCAGCGTTTCAGGTCGGCCAAGGTCGGCCTCGACCTGTTCTACGCCCAACGCAGCCAATTCGCCCCGGTTGCTGCTCGATCGCACCATGGCGCGCACCCGGTATCCCTTCTCGACGGCACGCCGGACAACCAAGGCACCTACCATGCCGGTCGCCCCGGTAACCAACATCAATTCGCCAGCCATAAGGTCATGCTCCAGGGGATCTCGCAGAGGGATTGGCCCACCATTGGCGAAACCCATGATACCCCCTGGGCTGAGATGTGTCCAGGTGGTACTGCGGCCCGCTATTCGAGTGAGCCGCCTCCTCGAACGGATGCTGAAGACGCGAACACGTTAGAGCCGGATTTCCACGATCAGCGGAATATGGTCCGATGCGGTGCGGGCCAACTGCGATACGGGCACCTCAATGGCGACGACCTCCAACTGAGAACTCACAAAGACGTAACAAATCAGCCGTCTGAAGCTGATATTGGGTAATTGTGGGGTTGTGTGTTATGTCTATTGGCTATGGCGACATGCAACGCGGCCTTGCCCGGGAATCTGCTGGATGTTCTTCGCAGTGGTGCGTTGAGCGAAGAACAAGCCCAAAGGATCTACGAGCAGGGACGGGAAGCGGTGGTATTCGCCTTGCTGGAACTGACCAAGCGGTTGGCCGAGGAACGGGCCACGGGCGCAAGCCAGTCGCACCAGACGCCTTCGACCCCCTCGGGGATGAAACCGCCGTACCAGAAACCGTCGGGGAAACGGCGCAAGCGGCGTCCGGGAGCCAAGCCGGGGCATCAGGGGTCGCGGCGGAAGCCGCCCGAGCACGTCGACCGGCGGGAAGAGCATCGAGCGGATCGCTGTCCGAACTGCGGCGGTCGGTTGCATCGCTGCAGCGAATGCCGCATCCGTTATGTCGAAGATATCCCGCAGATCCAGCCGGAAGTGACCGAGCATACGATCCACCGCGACTGGTGCCCGCAGTGCCGCAAACAGGTGGCACCAAGGGTGCCCGACGCTCTGCCTGGTTCGACCTTGGGCAACCGCGTGCTGGTCCTGTCGGCTTGGTTGCACTACGGCCTGGGAAATACGCTGTCGCAAATCGTGGAGGTCTTCAACTTCCACTTGCAGATGAAGATCACTTCCGGCGGGCTGATGCAGATGTGGTATCGCCTGCAAGCGATCCTCTATTCCTGGTACGAACAGATCCAGCAGCAAGCCTTGCACTCGGCCGTGCTTTTTGCCGACGAGAGCGGCTGGCGGGTGAACGGCAAAACGCACTGGTTGTGGTGCTTTACGACGGACAACCTGACCTATTACATGATCAACCGCTCCCGCGGCTCTCCAGCGCTGATGAAGTTCTTTGTCGAGGAGTTTGCCGGCACGCTCGTCAGCGACTTCTGGGGGGCGTACAACGCGGTCGTCTGCGCACTGCGGCAGACGTGCCTGGTGCACTTGCTGCGCGAGCTGGAGCATACGGAAAAGTACAAGTCGCCGGGTCCGCATTGGGCCGAATTTGCCAAGAAACTGCGCCGGCTGTTGGGCGACGCCATCCGCCTGTGGCGCAAGCGCGACGAGATGCCGGAGGAAACGTATGCCTCGCGCCGGTTGCGGTTGACGACACGATTGCAGGAATTGCTCGACACGTCCTGGAAGGATCGCCACGCCAAGCGGCTCCTCAAACGCCTGCGACGGCATCAGAACAACCTGTTCACCTTCTTGGACCAACCCGGCGTTCCCTTCGACAACAACACGGCCGAGCGGGGTATTCGTCCCGCGGTGATCATCCGCAAAAACAGTTACGGCAACCGCAGCGAGCGGGGCGCCGATTGCCAATCCGTGCTCATGTCCATCTTCCGCACTCTCAAGCAACGCGGCCATGATCCCGTTCAAACCATTATCGCTGCCCTAGCTTCCTACCTCACAACCGGTCAACTTCCCCCACTCCCTGAGTCAAAAACCACCTCCGACGGCTGAAGTCTCACGCCGTGTTCTTTGACGATCACGATACACAGCGTGCTGAAGCATTTCAGGATCGCCGGGCCGGTGGGCGCCGGGCTGGGGCGATTTTCCGGGTACAGCCCGTACATCGGCTTGCCTTTCAAGCTGCGACGCGTCTGTCGCTC
>JAAYUI010000045.1 GCA_012517765.1 Caldisericales bacterium | reverse complement strand
TGACCCTCCCGGATGGTAGCAGAATTGAAGCAGCCGGAAGCAGCAGCGGCAACATGCCGGACGGGTCATACGCCAATAGTATCCGCTTCAGTGACCCGGTCCCTGCGAACTTCAACCAGGCTACTCTGGTCTTCCCCTGTCTGGAGGGTACGGTTCGGGGCAAGGGACCCGAAGACTGGCAGTTCGCCCTTGCCTTCAAGTCCGCACCTGAGAACCTCGCGGTTTACCCGGCCACGCTCATGCCGTCTTACCCGGCCACGCTCATGCCGTCCCAGACTCAGGTCGAAAACCTTGTTCCGGCCACGGTAACTCCTGCCACGCAACCTCAGGTCGAATCCGGAACACCTGCCATGCCGGCGATGATTGTCGATGGAGACCGTCAGGAGGAAATGGCTGTCCTTACCGTGGTCGAAAAACCAGATTCCTACTGGGTTACCTGGGCTTTCCCATCAAAGGATGATGACAGCATCCAGCGTAATGGTTACCTTTATGAACAACCTTTCAATCCTGTCCTTTATGATGCAAACGGCACGCAATTGCCAGAGCCAAACCACGAAACCCAACTTCAGCTTTGGCAATATGAAGAAAGCCTATTCAATCAGCTTTCGGGTCAAGACCAACTGAAATACTATCCTCATACGATGTACACGATTGTTGTGCCCAAGTCTGGTGTTGCCTTCCCTATTTATGCCAAACAAAATGTGTACGAACGTTCCTTCCCAGAGAAGGAGGCTTATGCCGAGATCGAGTTTGATGGTACCAAAGTACAAACCTCCGATGAACCCGTTGAAATCAACCAGGAAATCCAGCTCGGTTCAGTCAAATTCGAATTGGAAGCCATCGAGAAAAACCAGTTTGGCGGCTACTCCTTCCTCTTCGATGGTACTGAAGGTAATGTCGTCCAATGCCAGGCAGGCCTGGTTGGATACACCACTAACATGGGCGGTGGTAGCAGTTTCAATCCGGATGATCCTTACCACTTCTACCAGGCAGAAATGTACTCGCAAATTCCGACCGGCATGCTGACCGTGCGCGTTTCTCAGCCGGCAGTCCTTGGCGACCTGATCAGTTTCATCGGCTCGTGGTCGCCTGAAAAATAAGGGTTTTACAATAACCTAACCAAATAATGAAGGAGGTTGAAAGGAATAAAAGCCTATTCAACCTCCTTCATTACCAAGGTTTCCAATAACTATCACCTTCTTTCTCTATGCAATGCTGCATTATCAGAAAGGTTTGCATGTCACCCTGTGCTCCTATTTCTTTGGACCAATTCAACCAGCGGGTTCTTGCCTGTCAGGATAAGGCTTTCACGCTGGCGTTCTATATTCTTGGAAATACGACCGCAGCCTGTGGGGCAGTACAGAAGGCTTTCTTGCAGGTTTACGCCAATCGAGAAAATGATGACAATAACATCTCAGTGAAGATATTGCAGGAAGTGATCTTAATGTGCAGGTCGGCAAAACCATCCAAGGCGCATAGCGCGGTAGAGGAGATACCCGGATGGGAGCTTTTGGAT
>JAAYUI010000070.1 GCA_012517765.1 Caldisericales bacterium | reverse complement strand
TCGCTGCCACAGGCGCTCGCAGCTCGTGCGTAACCAGACGGATAAACATCGAGCGTGAACGGTCCAACTCGGTTAACTGTTTATTTAAACGCGCCAGCTCACCGGCCCTCAGTTCGCAGGACCGGTCAGCCTCAAAGAGTTGATGCTCCCCTTCACGCAGGCGCGAGATGATGCCGGATGTAAAGAACGCCACAATCAGGTTGAGGCTGAGCAGCACGACAGAGATGGAAATGATATGCGAGGGCTCCGTGTAGCGCCCGGGGAGCCGGTAACCCGCCAGGTTATAATGCGGTAGTATCCCCAGGGCCTCACCGCAAATGAGCAGTATCCACAAGATGCCGGCAGCCAGCGCATACAAAAGACTGGCGCGGCGCGTGGTGAGTACGCTGGCGACCAGCACAAGCAGCACATAGTAATAGGCGAATGGGTTCTCCAGGCCGCCGGAAAAATGCAGCACTAGGCTGAATGCTACCAGGTCAGCCGCGAGCTGCATGTAAATAAGCAGGGCATGGGTATCGCGGGGAGCGGTGCGGCTTGTCAGTCGATGGGCGATAACCCAGAAGATGGCGTTATACAGGAGCACTGCTCCCAGGGTAATCCCTAAGGCTGCCAGGGGCAGAGCGACGTGTAATAGATAGTGCGTCACCAGCACCAGGACCAGCGCAAAACCAACCACCGGCCAGCGCATTTTGATAAGCCACCGGCTGCGCTCTCCCAGCTCCCTGTCAAGAGGAATGTGCAGAATCTCGGTTACCACGCCCGCTTCCTTTCAACTCAAGCCATAGGCCTTGCGCCATGCGGCAAGCGCTGCGGCAGAATCCTGGTCGTTGATGACGCAGGTTATCGTCGAGATGGACGTGCTGACTGCCAGGATGTTGATGCCCACTTCCGCGAGGGCGCCGAACGCCTTGCCCGCGATTCCCGGACGCTCGCGGAAATCAGGGCCATACACAGAGATCAACGCAACATGGTTGGTGATGACAACCTTACGCGCGCCCAGTTCCTGGGCAATACGCTGCATCGCTACCTGCACACGGCCCGAGTCGGATTCATCGACACAAAACTGCACATGCGAATCATTGTTCAGGTCGATGCTTTGCACGATGAACTGGGCATTCAAGTGTTCGCGGCCCAATTCTGTAAAGATAGCCTTGACCAGGCCGGGACGGTCCGGTGCCGACATTACGCCTACCAGGCATAACCTGGGCACATGGATAATCCCGCCGGCTTCTGCACGCCTGTCACCCGCCATCATCAACCTCCAGCACAGTACAGCGCCATGACGCGTAAGGACATGTCAGGCGCGTTTCTTGGCCAGCAGCCGGTTCACCCGCGTAACGAGATCGGGCGGGGCGATTGGCTTGGAGACAAACTCGTCAATATGGATGTACTCGTCTGTCGGGAACAGGGCTGCATAATCGCTGTTGGCAATCGATGTCACCATCAACACGGGGATTTGCGATTGCTCGGGATTATCGGCCATCTGCTGGCTCATATACAGCCCGTCCAGCACCGTCTTCATGATGACGTCCAGGATTACCAGGTCGGGATGTTCCTCGCGCACCCGCGCGAGGCCCTGGTCGCCATCCGCGGCACTGAGCACCTCGTGGCCGGCTTTTTCCAGCACCATCCGTGTGGTTTCGACAAAATCGGGGTCATCATCTACCACCAGTATTCTGGCCATATCCGCTCCTCCTCTCTGAATGCTAGTCCAGTGCTGCTACGCTGCTGGCTTGATATGAGCAGTGCTTATCGGGCAACGCCTGAGCCTGATAT
>JAAYUI010000177.1 GCA_012517765.1 Caldisericales bacterium | reverse complement strand
AGGCATTTGATGCCATCGTCTGCGTTCCCAGCGCCGGCAAGGACAGCCTGGTTGCCCTATAGGAAACCAGAAATGAAATGAAGGAGCATAACCTGCCAATCCACCGGACGGTTTTCAACCGCCGGTGATCAGCGCGTTAGCTTGACCCTTCGGGCGGAGGAGAAAATGTCATCAATTTATAATAAAACTAAAAGTGGATTTTGTCGGATTTGTGGAAATTGTAAGAAAGACAGCGTTTTTCTTCCAGTTTTGAAATTGGGCGTAAACCCACTTTTAAATGGGGGCCGCGCCTCATCGACATCGACATCCTTTTCTATGACAACATGATCATGAACGACGATATCCTGGCTATTCCTCATCCCTTCGTCGATGAACGTGCTTTTGTCCTGGCACCCCTGGCTGACATTGCGCCCGATTACGAACATCCCCAGACCCAAAAGTCTGTAGCCCAAATGCTGGCTGACGTATCCTCATCCGTAGATGAGGCCACAACGGCCGTTTACCGTTTACCGGATCAACCAAACTTCATGGGCACTTAACCCCCACCCTAACCCTCCCCCTAAAATGGGGAGGGAACATCTCCCTCTCCCGGTGGGAGAGGGCTGGGGAGAGGGTGAAAAAAATTTTCAAGGAACTGCTATTGATGTCAACCACACTAACCAGCTTCAAATGGGGTGAACGCACCTACATCATGGGCATCCTCAACGTCACTCCAGACAGCTTTTCTGGAGATGGCGTTATGGTTGAAGAAGATGTCATCGCCAAAGCGGTAGCCCAGGCCAAACAATTTGTAGCCGACGGCGCAGACATCATCGACATTGGCGGCGAGAGTACCCGCCCTGGCAGCTCACCTATAAGCGCAGAGGAAGAACTGGCGCGGGTGCTGCCGGTGGTGCAGGCCGTACGCCAGGCTGTGGACGTCGTTATTTCCATCGACAGCTACCGCGCTTCCGTGGCCGAAGCGGCCCTGGCGGCAGGCGCCAGCTGGCTCAACGACGTCTGGGGGCTGCGCATGGACCCGGACATGGCCGGCCTGGCAGCACAAGCCGGCTGCCCCATCGTCCTTATGCACAACCGCAGCAAACCAAAGAACATAGCGCAAGAAAAAAAGCTGGGCGGGCGCTTCATCGGGGTAAAATACGACGACCTCATCACCGACGTTAAACGTGAATTACAAGAAAGCATCGACATCGCCTTAAAAGCCGGCGTAAAAGAGTCCCAAATTATCCTGGATCCCGGCATCGGCTTCGGTAAAACCGTCGAGCAAAGTTTGCAACTGCTCGACCAGATTAATCAGTTCAAAACAATGGGATTTCCCATCTTAATAGGTCCGTCGCGCAAATCATTTATTGGCTATACGCTCGATTTGCCGCCAGACCAGCGCATAGAAGGAACGGCGGCCACCGTCGCCATTGGCATTGACCGAGGAGCCGACGTTGTGCGCGTCCATGACGTCAAAGCAATCGTTCGGGTCGCCCGTATGACAGATGCAATCGTGAGACGTTAAAGGATTTCAGTGCTATCAGTCACTAGTGAAATGCGTAAAACGTAATGCGTAAGGTTTATTACGCATTACGCATTACGAATCAAACCACAAACACACTGAATTTAGACACATTTTATAGGAGCTGCACATGATCGATTTTGAACTAGACCAGGAACAAAAGATGCTAACCGATGCCATCCGCCGCCTGGCGGAAGAGCGCATACGGAAAGTGTTTCGGGATGCGGACGAAGAAACTGATAGGAACTGTCATTTCGGGTTTTTTGCGGTTTCGGGTCAAAATTCGGTTTTTCCCCCGAACTACGACTGTTTTCGCACCCCGAACAACTAATCCAATCAGAATTTTCCGGCAACGCCGACTCCAAGAAGTGTAATT
>JAAYUI010000075.1 GCA_012517765.1 Caldisericales bacterium | reverse complement strand
GCTCGAAGTGCAGGCTCACGCCGGACCCTTTCCCGATCTGGCTATAGACCGATCGGTCCCGCCAGAGGTCGCCGCCGACGACCCAGCAACCCGTGTAATGCTCCTGCATCCACCGGATCAGGCGGGCCAGATTGCCCAGGAAGATGTGCTGCATTTCGTTCTTCGTCATAGTCCCGTGCCGTTGCGCAGCAGCTTGTCGACCTTGCCGTCGATCTTGCTCAGCCACGAGTTGACGCCCTTGATGGCCTCGACGACTCCGGAGTGGTCCTGACAGTGCTCCTTTGCGCAGGGCCGTGGGGATACCACCTTGAACACGATGGCGACGACCGAAAAGCAGACCCCGCAGATCGCGATTGCCGTCCCGATATCCATGATCACCTCGCCCTCAGTTTCCAGGTGCAGGTCACCTGATGAGTCCAATACCAGCCGGTGCGGACGGCGCTGCAGGAACCGTGAACGTAAAATTTACGGGATCGCTCTCCTTTCGGGTCCACGGCTCCGGGTAATTCTTGTAGGCCCGCACCGTGATCGTGTGCGATCCCGCCGGGAGGCCCCCGATGTCGAAGTACATGCGCACGCCGCCCGTCACGGCCTGTGCCGGAGACTCCACCACAGCGCCGCCATCCACAGATACAGCGAAACCGTCAGGCTGCACTCCAGAAGCAGGATAAGGATCGCTGGCCACGAAGGGAGACGGCCAGGCCGAAACGGGGACGAGGATCGCGAGAAACAGAAAGGCGATGACTTTTTTCATGGGTCTCTCCTCTTCCGGTTGACGGCCCCTCCCGGCCTTTGCGGCCCGGGAGGGGCTACGGCGACTAGGCAAACCGCTTGTGGGCCAGCATGACGCACGACGAGTTGCCCGTCGCCGTCCCGCCGGCCACGGTGGCCACGGCCCGGACGATCCGTTTCGCGTCGGCCACGGGGAAATGGATCGCCTCGAAGGCGGCCGCGTTGCCGACCTCCGTGAAGGCCGCGCCGGGGATGTCCGCAAAGTTGTACTGGAAGATGCGGTACAGCAGGTTCAGCGTGGTGATGTCCGTCCACGGGGTGTAGTCCTCGGCGTTGCCCCCGGAGGCAACGGTGAGGCCCTGCCAGCTGATGTAATTGGTGTCCGACGCCGTGTAGTTGCTGGTGAGCACCAGGTGGTACACGGTGGAGTCGGCCACGTCCACAGGAGCCGTGAAAACGAAGTCGTACCAGTCGTAGGTGGCCCCGACGCTGTTGGCCAGGATCGTGGCGGTGCCCAGGGCGGTGCCGGACGGCGCCCCCGAGCTGTCCGTCTCGATGGTCAGGGTGAGGAGCTTGTCCGACGCGATCGTGCCGGTCTTCTTGAGCCTGAGAGCGACGCGCTTGATGCTGCGGGCGCCGGACTGGGTGAACTGGACGGCGATCTTCGTCTTGCCGCTCGTCACCTTGTTCAGGGCTTTGTCCGTGTCTCCCGTCTCGTTGTAGCTGCCGCCCAGGGCCGCGGGGTCCGAGGCCTGGAATTTCACATTGAGCGTGATGCCGGATCCCTGGGCCTCCGCAGCGAGGATCGCCTTTGCAGGCCCGAGGTAATGGGACATGTCGAAATCCGGCCCCCTGTAGGTTGCGCCGCGCACCGCGAGGGGCAGGACCTGCTTGACGTCGTAGTTCTGGATGTCGCCGATCATTTTCTCTTTCCTCCCTTGTCCTCCGGCGCATCGGCCGGCTTCCCCG
Organism: Caldisericales bacterium; assembly: GCA_012517765.1. GTDB lineage: Bacteria > Caldisericota > Caldisericia > JAAYUI01 > JAAYUI01 > JAAYUI01. Next base: position 15,222 of record JAAYUI010000075.1, on the reverse strand, counting down.
TGAGGGCCTTCTCGGAATCCTCCCGGAGGGCCTTCTCGATCGCCTCGGCGTCCCCGGCCGTCAGGGCCCGGGCCTTCTTCATCGCGATGAGGGTTTTGGCGTCCTTTTCCGCAACGTCCGGACGTTCCCCTTCGGCAAAGAACTTGCCGCCGATGAAGACGTTTCTCAACACCATGATCTTCATGGGATTGCTCCTTTGTCGATTCTCCCGGGGCGGCGACGGAAAGGCCGCCCCGGGATATCAGTGGTTATCAGGTGGTCGATGCGTCGACGATGGCCGCGAAGGACTCGGCCCTGCGGCAGGCCCCGTCGACGTCCTGGAGCACCCGGACGCGGACCGTCCCGGCGGCGCCTCCCGTGTAGGGATCGATCAGGATGTCGATGGCGCCCCACTCGCCGATGATGTAGTCGGAGAAGTTTCCGAAGATGATGGCCGAGAGGTTCGACCCCGCGTTCTTGGTCAGGTTGCTCGGGACCTGGTTGGAGACGCCGGCCCGGTAGCCGTTGAGCTCGCCGAATCCGGGCTCTTCGCCCCTGCCCCAGATGGGGATCTCGCCGTAGGTGGTGTTCGTGAAGGTTTTCTTGAGCTTGCCGCGGACCTTTGCGTTGGTGAGATAGGCCAGGTTGCCCACGTCCGCGTTGTCGATGGACACCTCGGTCTCGAGGTCGACGATATGCGACCAGGTCGGGGCGCCTCCGTCTGTGCCGATGGCGACGGCCCCGATGCCGGACGTCTGCAGGATGCCCAGCGGCTGGCTGGAGCCTTGCCCCAGGCCGTTGATCCCGGCGTAGTCGATCGCCAGGGCCAGCACGGTGGCCAGGTCGTTGCGGACGAAGGCCTCGACATCGAGCGATGACTGGATGAGGAGCTTCCGGGAGATGTCCGTGTAGGTGCCGACCGTCCGGGGCGACAGGGCGACCTGCCCGAAGGTCTGCTGGCTTTCGGTCACGTTGCCGGTCTCGCCGACCCAATAGGCGGTCGCGCCGCCCGTCTGCTTCGGAATGGCGATGTCGCCCACGAGGCCGCCGAGGACTTGGGCGCCGAGACGGCGGAGCAGCATCTTGTTCCGGAGCAGCTCGATGAAGGAAGCCGCCAGAAGTTCCGTCGCCACGGTGTAGCCGCCGGCCGAGGGCGTGCCCTTCGTCAGGTCGCGCCTTTCCATGAGGACGTCATAGGGAACGAAGAACCCCTGCGGAGATTTGTGCAGGCGCTTGGCCACGGCTTCCGAGCATTCGAACTCGAAGGCCGCCAGGCCGCGGTTGCCCTCGGCCAGTGCGCGGATGGCCCTGACGATCGAGAATTTCCGAACGTCACGGATGGACATGCCGATTGTCGGATCCGCGTCCACGACCGGCCTCGGGTTGAGTCGCTTGAGCTCCTCGAGGGCCCGCTTGAATTCGTCGGGACTCGCGCCCGTCTCGACGTAGCGCAGGGCCACGTCGGCGAATCGCTGGTTTTCTCCGTCTTTCACCAGCCCCAGGATCGCCTTGACCCGGCTGGACTCCTCTTCGCCGCCCTGCCTGCGGGCGTCGTCGATTCGCTTCTGAATCTCTTTCTCGTCCATCTTCGTTTCCTCCTTGTCAGGATTGGTTTTCACGCCGACGCCCTGGCCGGCGGGGATCTGCCGCGAGCGGCCGACACCCACGCCGGGGTCGGCCGGGATCGTGACGAGGGAGACCTCGAGGGGCTCCCAGTCGGTGACGCGATAGGTCTGCACGCCGTCCTCTTCCTTCTCGAGGACCATGGCGTGGATGATATAGGCCACGGATGTCGTCCGCAGCACGCCGGCGTCGACCTCGGCCCTTTTCTCCTGGCCGACGGCCGACGGGGAGAACCGCACCTCCGCCCGGCCGCGCCGCGCCCTCTCGTCGATGCGGGCGCTCTCGATCGCGCCGATCAGCAGGTCGCGGTTGTGGTTGAACAAAAGGCTGCCGGCGGAATTGAGCCGGTCCAACCGCACGGAGCCTCGGCTGTGGTCCAGGATCTCGATCCCCCACCAGCGCTCGACCGGCGTCTCGCTCGAGAAGGACAGCTCGTAGATGCCCTCCCTCCCTTCGGCGGCCCGGCACTCCATGTCGACATGGCGGGACAGGCGGCCGCCCGTCTTGCCCCCGTTGATCTCGTCAATGAGCTGCCTGAGTTTCGGATCCATGCTGCGTCTCCTTCCAGCGGCCGTTGCCGCCGTTCTTGTTCTTTCCTTCCCCGCCGTCAGCCTCGTCCCCGTCGCTTTGGCCCGAATCCGTCTTCGCCGCGGCGTCCGGCGTCAGTCCCTTGCGGCGCATGTATTCCTGCTCGTAGACGAGCTGGTCGATGTGCTCCTCGAAATCCTTCCCCTGCTCCGCCAGGAGATCCGTCCGCGTGGCCATGCCGGATGCGAGCGATTCCGTGTTCGCCTTGCCGTCCTTGAGGGGATCCACCCAGGACCAGGACCGGCCGCGCCAGACGGCCGCGCCGCAGATCCGGTCGATGTCTGCCGGCTCGAAATCGAGCGTGCGCGCCAGGACCTGCATCCGGAGCCAGCCCTCGAAGACCTGCTCGCAGAGGTCCTCGATCAGCCATGCCTGGATCGCCTTCCACCCGTCGCGTTCCTCGAGGGTGCCGGACCGGACGGAGCTGTAGTTGACGCTCTCGAGATCGGCCCCGAGGCTGTTGTAGGACACCTCGAGCCCGCAGGCGATCGCCCGGAGCACCTGCTTGACGAAATCCCGGTATGCCGTCGTCGGGTGCTGCGGGTCGAACATGTTCATCTTCGTCCCGGGCGGCATGATCGGGAATGTCCCCGGCTCGGCCTCGATATATTGCTTCCCGGCCCCGTCCTGGTCATCGGCCACGTAGATTCCCTCCGCCGTCTCGATGCAGCCCATCTTCGCGGCGGCTACGCGGGCGGCGACCAGCTCCGCCTCCTCGTACCCGTCGAGCACGTTCGTCTTCGCCATGACCGCGAAGGCCCAGGGCACGCCCCGGCGCTGGTTGACCCGGAACGGGACGAACAGGTGGATCATGTCCTCCGCCGGGATCCGCTCGCGCTGCCGATACGACACGGGGTCGGAATAGTCGTTTGCGGCCCTCCGGGCCACGTGATATGCCACCGGCCGGCCCCACGGGTCGATCTCGATCCCCATGATGATCCTGTATCCTTGCCCGAGATCCGCGTTGAAGGATTCATCGACGCTGTCGGCCTCGATGAGCTGGAGGGAATACCTGTGCGCGTTTTCGAAGTTTCGCACCTGGCGGATGAAGATTTCGCCGTCCCGCGCCACCGTCCGCAGGCAGAGGTCCTGAAGGCGGACCCAGGAGAGTTTCCCGGTGACGTCCGGCGAATGGCGGCGGCGGCCCCATTCCTTCCAGGCCGTCTCGATGGCGATATTGGACCTCTCGTCGAGGGAGCCGTTTTTGAATTTCAGCTTGCTCTGGAACGAGATGCCCCCGGGGCCCAGGACGTTGACGGCCACCATGCCGATGAACTTCTTCACGTAGGGATTGTTGATCGACAAATCGCGTGACCGGGCGCGGATCTTGGGGAGCTGGGTGCGCAGGACAGCGTCCATGGACAGGTTCACCGGATTCCAGGACGACACGAGGCGGTCGGTGCTGGCGGCGGCGAACCCCGTCATGCTGCGCTTCGCGATCCTCTGATAGCCCAGCCTCCGCAGGATTTTTTCCAGCATCAGAACCTCACATAGACATTGCCGCCGCCGTCGAGCCCCTTGCGGATCCGCTCGGCGCGGAGTTCACGCTGATATTCGGCCTGGTATTGGGAGCGGAGCCTGAGCAGGTCCGGCAGCGGCGTCTTCTGCAGGGAGCGCCCATTGATCGTGTACGCGAGCTGGTCGTTCGTGGCGCGCCCCAGGATCACGGCCTCGATCGCGTCGAGAACCTTCTTGGCGTGACTGCGTTTGTCCAGCCCCGCGATATATTCGGCCGGGCCTTCCTTGACCTCGCTGGTCCCGGTATCGACGATGCGCCGCTGAAGCGATTCGCCGGATCCCTTCTCGACGACGGCGACCCAGGCATACTCGCCGACGGGATAGAGCGCCGTCGCGGCGGCCGTCGCCGATGCCGAATAATCGGCGCCGTCTGCGACGGCCGTGATTTCAAAGGCCCCGGCGGGACCGGCAAACTTGTACTTGAGGGTCCATTCGGAGGCGGGGCACTCGACCGTGTTGCCGCCGGCGTCGATGTACGTCGTTTCCGCCGCGGCTCGTTTCCAGCCCAGCGTCACTCCCCTGTATATGACGGACGGCTCCTGCGGCATGCGCCCTCGTTTGGGAGCGGGGCACGGCCGAAAATGCCGCGCCCGCCCCGGAGAGAGGTAGATGACTGAGACGGGCAAACCTTAGCACGGGATTTTTTTCTGGAGGGGCGGGTTTTTCTATTTTTACCGAAAACACGGTTTACTTTTACCGAAAACACTATCAACTTTTACTCAAAATTTTCTTGACAGGTTTTTTTATTCCGCATCCGGGGGCACCTCGGTCAGCTTCCCGCGTGTCCGTCTCTGCATGAACTCCTCGATGTTCTGGGCGTGGGCGACCATGCGCCGGCCGATGATGGCGACGGGCAGGCCTTCGCGCACGAGATCGTAGAGCGACGGCTTCGAGATGCCGATGTAGTCGGCGATGGCCTGCGCCGTGATGAGGATCATCCGGCTCTTCGGGGGGCCGTTCATCTCCATTCTTCCGTTCATCTCCTCAGCCAGCCGCCCGCCGGCCGCGTCATCCACCCGGAGGCCGCAGACGGACGCACCGGTTCGTGTTGCTGCGGCTTTCTCGAGGCGGCCGTGACGAGCCGCAGGCCTCCGCCGGGGAACTCCATCTCCACGCATGCGGCCGCCAGGATCTCGGCGTCGAGCAGATGATTCGGACGCCCATGGACGTTCACCCACTCCTCGTGGCCTTTTTCGTTGCGCCGCTTCTCCTCGGCCAGGATCTGCGCCACATAGTCCGGCCCGGTGTCGGCATGCAGAAATGCCGCGCCGGGCAGCGACCGCGTCTCCGGCTTGGCCGCGAGCTGCAGCCGATAGTGGAGCTGGTCCTTCGCCTTCTCCGTGTCCACGGAGAGGATCCGCAGGCCGGCGGGCAGCTTCCTGCCCCGCGATGTCGACAGGACCTCGTTGCCTATCCTGAGCATCCCGGGCAAAGACGAACTCGAGCCCTTCGTTCCCCAGAGGGCGACACCGCCGCGGCCGCGGTTCCTGATCAGCCACAGGTAGGTTTCGTCCGTCATCGTCATGTCTTCATACTTTTCCCCGCCGCCCGTATCGACGCAGGCCCGGAAGATCCGCATGGTGCGCTCGGTGCCGGCCACCGGATAGGCTGTCTCGAATAAAAGATGCTCCACCTCTTCCCAGGTCGAGAGGAACCCGTAATGGATGGTCCAGCTGGTTCCGCTTGCCGCCCAGGCCTTCACGACGAACCAGAACCCGCTCTTCTGCACGTCCACGCCCGCCGTCAGCGCGACGGCTTCCTCGGGCACGGTCTGCGCCGGCAGCGGGCAGCGCGCGGCCAGGATCTGCGCCTCGTTTCCCGCGATGACCGTCAGCTTCCAGGGCTCCGCCAGGTGCTTGTTGTGGAAATCCTTGAAGGCGTTGATGTCGGAGAGGCTCCGGAGAAACGCCGCCGCAACGGTGGAGAGGCTCACGAAGGTGGAGAGCCACGACGGGATATGGAAGCCGATCTTCACGGGGCGCTGTTCCCGCAACACGTCCTTCATCGGGCGGCCGTCGGAACGGGCCCGCCAGCCGCCGGCGCGAACGGCCGCGTCGCGGTCGTAGTCGTTCCACTGCGCCAGGCAGTGCGGGCACTCGTACCAGGCGAGCTTGCCCGCCTCGATGACGGCCGGGTCCTCGGAGTGGATCCGGCCGTCCGGACCCGGCTCGGCAGCCCGCGGCCACTTGACCTGCTTGAATTCCATCTTCTGGCCGGCGCCGCAGGCCGGGCAGCACACCCAGTAATCGAAGACGGTCTGGACGGCGGCCAGGGCCCTCGTGATGTTTCCAGTCTCCGTCGTGGGCGTCGAGAGTTTCCAGATCTTGCGGCTGAAGCGGTACGTGATCGTCCGCGCCTCGGCCAGAGAGATGGGATCGGTCTCCCGCCTGCCGGCCGTGTCGACGTACTTGTCGACCTCGTCGCAGATGAGGAAGCGGATCGGTTTGTTGGCCAGCCGCGGCGCGCTGCGGGCCCAGGCCATGTAGATGACCATGTGCTGCAGGTTGATGCGCAGCGACGAGGCGTCGTCATCCACGCCCGTCATGTATGAGCGCAGCCGAGGGCTGCCCTTGATCATGGGCTGGATGCGGTCCTGGCTGTTCTCCTTGGCCGTCAGTTCGTCCGGGTAGAGGACGAGGGCCGCGCCGGGATCTCGGTCGATGGCGTAGGCGAGGCAGTTGAGGACGGCCTCGGTGCCGCCTACCTGCGGGGCCTTGCAGATCACGACCTCCTGGACGGTCGGGAACCATGAAGCGTCCATGATGCCGGAGAGGTACGGCGTGATCTCGTTCTTCCATCGGCCCGGCAATACGGACATGGTGACGTGGCGATAGCGCTCGGCCCAGCTCGACACCGGGATCCGCTTGTGCTTGCGGAAGACCTTGCGCTCCGACTCGCTGAAAGAGACCCTGTAGCGCAGACGGCCTGCGGCATGCCGAAGCGCGTCCGGGATCCATGGTTTTGAGCGGGGGATGCGGATGACGGTTGCCATATCAATTCGCGATGTTGTCGTCCCTCTCGGTTTCTTCCTCGCCGTCGATCACCAACTCATACTCCTTCGCCTGGGCGTAATTGTTGATGTGTTCGTCCAGGTCCCGGATCATCACATTAATCAGCTCGCCCGCCTTCCGCACGTCGCCGCCCACGGCCCGGATCCAGTCCGCGGCCCTGGACTGCACCCAGTGCTTCAGCCCCGCCTCGAGAATCCCCGCCCGGGCGGCCAGCTCGATCTCCATCTTCTCGCGCTCGATATATTTCCCGAGCTCCTTGTCGTGCTGGAATTTCTTCCGTTCGTGCTCGAGCTCCAGGTTCTTCAACTCCTGCTCGAGCTTCTTGCGCTGGAGCTGGTCCTCGAGGGCCTTGATCTTCTGCCCCGTCTCGGCTTCCCTGAGAAAACTCCTCGCATATCGGTCAATGTCCTTCTGGCGATACTTCCCGTTTTCCTTCGGAAGAAACTTTCCCTCCTTGCGGTGCCGGTAAACCGTCGACTTCCTTGCAACCCAGCCGCAGGCGGCGAGATATTCGATCACCTCGTCGACGTTGTCGAAACATCTCTCCGGGGGCTCTTGCCTATTGTCTGTCATGGGATCAGGTTCTCCCAGCTGATCTCGCCGGCCGGGTGCCCCAGGATGTAGTCCCGCACCTGCGGGTCCTGAAAGACCAGGTGGTTGATCCGCCCGCCGACGTACTTGCCGTCCCGCAGGACGGCGAATCGCTCCGGCGTGTTGATGATGCGCACGCCCGGGTTCTTGCGCAGCAGCTCGCGCAGCTCCATCACCGCCGCCGGAAGCTGGGCCGAGAGGATCCCGCCGGATGTCGGACTTGTCTTTCCGTCGGTCCCTTTCATCTCGGGCACCGCGGCTTTCTTCGCGGCCGGTTCCTCGATGGTCAGCGCCGGCGGCAGCCCTGCCCGAATCCACCGGTCAAGGTCCGTCCCCATCGCGAACGCCTCGCCGGGGTCCTTCCCCTGGGGCACGGGCCAGCGGTCGCAGCGGCTGAAGTGTTCCTTCCACCAGGTTGTGGCCTTCGCACCCGGATCGTCGTAATCGATCGAAACGAGGATCTGCAGGGCCCCGCGGAGGACCTCGACGGCCTCGGCGTCCGGCTTGGCAGAGACCGAACCCAGCCCCACGGCGCCGGCAAGCCGGTTGTTGGCCATCACGGCAATGGCATCCAGCTCGCTTTCGACAACGACGAATGCGCGGCGATCCCTGCCCAGAAGCATGACGGACTTCGAGGATCCCGGCAGGACGATATACCGGCGATCGGCCTCGGGGCGGCGGATCCGTATTCGATGGATAACCCCGTCGCGGATGTAGGGGATTACAAGCCCCACGGGGATCCAGAGCGCCTTTGGCTTGCCGTCGTCTCGGCGCTCCTCTGCAAGGCCCCAGGCGCTGCGGGCCCGGTAGATGTCCCTGCCGTCCTCGCCGGGGTTCCACCCGAGGCGGTAGTCGGCCGCGGTGCTGGCGTCGATGCCGCGGGCCGCCAGCCAGGCGAGGGCCTCGGCGTTCTTCTCGAGATGCCCCTGGGCCCAGGCAATGAATGTCTCGGCGCGCTCCTGCCAGATCTCTCCGGGGGCCGCGGATGTATCCGGGTTGAACGCCGGCTTCGGCCTCGGCACGTCCGGACGCCACCCGGCCGGCCGCTCGGGCACGTCGATCCGGAGCTCGTTGCAGGCCTGCCGGAAGGTCATCCCCTCGAAGTCGATCAGAAACTGGATGTTGTCGCCGTACTTCCCGCAGCCCTTCCCGGGCCGGCACCAGTAGCTTCCGCCCTCGCGCTGGTTCGGCCAGACGTGAAAGCGGTCCTTCCCGCCGCAGCCCGGGCATGGGCCCTGCCACTCCCCGCCGTGGGTGGAAGCGGCCTTGCGAAGTTGCACCCGCTTGCCGGCCAGCTCCAGGACATTTTTCATCGGCTTGCCCTTTTCAAACCCTCCCTCTTTTTTCCTTTTTTATAACTATTTAATTTCATTCCAATAATAATGATTCTATTTTATAGTTCCCCCCTGAAAAGTAGCCTTTAGGGAGGGTTGGAGAGATTTTTTACTATTTAATCGCACGAAACTTTTTCAAAAACAGTTAGCCGGGGAAAAGGTTGAAAAACGCTCCAACCCTCCCTCTCCAAATTTTGATGCCATCCATCCACGTCGATCCCCGAATAAAACCGGCACCTTGAATCCATGTCGGCAGAGCCCTGATAACAGGGATAGTTTCTGGAGGGTTGGGGAGGGTTGTAGATACAGGGAGGGTTTTTTACCCTTTCTTCTTTTTTTTGCGATTTTTCAAAAAACAACAGAAAACCCATATTAACCCTCCAACCCTCCCTGATTGCCGGCCAGGGCGATGCCGTGATACATGACGACGCCCTCGGACTTGTTCTTCTCGTACTTCTGCGAGAGCTGTTTTCCGAACCAAGTGCCGCTGGGCTCGTTCTTCCCGATGTTGTCGTGATACCAGTCGACGAAGCGGGCGTAGAGCGCCGAGCTCTTCTCCTTGGCCCCGGGCTCGCGGACGCAGCACTCGTCGATGAAGTCGGCCAGCAGGTCCTCGTTGCGGCGGTAAAGCTCCGTGGCCTCCGTGACCTCCCGGGGCGGTCTCAGGCCGTGCTTCTGGTAAAGCAGGCAGCCGCGCACGAGCCAGGACAGGATTCCGGGGTACTCCTTTGCGAGCTGCTGGTCCAGGTCCTTGATGGCCGGCCGCTCGTGCGTCTCCTGCGGCTCCCTGGTGACAAAGGAGATCGTGAAAGGGATCAGGCGCAGCCGCTCCCAGAAGGCCTTGTCGTTCGGCGGCGCCTGGGGCTGCGTGTTGGTCATCAGGAACAGCTTGTGCGTGGGGGTGAAGCGCGTCTGGTACTTGTCGTGCGGGTTGCGGCCGACCAGGGTGTCCTTGCCGGTGAGCCACTTGATCCTCGAGGCCGAGAACCGGTGCCCCTCGTCCACCTCGGACGCATAGGCAAAACGGATCCCCTTGAGCCCCATGATGTCCGGCGAAGGCCCGGCGGCGCCCTTCACGAATTTTGTCGAGAGCAGCATCTCGGCAGGGATCGATCCGGCCAGGTCCCCCATACAATATGCGATCCGCTCGACGATGAGGCTGCGGCCGTTCCACCCGGTCCGGCCATAGAGCACGGGAAAAACCTTTTCGTGCACGAGTCCCGTCATGGCATACCCGAAGAGCCGCTGGACATACGCGATAAGATCCTCGTTGCCGTTGAAGATCTCGCGGATGGACCGCTCCCAGAGCGGCGCCGGCTCATCGATGCCCAGGAAGGGCACCGGGCTGGACAGAGACAGGTAGTCGCCGGGGCGGCCATCATGCAGTCGCCCCGTCTCGAGATCGATCACTCCGTTTGCGCAAGGGAACAGCATGGGCTTGTTGTCAAACTCCTCCCCGGCGATGGCCAGCGGGTTGTCGATCGTGTGCGCGAATTTCAGGCACGCCGTGCGGCGCTTGTCCGCCCGCAGCTGGCTGACCCGCTTGAGCAGCTGCTTCTGCAACTCCGAGAGCCGCTTGATCTGCTTCGAGTTGTCCGCCTCCGCATCGGCCGTGAGGTCGGCGATTGTCCCGCCCAGGGCCTTGTATTCCGCCATATAACGGGCCACCAGCTCCTCGACGGCGGCCAGCGATCGGTTCATGATGTCGCGCTTCCAGGAGTGGCCCTGCCATTCGTACCATTCCATGGTATTCTTGCAGTACACAAACCGATCGCGAAACAGGGTCGCGTAGAGCACGCCGTCGCCCTGCTCGTTTGCGAAGAGGCATTCCTGGATGAATTGGCTCGAAAGCCCTGGGTGCTCCTCCGCCGGTGCCGTCGCGGCCTCCCGGGCTACCCTCTCCTGAACCTGTCTGCGGATCTCGTCATCCCTGTCGGTCACGTTTCAGCCTTCTGCGCAATTCGTAGACCCAGCGCAACGAAATGTCCGGGATCGCCTCCCGGATCTTGGCCGGCTCGACGCCGGCCTCGAGGAGCCGCATGACGACCGCCTTCTTCTCCGGTTCCAGGAAATGATCAGATCCGGCAACGAACTGCCGGCGGCACAGCGCGCATCGATATTTCTGCCGCCCGGAGGCGCCCAGGCCCCATTTCAGCAATGATGTGCTGTGACATTTTGGACAGGCTAGCGGCTTCTCCATTTCAGTTCGCGCTCGAATATCTCCCGGAATTTCAGTTTCGAAAAATCCTTCGCCGCCGCCATGATTCTCTTGGAGCCAAACAGCAGGGCAATGCCGGGGCCCAGGAGCTCCTTTATAGGCAAACGATTCGATCCCGTCCGTTGTGCTACCGCAAGATGCCCTGACTTGAATCTGGTCAGGAACGCCTTTGGTTCCGTGCGGACGGGCTTACGGCCGGATGCATGTTTGACCAACACGCTCACCACCCCGCCAGCCTTACCCCAGCCGACGCGCTGCGCTTTTTTCGTATATTGGGTCTCCCCCTTCCTTGTCCGCACCCCTTCCTGCCTGGCGTCGAAAGCGGAGAGAGGGAGCCCTCGACCGAGACCCGTGATCTCCGCTTCAAGCTCGTCGCCACGGGCCCTGGTTGCCACCTTCAGCCGTTTATTGATGTCCTTCGCCTTTATATTGTACTCGTCACGTATCATCTTCGAGATATGCGTCCGGCACTGGTCAGAGACTTTTTTGACAGCCGACCGGGAGGCTGCCGTGACGAGTTTTGGGTCCAGCACCTTCATGGCTTCCCTGACGCCAGTGAGTTCGATTTCAACCTTCATCTCCACCACCATCCAGTGTTCATTTTTTCCCAAATTCCCAATGAAATTAGAATTTTTCCGGAGCCGAAAATCGAGCCCGGGGTCTCCGCACGGCGTCGAGGCCGAGGAAGGACCCGCGGCATCGAGTGAACTCCGTAGATTGTTGTAAAGCTCTTATCAATGGAGTGCCGAACCGACCGGGGAAAACGATCGCACTTGAACCCGAAGAAAAAGAAGGGCCTGAAAGGGAAAAGAGCATTCAGATTTCTCCCCGATCCGCCCGTCTCTGTAGATCGCGGTAATTGCTGTTGGCTACGATGGCGAAGAAGAGGAAGCCGATGTTTGCACCCGCCATAAGCGCCGCGACGATCGCGCAGACTAGTTGCCACAGTTTGATCTCGATCATAACAGCCCCTCCCTCCGCTTCTTGACTTGCGCCACCAGCACGGACCATCCAAGCGGCATGGGCCAACCGTTTGGGATGAAATTAATAAGCATGTCAATGTCACTTTCGGCTTCCTTGAGGCGCTGCCATAGGTTGACCTTTTCGTCATATTTGCAGGGATAGCCGTGCCTGCAATACAGACCCCCGGTGTCATTGATTAAATAAGGGCATTTTATTCGTTGGCAAATGCTATGCTCAAAGTAGCCCATCTTTCGTCAGGATCTCCTCGACGACCATCATGACTTGGTCACCCGGCGTGCGTCGGTGGCTGAGGCAGTACTTCATCCAAGGCTCGTAGAGGTCGTAGTTCTCTGGAAGGGTGAAATCAAGAAGAACGATCCGAGGATCAGGCGAAAGCAGAGCGTCCCGGCCTTGTATCTTGGCAATAGGAAGCGGGTCGGGCAGCCTGTCGACGGCGGCGGCGGGTGCGGACGCCTTCTCCGCGCACTTCTCGGCGACACGGGCGCGGACCTTTGTCTTGAGTTGCTCGCGTTTCTCAGCATCGGGAGATTGTTTCTTTTCGATCCCCCCATCACTGGATACCTTTTTCGTACCGTAAATATAACCGTTGCACTTCCAGCATTTGCCGTGCGCCACTAACGACCGCTCCTTGCCGCAACCGGCGCAGATTCCCCTTTTGCTTGCCATATTCATCTCCTCCCTGATCTGCAGCCCCTGGGGACAATCCATACAGCCGGTCATTTTTAGATTCGGCGCTTTTCCCTCTTTTGGATCATGGCGCGCCTTCTCTTGTCGGGCGATGCAGGCCTGCTTCTTCATGCGGGCCATGTAGTGCTCGCAATAGAAATAGTCTGGTCCGTTCAGGATGTCATCGACCGAGGTTGTCATAGATCATCATGCAGTAGTTGGCCACGTCGACGGCCTTCTTGCGGATCAGCTCTCTATTGTCCTGCCGAAATGCGTATCCCAGTTGCAGGACCTGATGCCTGAGCTCCTCCTCGAGTTCGATGATCGACATCGACAGCCATGACTTTCCCCTCTTCTTCGGATCCGCCTCTTTCTCCACGAGTCGCCGCTGCATCGCGAAAGCGAAGGCCTCAAGCTCTCGCCAGTCAGTCCTCATTTGCATCCTCCTTTTTCGTGCCCGGCGTTCTTTGCCCCCGGGCCGGGCGCCGGGGGATCCAACGGGGGTTATGAAGCGGATGCGACGATCTCCTTCATGCTCGCCTCGCGGGCTCCCTTCATGAGGGCCTCACGCCTTTTCAGGGCGTTGATCCGGAAGTGCTCGATCCCGAAGTCGCGGCGGATCCACTCGGCTTTGAGGCCGAGCTTCCTTCCGAAGGCCGCAAGCTCGCCCGGGCAGGTGGCCACCATCATATACGGATAGCGCGTTCCGTGTTCGGGGTTGCAATCGACGAGGATCATGGTCACCTCGTGAACAGCCACAGAAGGAATGCGGCGAGAAAAAGAAACGTCCGCAGCTCAACGGCCAGAGACCACAGACTCTTTGGTCTTGGCGCTGTGCTTGCGCAGCCTCTCGACATACTCGTCAACCTCTTTCTCGAGGCGGGCCCGGCATTCAGGGCAGAGGAAGCCGCGGATCCCGCTCTTCGGCTCTGTGATAGCCTTTCTCTGATTGCGATGATACATCGTGCGAGCCTCTTCCAATTCCTCCGGAGACATACAATCGCAGAACATAGCCGGATTCTTCAGCCGGCCGCACCGACGGCAGATCTCCCATTCTCTAATCATTCCTCCCTCTCTTTGCCCTCCCTGAGAAATTTGCTGGGATCGAACGAGGACATGTGCAGCACCTCGCTGATCTTTTTTTGTTGCCCGGGGCCAGAGAAGGAGGGGAAACTGGCCCCGGGCGGTTGCGGTGCGCCCGTCTCACTCTCGCGGCGTTTGACTGCCGAGCCCGACGACAGCAGCGCCTTCGCCTTGTGCGGCGCACCGGTTCACTGTATGGGGCCCTTGAGCAGGACGGACATCATCACGCCGCCCAGATAGGATGCCGCAACAATCAGCACCCCCCAGCAGATGAGCCGCAGGATGCGGCCGTCTTCCTCGATGAGGCGGTCCCAGCTTGAATTCTCGATATAGTCCTGAAATCTCCTCAGCATGATTTCTCCCCCTTGATGGATGCGAGGGACGGGATCTTCCCGCCGCGGCGCAGGTAGCGCTCCAGGGGCTTGCGGTTCCCGCGGGCCAGCTCGCGTATGGCGCGATTCAGGGCCGTCTCGTCCAAGCCCGGATCCTGCGCCCTTGCCATCATGTTGACGCGGATGACCTCCTCGAGGCGCTCAATGCGCTCACGAAGCTCATCGAGAGTGGCCGGGGACGGGGAGGCGCCGTCCCCGGCCTGTGCAACACGAGGCTCCCGATGCGATCCGGATTTCATTTCTTCACCGCCCCTTCAACGCGCCGGAGAAACACCGCCACCTGGCGGATCAGCTCCCAGGCCTCGCGATTGATCCGGTCGTGCTCCTGCCAGGTGATCTTCCCGTCCTGCAGGGCCTTTGACGCCTCAGAGGCCAGATCCCCGAACTCCTGGATGGTCTTCAGCAACTCGGCGGAGACGGATGTGACACTGGTTTCGATGGCCGGGACGGGAATGACGATCTGGCCGAAGCGCTCGGCCAGATAATAAATGGGGGCGAGGGCGTCTTCCGGCTTCACGCCCAGGGAGAGGGCCGTCTCGATGATGGTCTCGATGCGGTCCAGGGGATTGTAGGCTCCCGAGTCCGTGAAATCGGTGGAGGGCTCCTGCCACTTGTGAACGAGAGAGGTTGAGACGTGGAGCCGCCTGGCATGCTCGACAGTCTGACGGCTGATGGCCCGGTTCAGCGCTTCGTAGGATTTCACAGTTTACAACCTCCGGCGCAGGGCATAATGGCAAACAAAAAATCGATGGGTTAACCGGTCGACAATCCTCTTGCTTTCTTTATGAGGCTGGTTTATGCATTACCTGTTTGTCCCTGTAGTTTTCGAATACCTCTCTGGGGTCCTTCCCCAGTTTCCGGCTGATAATCTCCATCAGGCGGGCGGAGCCCAACTTCCCCCTGATGACCTTGGAAATGGAAACGGCCGAGACGCCGGCCTCCTCGGCGATCTGCGATTGCAGGATGTTTCTCTTCCTGAGCTCATACTGGATGTCGATGGGGTCCATATTTGCTGCTCCTCGGGTTGGTTATGAAAATCTATTTGATTGTCATCAAGACGACCCCCAGCGAATGGAACGAACACAAAGAATCGCTGGAAGGGGCGCTTGCCAGTGTCTGGGTTAAAACCGTTTCGGCGGAGAGCGCTCTTTTGAGGGCCCTTCGCTATGTCAGTGAGCATCAGTGGCTTCCGCAGGAGGTGCAAATGGGCCCGATAGAGATTGAGATGCCAGCAG
>JAAYUI010000171.1 GCA_012517765.1 Caldisericales bacterium | reverse complement strand
TCCTGGAGATGGGCGTAGCCTATCAGATTGCGCGCTTGCTTGGCATTCAAACTGTCACTTTTGAGTTTGCTGACCAGCGCGAACGCATTTGGATCGCGCAGGATGGCGAGATCATGGCACACGATACCAGCGCGCTCTGGGAAGCACTTGGCAACCAGCCCTTGCCCCCTGCTGCCCGCCAAGCCATGCTGGACCTTTACGCAGCTCGCCGCAATGCGCGTCTGTGGGGCAACTTTGCCCGTCAGTGGCAGCAAGCCCCACAAGAAGGCGCCCAAAAGGTGCGTACCGAGCTGCACTTGGACAGGCGGCCGGTAGCGCTACTCGCCACGAACGTCTTAGGCGATAGCCTGACCCTCGGCAGGCAGCGAATTTCTGCCACCATGGCAGAGTGGATCTTAGGCACGCTGTGCTACTTTGTGGAGCACCCCCAAGCTCAACTGGTCATCCGCATTCATCCGGGTGAGCTGCTCACACACGGCACCTCGATGGCAGCCGTTATCCAAGCTGCTTTCCCGCAGCTGCCCGAGAATATTCATCTCATCCTGCCGGACGCCAAGACTAACACCTACGATGTCGTCGAGATCGCTGACCTTGGCTTGGTCTATACCACCACAGTGGGGATGGAAATGGCTATGGCGGGCTTGCCTGTCATTGTAGCGGGCAAGACGCACTACGCTGGCAAGGGCTTCACCCTTGACCCGCCCACGTGGCAGGCTTACGAGCAAACCTTGGATGAAATTTTGCGCAAGCCAGCGGCTTATCGCCTCAGCCCAGCGCAGGTGGAGCAAGCGTGGTTGTATGCCTATCTCTTTTTCTTCGAGTTCTCGCTGCCTTTCCCTTGGCATTTGCTCTGGCTAGGCGAAGACTTCCGCCTGCGGCCGATGCGGTATGTGCTCAGCCCGGAAGGCCAGGCACGCTACCACCAGACTTTTGGCTACTTAGCTGGCGAGCCGCTCGATTGGTCTGCACGCGGGCTTGCGCGCCTGAGTGAACTACCCACTCCCAAGGAGCCAGCTGCATGAGCGCGAGCGACCTCAAGCGGCAAGTGGGCAAGTTTTACGACCAGGTCGGCTGGCAAATCGAAGCCGATGGCTTTTACCAGAACGCCCGCTACGAAGACCTGCGGCCTGTTTCAGCAGAATACATTCACAAGTGCCATATGCGCGTTAAGCGCCACCTGGCACCAACGGGTAAGTATTTGCTGGATGCTGGCTCTGGACCAGTGCAATATGATGAATACCTGACATATTCAGAAGGGTATCAATATCGGGTTTGTATGGACCTGTCTTTCGTAGCCTTGCAGGAAGCACGCAAACGTCTGGGGGAAAAAGGCATCTACATAATTGCTGATGTTGCCAACCTTCCTTTTGCTACGGATACGTTTGATGGCATTGTTTCACTGCATACCATTCACCACATCCCGATTGACGAAAAAGTAGATGTCTACAAAGGATTACACCGCTGTCTGAAACCCGGGCGCACGTTGGTGACTGTTGATGGCTGGTCAGAGGTTCCCTTGGGAAGCGTGATGGCGTTTATGATGCGCGTAGCTAATCGTATGCGGCGGTGGACTGGCAAGGAAGCCCCTCCCATGCCAAACGAAGCCTCTGCAGTTCAAACGGATGCCGCGGAAGAGAATTCTTCCCAGGCGCCGGTGGGTACCTTTGTGCTGAAAACCTCCGCCAATTGGTTTCACAGGGTGATGAAAGGACAACTCCCTTACGAAATTCGCGTTTGGCGGAGCGTCTCCGTCAAATTCCTTCGCTCTGTGATCCAGCCGGAATGGGCAGGACGATTCTGGTTAAAAGTTATATATCAGCTAGAAGAGTGGTTTCCCCACTTTTTTGGTGAGAAGGGGCAATATCCCCTCATCATTATCTCGAAAGAGGAGCGCGACACGCGCTAAGGAGTTTCCATGGATTGGAATAATAAAGTTGTTTTAGTTACCGGCGGGACGGGGTCCTTCGGTAAAAAATTTATCAAGATTATGCTCGAGGAATATCACCCCGCTAAAATTATTGTCTACAGCCGCGATGAGCTCAAGCAGCACGAGATGCGCACGAGCGGTTATGATGACCCGTCTATTCGCTACTTTATTGGCGATGTGCGCGATCGCGAGCGCCTTTCACGCGCGCTCTATGGCGTCAATATCGTCGTGCATGCCGCCGCGCTCAAACAGGTGCCGGCGTGCGAATACAACCCCATGGAAGCCATCAAAACCAATATTCTGGGATCCAGCAACGTGGCAGATGCTGCCATCGAGAATGGCGTGGAAAAGGTATTAGCCCTCAGCACGGATAAGGCTGTGAACCCAATCAACCTATATGGCGCCACCAAGCTGGCTGCTGAAAAGCTGCTCATCCAGAGCAACGCCTATGCTGGCGGGCGCAAAACGCGCATCTCTTGCACGCGCTATGGCAACGTAGTTGGCTCGCGTGGCAGCGTGGTGCCGCTGTTCCTCAAGCAGCGCGAGAACGGACACCTCACCATTACCGATGAACGCATGACCCGCTTTTGGATTTCTCTCGAGCAGGGCGTGCGCTTCGTCATCCGCTGCATCGAGCAGATGCAAGGCGGCGAAGTATTCGTGCCCAAGATCCCCAGCATGCGCATGCTGGACCTTGCCAAAGCCATGGCGCCGAAAGCCGAGATCGATATCATCGGCATCCGCCCGGGTGAAAAGCTGCACGAAAGCCTGATTTCCGAAGACGAAGCCCGCACAACCGTTGAGCTTCCGGATATGTTCGTGGTGCAACCTCCCTCAGCGCTGTGGTTTGGGCACCATTGGGAAAGCATTGGCAAACCCCTGCCGGATGGCTTCCGCTATGCGAGCAACACCAACAAGGATTGGCTGAGTGTGGAGCAGATTAATGCCTTGATCGCCCCCATCGCGCAGGACTTCGAGAAGGAAAAATAGCATGAAGCATGTGTTAGTCACGGGTGCGAGCGGCTTGCTCGGCCTCAATTTAGCCCTCACGGCAACCCAGAGCGGCTACCAGGTCACAGGCTGGAGCGGCAGGCATGCCCTGGTGCAAACGCCTTTTGCGGCAGAGCAGGTGGACCTGACCGACCTGGAGGGCTTGCCTGCGCGTATCGCTGCCTTAGCACCAGACGTGATCATCCACTGCGCGGCGTTGGCTGATATAGACCAAGCGGAGCAGCACCCTGGGCTCGCCGAGAAGCTCAACTCGCAAGTGCCCGGCGTGATCGCTCAAGCAGCGAAGGAAAACGGCGCACAGCTGGTGCATATTTCCACAGACGCCGTGTTTGACGGCGCGCGAGGCGACTACCGTGAGTCAGACGTTCCTAACCCAATCAACACCTATGCGCGCACCAAGTTAGCTGGCGAAGAGGCTGTTGCTGCGGCTTACCCCCAGGCGCTGGTGGCACGCGTAAATTTTTACGGCTGGTCTGCCAGCGGGCAGCGCAGCTTGGCTGAGTTTTTCTATACGCATTTGCGTGCGGAGCAGACGGTGAATGGTTTCACCGATGTTTATTTCTCGCCGCTCTATGCCCGGCACTTGGCACAGCTTTTGCTCCTTATGGTAGAAAAGAGCCTCAGCGGTCTGTATCACGTCTTTAGCCCGCAAGCCACGAGCAAATATGCTTTTGGCGTGAGCTTGGCGCGCCAATTTGGACTGGATGAGTCACTCATCAACCCAGTCAGCTTTGCAGATGCCGGCTTGAGCACGCCGCGCCCACTCAACCTGAGCATGAACACGGAAAAGCTGCAAACCGTGCTCGATGCGCCTTTACCTAGCGAACAAGAAGGCCTGCAAGCTCTCTACGAGGACGCCTTGGCTGGCTTACCAGATAAATTGGTTGCTTACCTCGCTTGATTAGGAGAAACTATGGAATTGAAAATCGGAAACACGCTTATCGGCGATAACCACCCCACCTATTTTGTAGCGGATATCGCAGCCAACCACGATGGCAGCTTGGAGCGGGCACTCAAGCTCATCCGCCAGTGCGCCGAAGCCGGTGCTAACGCTGCCAAGTTCCAAAACTTCCGTGGACCCCAAATCGTTTCGGATTACGGCTTTTCTCACATGCAGGCCCAAGTTTCGCATCAGGCAAAGTGGCGCAAGAGCGTGGTTGAGGTCTATAACGACGCCTCACTGCCCTTCGAGTGGACCCCGATCCTCAAGCAGGCTTGTGATGAGGCTGGGATTGATTATTTTTCTGCTCCTTATGACTTTGATGCCATTGATATGCTCGACCCCTACGTGCCGGCTTACAAAATCGGCTCGGGCGATATCACCTGGATTGAGGCTTGCCTGCGCATCGCAAGTAAGGGCAAACCGGTGCTGCTCGCTACGGGCGCTTCGGATATCGGCGACGTGCAGCGCGCTGTGGATGCCATCTTAGCTGTCAATCCGCAGCTTGTGCTGATGCAATGCAACACCAATTACACCGCCGACCCAGCCAACTTTAACCACATCCACCTCAATGTGCTCAAAACTTACCATGACATGTATCCGCAGCTGATTTTGGGCCTCTCGGACCACACCCAAGGGATGGCAACTGTGTTAGGGGCGGTCGCATTGGGCGCCCGCGTGATCGAAAAGCACTTCACCGATGATAACAGCCGCGAAGGT
>JAAYUI010000046.1 GCA_012517765.1 Caldisericales bacterium | reverse complement strand
CGAGACATTACCATTGCTGAGTCTGCAATGCTTGTCATTCAGCTCGCAAATCCTGCCAAGTATTCACCTATCAACAATCCAGAAAATGCCAGGGAACGACAGCTCGATGTTCTGAAACAGATGGTGGATCTCGGATATGCCACTAAGGAAGAAGCAGATATTTCTTTCAATCAGTACTGGGATTCGTATAATTACAGGCGTTCGAACATTGCGAGTGCCTATTTCGACAATCAAAGCAAGGCTCCCTACTTCAGCGAATATGTCCGCATCCAGCTCAATGACATGCTCTATGGAGCAGTCGATGTAAACAAGGACGGCTATACCGTACAGACGACTCTCGACTTGAAGTTCCAAAAGGCCGCCGACGAAATGATGACAGAGGCAATCAAAAGCATAAACGAAAGGTTCAAAGAGCGTTCTTCATCGAAGCTTGCCTACGTAGACAGGAATTATATCCCCATCGTTGATATGCTCGCACTTGCATTCAATCTTGAAGATATCAAAGTTGCTGGTGCAAAGCAAAAGCGAGCTGCAGAAGACTATTACTATGAGTCTCTCAATCCTCTGGTTGACGTTCTATCTCTCATGTTTGGGATCAATGATCTGAAATCCGCTTCTTCCTACGGGTATGCAAAAGAAAATCAGCAGGCAAAGAAGAGCACGATAGAAGGGGCACTCATTACCATAGAGAATTCAACAGGCCACATCGTAGCAATGGTCGGTGGAAGTGATTTCAAGACCAAGCAGTACAACAGGGCAACTGATGCAAAAGTAATGCCTGGATCAACGATAAAGCCTCTGTACTATTCAGCAGCAATATCCTCCCGGAAATACACGCCTGCAACCAGGCTCTATGACGGGCCGGTTGTTTTTTTCGATGAACTCGGGAGATCCTTTACACCTATGAACTTTCTCGGAACATGGGAGGGTTCGGTTCTCTTGAGAAACGCACTTGCAAAATCCATGAATGTTCCATCCCTCCAGGTGCTACAGGGTGTCGGTTTCGATGTAGCCATCGACAGAATGTCTCGACTGCTGGGAATGGAGGACCAGAAAAACGATATCCGCCTTTTTCCCCGCAATTTCCCTCTTGGACTCGGCGTAACGGCAGTCTCTCCTTTACAGATGGCTCGTGCCTTCGCAACCTTCGCGAATCAAGGGAGGAGCACAGATCCTATGGCCATTGTTTCAGTGGAGGACCGCAACGGGAATATCGTACTCGAACCTGAAAAGGAGCGGATCAGAAATCTTCAACGTACCGGTGGAAAAGACAAACAGATCATGACTCCCCAAGAGGCATTTATCATGACCAGCATGCTTGAAAGCACCATAGAATACGGAACGTTGCGAAGCAGTATGCGTGCAGTAGAAGGCAGCTTTGCAGATATGGCTCTTGCAGGAAAGACAGGTACGACACAAAACTGGGGAGATGCATGGACTGTAGGTTTTTCACCGTACTATACTACAGCAATCTGGTTCGGTTTCGACACTCCGGGTAATTCACTTGGAAGGGAATTTACCGGGGCTACTATTGCAGGCCCTGTATGGGCGAAGTATATGCAAAAGATACACGAGGGATTGGAACCGAAAAAATTTGAACGCCCTACAAGTGGT
>JAAYUI010000149.1 GCA_012517765.1 Caldisericales bacterium | reverse complement strand
GGGATCAAGGTGTTGCGGAAGGCGTGCTTGTTGATAACAACGCTTTCGGGTAAACCCTTGGCACGCGCGGTGCGAATGTAATCCGAGTTGAGAACTTCAAGCATGTTCGTGCGGGTATAACGCATCAGACCGCCCACAGAGAGCATCATCAGCGTCAGAATTGGCAAAACCATGTGATAGCCTTTATCCAGTAACTGCATAATAGGCGTCATTGTTGTATGGAAACGGCCGGTGAGCCCATAAAGCGGGAACCAACCTAACTGAATCGAGAAAACATATTTAAGAACTGTAGCGAGGAAAAATGTAGGTAATGAAATACCCATCAACGCAAAAATGGTAATGGCATAGTCCGTCACCGAATATTGCTTTCTCGCTGCCATGATACCCAGCGGGATAGCGATTAATATCTGAACAAAGAAAGTGATGGCGTTAACCACGAGCGAGATGCCAATAACGTCGTTGAATTTTTCTGTTACAGGCACGCCATAATGCCAGGACTCGCCGAAGTTGCCGCGAACAGCATTCTTGCCCCAATCGATAAAACCTGGAACAATTCCCTTATTTAAGCCATAAACCTCGTTGAGTTGGTCCAACCATTCCTGGTAACTCTTGGTACTCAGCGGATTTGATGCCCTTTGGCGGGCAATTGTTTCCACATAAGAAGTCGGCAGACTTCGAATGACCGTATAAACGAGCAATGCACCAAAAAATATGATGAATATGCCCAGAAACACTCTCCGTAGAATAAAATTTCGCATCCCTTTTCCTCACTCTACTGCATAGTTTGGCTTTAATAAGGTGAGTTTACAAAGTGAGCCCACCCAAAATGGTGGGCTCACTTCTACCATTATTGGCTCAAATCCTTGTTGTTAGTTCATCTCAACAAGTTCGAGATCGTTCATCCAGCCCCAGAAGGTGGTGATATCGGGGGTCAGAGATTCGATATTGATACGCTCGGTGCTGAAGATGATGACGTTCTTGCGCTGGTAGGTCGGGATTTCGACGGCCCAGTCAATGATCTTCTCAAGGGCTTCCTTGTAGATAGCCTTGCGGAAGTTCTGATCGTCGCTCTTGCGAGCATCCATAATCAGCTGATCGAGTTCTTCGTCCTGAATGTGGTAGTGGTTGGACTCTGAAGAGCCTTCCAAACCAACGATGTTGGAGCTGTGGTAGACCTGGTACATGTCGGGGTCGATAGTGGAGCCCCAAGCTGCAGTCCAGAGTTCCTGTTCGCCGGAATCAAGGGCGTCCCAGAGGATGTTGGCATCGGCGGGGTCGTTGATCTTGAGTTCAACACCGATGTTGGCGAGGGAATCGCGGGCACCAGTGATGATAGCGAAGGCAGGATGGTCGCCAGTACCGCCACCGGGGACGATCAGCTCGTAGGAGAGCTTGGCGCCATCGGGTGCAGTCGTAACTTTGCCATTGGCAACAGTGTAGCCAGCAGCCTCAAAGAAGCCGAGGGCAGCCTGTTCAGCAGCAGCGTATTTTTGTTCCTGGGTCATTTCAGCGGTGTAGATGGGCGCGCCATTGACATCGGTTGAGAATGCAATCTGGTAGCCTTCATCGGTCGGCTGAGGAGCAGCCCAGGAGGTGTTCGAAATTGGGTAGTTAATGACGGCGGCAGCCTCGCCATAGTAGCTATCGATAGCTACATCGCGATAGACTGACAGGATGGTCGCGATACCACGGCGCAGGTTCTTGGAAGCATCGGAGGCAGGATCACCAGCAACATTGACGGTGCTCGCGTTGATACCGATGTAACCATAACCCAGGTTGTCGACCAGGCTGGAGGTAATCACGGGACCAGTCATTTCGCCATTGCCGTTGTAGTTCATAACTTCTTCGTAGCGGGTCTTGTTGTAGGACATTTCGCCTGCATCTGCGGCACCGGTCTCGACAGCAGTCACAACTTCATTTGACTGGGTTTCGCGGAACTGGATTTCGCGGATCTTGGGGCAGCCACGATAATAGAAGGGGTTGGCTTCGAAGTAGACAACACGATTGTCATACTTGACGAACTTGTAGGGGCC
>JAAYUI010000020.1 GCA_012517765.1 Caldisericales bacterium | reverse complement strand
TGAGGGCAAACAGGGCCATTTGGCCAGATGATTGTTTCGAGGTAGTTTCTGGTCTCTTCTTCGGTAAGTTGTCCAAGTTCTATCAGGTTCATGATTGTATGATAACAGGTTTACTGTAATTGTCAAGTATATAATGCCGAAAGAGAATATTTTGTATAATATAAAACATGTGGAAAAAAATCCTTCTTCTAAGCATTTTATTGGTGATTGCATTAATAGTATTCTTGCGATTGTGTTATTTTACTATTAGCAACGATGACGTATATGCTTATATTAGAACGGGAGAATTTTCTTGCATTGCACTGCTTGCCATTTTGCTTAGCCGCCCCGTTTATTATTTGTACAAACGAACTTTCAAAAAAAAGATTGAAAAAAATCCGGCATCATTTTATTCCAGGAGCTGGTTCGTAAAACTTGTTTGTGGATTTGTTGTAATATCAATTGATTTCACTCTAGCCTATCTGTTCCATGGTTTTAAATGTCATACTTTCATGGAAATGGCATTGATCATTTTTGCGTTATCATGCGGGCTATTTGCCATGTACACCATAATTATTGAACTCATAGATAATCTTTTGATGACACTAGAGGCCATAGAGAAAAACGGCTGATCTTTGTAAAAACCTCACGGTCCAACACAAAAACATGGTTGGACCGTGAGTCCGCAAATTGCCCCTTTTGGTTGGTTTGAGCACTTCCTACATCGTCACGGCTGTCCTTCGAGCCCCTCGCCTTCCTCTGTTTCCCCCTCCTCGTTGCGGATCCTGTATCTGTACTGATTGCCTTCGCCTTCCTCGTTCTCTTCACCTTCTTCACCAGGCGGCATCTGGAATTCCTGGCCATTCTGGAAACCTTCTGGCGGCCTTCCTCTTCCTTCGCCACGTTCCCTGGAGCTCCAGAAACCAACACCTTGTGCCAGCTGGATCAGTCCAATGAAAAGAACAACAAAAAGAATTCCTGCGATATAAGGCTTTATTTTCATTTTTTCACCATCCGATCTTGAAGCTGAGGGCCGTCGGGCATTCTTCAACGCATTTCATGCAGCTGATGCACTGGCCCCTGTCTACTTTTTTATACCTGCTGATTGGTATCTGTTTTGGGCAGACTTCTTCGCACCCCTTGCATGACGTGCAGTTCTCATTTGAGTGCACAACGCCTGTTGCCGAGAGCTTTGCAAACGGGAGAATAACTGCGCCAAGCGGGCAAAGGTATCTGCAAAAAAACCTTTCGATGAATATCGAGCCGATCAGGATGAGCACCAGGACGACAAGGCCAACGGCAAACACCCTGCCAAACGAGAAGAGATTCAGGAACGGGTCGACTGTGCCGAACACCAGAAAGCCAATTGAGAAGGTCATGTAGAGGATGGCGGCAAGGACGACGTACCTGAACCAGACCAGAACATTGTGCAATTTTTCTGGAACAATTATTCTCTTTTTCCAGAATACCCTTCTTAGCATGAAAAGCCATTCCGTGACCGAACCCACAGGGCACACCCAGCCACAGAACGCCCCGCCAAACGCCAGCACGGCAAGCAGAAGTGCCGCCAGCATGGCAAAGTTTGACAGGCCTGTTTCATGGACAAACTTTAAACCCCCAGAAGCAAGAAATGTTGGCAATGTCTCTACCCCACCAAAGGGGCAGATTCCATGTAGTTCGATTCCCCTGACCCCAGGAAAAATAAATCGCCCCAGAGTGTAATACAGAATCAGAAGTACAAAGCCAATTTGGGAGAGATGACGGATGAGCGAATACCTTTTTTGTTGCATACTGCTAAAATTCCTCCTGACTTTTTATTGATAAAATCGCCATGATTTCTAATACTACGATTTATAGTAAAAAGTCAGGTATTCGGTATGATACTGATGCAATAGTTTACCGATCAACTTTTTTTGGGTATTTTCAAAAAAACTGATTATAAAAAAGGCTTAAGCCTAGCTAACCAATCCAACCTGTCCTATAAGAGTAGCTGTGAAATACAAAAACAAGTATGTCTTTCATGGAAGAATCTCAGAGGACAAATTCAGAGAACTGACCAAGCTGTTTGCATTGGATATTGAC
>JAAYUI010000019.1 GCA_012517765.1 Caldisericales bacterium | reverse complement strand
GGCGTCAATATCCAATGCAAACAGCTTGGTCAGTTCTCTGAATTTGTCCTCTGAGATTCTTCCATGAAAGACATACTTGTTTTTGTATTTCACAGCTACTCTTATAGGACAGGTTGGATTGGTTAGCTAGGCTTAAGCCATAATAAATTATGTCCTTCATGCCATACTATTATATATTCGCCTTTTTAAATTAAAAATCCCGCAATTTGTAATTGCGGGATTTTTTGTTGGTTTGTTAATTTTCCTGTAAATGAAAAGAAGAAGATCAAACGTCCTTGACAATATTGGCTGCAATGACTGATCTCTGGATCTGGTTGGTGCCTTCATAAATCTGGGTTATCTTGGCATCACGCATCATTTTCTCGACAGGATATTCTTTCATGTAGCCGTATCCACCAAACACCTGTACCGCGTCTACTGTGACCTTCATGGCCAGGTCAGTGCAGTAAAGCTTTACCATTGCCGATTCCTTCGAATACTTTGTTGCTCCTGAGTCAATCCATCTTGCTACGTTGTAAAGCATGTTTCTTCCAGCTTCAATCTGTGTCGCCATATCGGCAAGCATGAAACCGATCCCCTGGAAATTGATGATTGGCTGGCCAAACTGCACCCTCTGTTTTGCGTAGAGAAGTGCTGCCTCGTAGGCGCCCCATGCTATTCCAAGCCCCTGTGCTCCGATACCGGGGCGTGACTTGTCAAGGGTTTTCATTGCGACAAGGAAACCCTGCCCTTCTGCACCAATAACGTTTTCAGCAGGGACCCTGCAGTCCTGGAACACCAGTTCGGTGGTTACTGAGGAGCGGATGCCCATCTTGTGCTCGTCCTTGCCGTATGTAAAACCGGGTGTGCCTTTTTCGACTATAAATGCAGTGAGCCCTCTTACGCCCTTGGATTTGTCGGCTTGCGCTATGACTGTTGTAAAATCGGCCACCCTGCCGTTTGTGATGAACTGCTTGGTGCCATTGAGCACCCAGTGGTCGCCGTCCTTGACGGCCGTTGTTGTAATGTTTGATGCGTCTGAGCCGGCATTTGCCTCTGTCAGGGCAAAAGCCGTCAGCCATTCACCGGAAGCGGCTTTTGTGAGGTATTTCTTTTTCTGTTGCTCATTGCCCATTATGACGATAGGAAATGAACCGAGGGCATTTACCGCAAAAGAAACCGCAACGCCACCATCAACCTTGGCGAGTTCTTCAATGATCAGGCAGAGTTCCAGTACTCCGAGTCCGAGACCGTCATACTCTTTGGGGATGTATGTCCTCATAAGGTCCGCTTTGGCAAATTCCTTGATGATTTCCATCGGGAATATGCCTTTTTCGTCGAGTTCGGCCCTGACCGGCCTCATTTTTTCCTCGGCGATCTTTCTTGCGAGGTTTTTTATCATTTTCTGTTCATCGGTGAGAAAATAGTCCATTTGATTTGGAGACCTCCTTACTTTTATTTTGACACAACTGATAGAAACTGGTTACAATATGTGGAACATTTTTGTTTTTTGACAAGTAAGGAGACGTATGAAAAGAATTTTTGCTCTGGTGATGCTGGCCTTTTTCTTTTGCTCCGGATGCGGGTGCAATGAATCCACAAGAACTGTAAAAATTGATGATTCTGGCAACAACAAGCCGGTTTCAGAAAACCAGAATGATGCAAACAAGAACAATCCTTCCGTAAATGAAGACCCATTTGCAGAAAAACCCTTCCCCAAAGCAAACCCCACCAAGGAATGGTTTATGTTCAGAGGCACCCCTGACAATCTCGGGCTGGTTGATGCTGACATAAAGTTGCCTTTGGGGAAAAAATATGATGAACAGAACAAAAAGGCTGTTGAATACCGCTGGGTTTCCTTCTCAGCGCCAAATATGAACAGACTCCTTGGAAACCCTGCTGTTGTAAGGAACAGGATATATTTTGGCTGTGAACTTGGCTTTATCTCGTGCTTTGATTTTATTACCGGCGAGCCAAAATGGAGGAATGGGGACCAGATAAAACCAATCATAACTCCAATTGCAGCCAATGATTATGTAGTTGTTTTTGGTACGCTCGATGGTGAAGTCTACTGCTATGATGGTCTTTCTGATTCAAGGCTTTGGGTTTTCAAGACTGGCCCAAATATTTCCGCACCACCAAACGTCACCGACGAGAATGTAAAAAATGGAAGGGTCCATGGCGGGCCAAAAATAGTTGATGACAAAGTCTATTTCGGTGCTTTTGACGGGAAGCTCTATTGCTTGAATGTAAAAGACGGCAAGAAGGCTTGGGAATTTGCTACCAAAGGGAAAATCTACAGCTCACCGGCCATCTCTGAAGGCAGGATATATTTTGCCAATTTTGAGGGAAAGCTTTTCTGCATTGACCAGAAAACGGGCAAAAAAATCTGGGATGCTGATATAGGAAAGCCTACTATTGCCTCACCGGTTGTTTTTGGGCCCAGGGTCTGGATTGGTGGCAAAAATTCAAAAATGTCCTGTTTCCAGACAAAAGATGGAAAAAAACTCTGGGAATACCAGGCTCCGGTTTCAGATTACGGGATAGAATCCACCCCGGCACTTGATGAGGAAAACCTCTATTTTGGTGAAACAAAAGGGAACCTTGTATGCCTGAACTGGAAGACCGGCAAAGAGGTCTACAAAGTCAATATCTCGGACAAGCCGCTCAACTCTTCGCCTGTAATTGTAAGAAACATGGTAATGGTCGGTGGTCATGACAAGAATTTTTATGTCATAGACAAAAAGAATGGAAAAGTGCTGGACACTTTTGAGACAAGGGGCAGCATCCTTGCTTCACCCGTTGTTATTGGAAACGAGATCTTAGTGACCAGCTACGATTCCAATATATACATTCTCAGAACAAAAGGAACAAATCCCCCCTGATGTTATTGATTGTTTAGCCTGGACTTTTTCCTTACCAGTCTCTCATGGCGGTGCCTAAGCTCGTCAATTGCTGGCGCCGCCATTTCATTTTCAGAAAGCAGTTTTATCTGCCTTGCAACAGACATAGCTTTCTCGGTTACTTCAAGCGCTCTGCCGATTTCTTTTGTTCTATGCTCGAAGTGTTTTGCCTGCTCAACCAGTGCTTCAATCACCTGACACGGGTCATGGCAGACACTTTCAAAATGTTTTGCGGCTTTTTCAAATTCACCCTGTTTTTTACAGAGCCTCCCAAGTGTAAACATTGCTTCGTCCCTGAGTTTTCTGTTTGTTGTGTCAGAGGCCCTTTGCATATATTCCATGCCTTCACATGAAAATCCCTTCCTCCACAGGTATTGGCCAACCGATAGCTGTTCTGTGGGATCCTCAAAAAACGGGCTGTCAGGTGTTTCAAAGATTGAGCCAACCATCTCGAGCAAAGACATCATGCTCACGACATCCTGTTGGTTGTGCTCAAACACCCTGGCCATGTCTGTCGGGTTGTTTGTTCTTACATAGTCGAAATAAACCTCTGGTATCAGTTCCCCTGGGATGTCACCTTCCCTTACTTTCCCAAGCAGATTGCACTCGAGGTTTTGCAAGGAGCAGGACTGGAGTCTTTTTTTCCATATTATTCTTGATGTGTGTAGAAGGTCTAGGTGGTTAAATCCTGGAAAAGGATTTTTCTCCCTCATCATTAGATATCTCGTCTCAAGGAGCGGTATGTCGAATGTCTTGCCATTGAAGGTTACGATGTGGGTTTTTCCATCAAAGTATTCCTTCAGTATCGAAAGCATGTGTGGCTCATCGGAAAATTTTGGCATAAAAAGCTGGACAGTCTGAAATTTTCCGGAATCCAGAAACCCGAGGCCCACCATAAAGGCATAGGTTCCTGTTCCTCCAGCAAGACCAGTGGTCTCGGTGTCTAGAAACAAAACCTTCTCTGGAGATATGTCGGCCCCAAGACCGACGAAATTCTTGAGCCTTGAGTAGTTTTTTTGCCTTGTTGTCCAGGTCCTCGAAGAAAATGCCACAAAAACTTTGCTCTGGCCCTTTTGGGACCACTCGCCGCTGACGAGTTCCTCCAGAGGAATGCTGGATTTTTTGGCCTGTGATTTGGGTGCACCAACAATCCTCTGGAGACGTTCTGAGAGGTCCATTTTTATTATTTGCAGCCTGGTTTTGTGAGCGTTATCTGTTTGTTTGGTGCGTTATAGTTTACACTTGCGCCAAGAGCTTCGCTTACAAATCTTAAGGGGATCATTGTTTTTCCCTTTACGATTTGTGGGGCCGCCTGGAGCTGGACAGGTGCGCCATCAACGACGGCTGTTTTTGAACCAATCTTCAATTCGACTTTCTTTCCAGCTTCAGTCACAAAGGAAATGACTTTGGTTGATGCTTCATATTTGAGCTCTACCCCGAATGATTCGGCCACAAACCTTATTGGAACAACTGTTACTCCAGAGGTAATCATTGGTGGGGCCTCCAGTTTGACTTTTTTGCCATTCACAAGTGTCTCGTCTTTTCCGACCCACATGATTATCGTCATTGGATCAGAGAACCCGACCACTTCAAACGAGAGGTCAAAGTTTACAGTATTTGATTTTATTTGTGCTGTTCCAGTACTGTTTGTTTTGTTTAGTAAAGTTTTGTTTATTATGAAAATTATCGATACGTCTTCACCATCAAAAACAATTGGATTGACAATGAGCCATGGCACCTTGACCGTCACATCGCCATGATTGTAACCACTCAGTTTCACTATTTTTTTGAAAGTTTGTGTTTCGCTGCAACGGATGACGACCTTTTCACTTTTTGCCTGGGGTTCCTGTCCACCACCAAAAGCCACCAGAACTGGAATGATCTTTTTCCCTCCGTTTGACTTTATGGTAATGGATGACTTGTGGATGCCCGGCCCCAGCTTGGCTATGTCTGCTATGATGGTTACCTCTGTGTTGTTGCCGGAAAATTGTGTCGGGCTGACAAGGAGCCAGTCATTATCTGAAGTAATTACCCCGGACAGCTCGCCGGAACCGTCGTTTTGTATCCTAATCTTTTTTGTGGTGGCTTTTTTCTCGTTCGTGTAGCCAAAATTGAGCTCGTTTTCTTCTACATAAAGAACAGGCGGTTTAACACCGATATTTGTATAGCAACGATAGTAGAAATCGCTTTTGATAGGGTCCGTTTCCTTGTGTTCTGCGCGGTGCAGTTCCATGCCTATCACCATATAACCACTGACAACCGTCATTTCTGATGGGTTGGGGACACCAGGGAGGCCATCCTGCCAGAGCAATAGCCCATTTTCCGGATCAAAGGCCCTGAGTTTGGTATTTAGCCCTGTATTGTCCTCGGTCATGGTGTAAAGGACTCCATTTGCTACCGTTGTTGTGTGTCCTATGTCCGAATTTTCGATTGTTGATGTGCCTTGTAACGCGACCTGCCAGATCGTCTTGCCTGTTCCGAGATCGAGGCAATAAACCACTTTTGGCTGGTTTTTGTCCTTGCTCCCCCTCGAAACCACATAAATCCTGTTTCCCATGACCGATGGTGTTCCTGATGGCATGCCGCAATTGTCTGGATCGCTTGTTTCATAATCCGAAAGCCTCTTGCTCCAGATTGTTTTTCCGTCTTCGGGTGAAATGCAGTTGAGCCTGTCGAAGACGGTATTGAAAAGTATGCCTTTTTCGGTCCCAACCATGTACGATCCTCTTGCTATCCTCTCGCTGGTTGGCAATTTCCATATTTCGGCACCGGTGTTTTTGTCGAGCTTGTATATTGTCTTGAAGATGGAGGCATAAAGGTAATCTCCCTGGATGCAGAACCATGGAGTTGTTGTAATCTGGTACTCATAGGATTTTTTCCATATCAGCTTGCCGTTTTCTGCAGAATGCGCCTGGAAGAAGAATATCCTCCGGTCTTTATCGTCGTCATCCTTAACGTCTGAATATGAAAGCGAATAGATTATGTCCCCGTCGATGAGTGCTCCTATGGTGTACCTGAGCCATTCTATTTCCCATACTGTGGCCTTTGTTTCGCCATTCACCCTTCTGACCCAGCTGTACTGTTTTTCATTGGAAAAACCCTGGCAAATCAGGTCGTTCTTGTAAAGTGCCCATGGCCACCACGCTTCCTTGTATTCCCAGACTATCGATCCTGACGAGAGGGCCCTTTTTTGTATGCTGGTCTGGTAAACACCTTTTTCTGGCGGTTTTGCCATTCCAAGATAGCATGCAGAACCTGATGCGAGTGGTGGTACTGCCCATATAGAGCCTTCCTGGCCAGTGTCCCATGAATAGTCAAGAGGTGGCTGTATTTTTGCCGAGCTGGCATGCCTTCTGTCTGGTGTGCAGCCAGCCATTGACCATGAAGCATTGTTTGAAGCCCCAAAGCTCCCCCCTGGTACGAAATTGATGGCGATGATTACTGCGAGGGCGATAGTAAACTTTTTCATAACGCCTCCTTTTGAGTGAATTCTATCTTTGCTTCAAATGCCAGTCAACTTAGATATAATATCACAGGAGGTTTAACATGCAGATATTTCTTGATACGGCTTCGGTAGAAGAAATAAAAAAGGCCCTTTCTTTTGGTGTTGTTTCAGGTGTGACAACAAATCCAACCCTGATGAGCAGGGAGTCAGGCGCAAGCTTCAAGGACATTATTCTCAAAATTGCAGGGATGGTGCCGGGACCTGTTTCGGCAGAAGTCACTGCCCATGATGCGAAGGGCATGATCAGCCAGGCAATGGAGATTGTTGGTTGGTCTGATAGCGATGATTTCAGGGACAGGATAACGATCAAAGTGCCGATGACTTCCGAGGGAACATCGGCAATAAAAGAGCTCAGCTCGAGGGGAATCTCTACGAATTGCACTCTGGTTTTCACCCCAGTTCAGGCAATGCTTGCCTGTGAGGCTGGAGCAACGTTTATTTCGCCGTTTGTTGGCAGGATAGACGATTCGGGGCTTGACGGGACGGCTGTTCTGAAGGATATCGTCTCGATGGTCAGGACAAATGGCTATGTCTCCCAGATAATTGCGGCATCAATTCGCCACCCTGCACATGTTTATGGCGCAGCAATGCTTGGTTGTGACATCGCGACCATCCCGCTTGTGGTGTTGGAGCAGTGCTTCAAAAATCCGCTGACTGATATTGGAATCAGGAAATTTGACGAAGATTGGAAGAAATTCCAGGCCTCTCAAGCTCCAAAAGCCTGATTTTCATGGTAAGGTCGCCTGGTCTCCCGCCGAATCCGCCAATCCCGTGTTTTGCCACGACCCTGTGGCATGGGACAACGATCAGGATGGGATTTTGACCAAGCGCATTGCCACAGGCCCTCTGTGAGTTTGGCCTGCCAATTTTTGCCGCGAGTCCTGAGTAAGCAATAACACTACCATACGGGATCTCGCGGCATGCGTTCCATATCGCTTTCTGGAAATCGGTACCATCAGGATCTATCTGGATGTCAAATGATTTCCTTTTGCCCGCAAAATATTCTTCAAGTTGGAGCTCGAGGTTTTTTGCACAACCCTCAAATGCTTCACAGTCGCCCTTTCCAAAACCAAGCCCGTTGAGTTTCCCATGGCGAAACACTGCCACCATTGGGCCCCAGCTTGTTTTGAGGGTCTGCTTCATTTCGCCTCCCAGCTGTCAAGAACGAGTGCAAAGGTTATTTTCGGTGGTTCCCAGCCGGCCGGTTTTCTGGGGTCTGAATCAGGGTATGCCAGGAAACCCATGTCCTGCTCGTATCTTACCAGTCTGTTGGTTTCCATATCATACCACACTCTTTCGACGATCTCGTTACACCTTATCCCTGCGGCCCAGGCGTTGTATTTCTTCCCTCTGACCTCCAGTTTTGTTGTTCCGCCCATCCATATCATGCCCTGCGTCGGTTCTGCCGTCCGGTTGGCAAAGTATGCGAATAGTCTTTGTTTGTCTTTTTCGTAGCCAAGTGTCGGGGTAAACCACATTACGGAATCTTCATCGTGGTATTCTTCGTAGAATTTTACTTCCTTGCTGTAAGATCCGTTTGGAGACTTGGTGGTCCAGCTGACGTTCTTCTCGCCGTATTTTGACTCTGTTTCGTTGAACCCGTTCATTGTGCCGGTCCATTCCATCCTGTAGTATGAATAGAGTGGTTTCCAGGTGCTGGCATTTACTATCGTGGTGGTTTTCGATTTTATTTCGAAACTTTGCGGCTGGCGTGTGTCCTTGTAGGTATAATTGGCTTCACCTTCAATCGTAAGACTTTCTTGGCCGTCATAAACGCCTTCCTTGAATGTGTAGACCATTTTCCCAGCGTTCATGTCGTCTATAAAAATCTGGTATGTGGCTTTGGACCCGTTGCTGTAGAGCTTGCTGGCCGGGGCGTTTTGTCCACATGAAACTAGCATAATTACTGAAAGTGCCAAGAATACCATTTTTTTCATATCAATCGAGCCTCCTGTTAAAGGTTATCATTGCACCCTACCTGGTCAAGGCTTGAAAGGTTCCCGAAACAAATGGATAATTCCACCCATGAGATGTTTGTCCATTTTGTTTGCCATGTTTGCAATCTCACAGTCTTTTTATTTTACTGGTGCTATTTCATCGGCACCATTTCCGTTCAAGAAAACCTGTATTGTAGAGCTGGCAACGTCTGTAAACTGCAGTTATTGCCCCGTTGCTGAGAAAGCACTTAAAGAGCTCGAATCTGAAAATGATCCTTCCAGTATGGTGATTTTTGCCCATCACTACAGGGATTCGCTTTCATGCTATGGTGGAAACTCGAGGATGGCAGAGTATGGGGTGAATGCCACTCCAATAGCAATTTTTAATGGCCAAGACTATTATGTTGGTGGTGATCCCAACTGCAAGGACCGCTACAGGCAGAAGATAGCGGACCAGCTTTCACAGACCAGCCCTTTTCTTGTCCATCTCATGGGTAAGGTGGAAAAAGGCAAACTTAATCTGACTGCGTGGGTTGTGGCCTGGGAATATTTACCCCCTGATGTCAATTATACTTTTCTGATTGGCCGTCTGGACACAAAGCTTGATGGCAGGCATTATTCCTGGGTAACCAGGGATGTGGTGCCAAAACCTACCGGGACTCCTATAAAATTCTCAAACTTTTCGGTAACCAGATTTGAGGCCGCCTATGATCTCCTTGCCATACCGGAAAATGAGGTTTTCGCATCTTTTGTGCTGGAGTCTTTTGCAAAGAAGAACATTTTTCAGGCGGCATCGTGGCGCCATGGGTGTCTGCAGGCAAGTTCATTTGAGCCAATGCTTGGCCTGAAGCTTGATGGCTCTCCATCTTCTGTGGCAATATCATTCCCTGCTGGCAAAAAGCTTGAAAAAATTGGCAAAGTGACTCTTATGGATTCAAAAGGCAAGAACTACCAGGTTTCATCAAAGCTTGATGGTGAAAAAGCAATTTTTACACCATCGGGCAAATTGCCTGATGGGACATACCTTCTTTATGTTGCACCTGGAAAAGACGGCCTTTCTTCTGGCAGTTCAGTCCTTAATTCGCCAGCGTTTCTTTTCTTCAAAGTGGAAGAAAAAACGACTGTTCCAGACCCTCCTGAACCTCCGCCAACCAAACCTGCAAAGCTTCTGGTTGAAAAGCTTGGTTTTGATCTTGGCGAGGTGCCGCGCAAGTCAAGGCGCGAATTCTATTTTGACATCAAGAACGAGGGCGATGAAAAACTTTCTGGCAAGATTGTCGTTGATTGCGAGTGGCTCTCTGTCGAACCATCGACCTTTGATGGTGCACCTGCCACAATAAAATGCACTGTGGATACTGAAAAGATGATGCCAGGAGTCGATGAATCGTGTATTATTTCGATAACATCAAATGGTGGTGATGCAGTAATCGGGGTCAAGGCCAGGACACACATGCTTCCGCCACTTCTTAACGTTGAACCAGCAGAGCTGTATTTTGGGGAGAATCTCGACCAGATCATACCTTTCGAAGTCAAAAACCTTGGCGAGTCAGTTATCTCCGGGACTGCCAGAAGTGCCCAACCTTGGTTGTCAATTACGCCTGAGGAATTCGGTGGAGATACCGACATTAGCGTGTCAATCAACAAGGCTGAAATCCCCAAATTTGATGACCCAGGCAAACATACAATCGAAGGGACGATAATTGTTGAGACGAACGGTGGGCTTGCTGAAATCAAAGTAAAAGCGACCGTTGTTGTTGAGAAACAGCCAATCGTGATTGAATTGATGGTTGGGACCCCATTTGCAGTTGTTGATGGTAAAACCAAGCTCCTTCAGGCTCCTCCAATGATTATGTCCGGAAGGACCCTTGTCCCATTGAGATTTATTGCAGAAACCTTTGGCGGGCAGGTCCTGTGGGACCAGGCCACAAGAACAACCACACTAAAATTTGAATCAAAAAGGGTTGAGATTTCTTTGCGTTCTGGCGAGGCAAAAGCCACAATAAAAGATGAAGCGGGAGTCAGAACAGTTGAACTTGCTCCGGGTCTGACAATAAAAAATGGAACCAGTTTTGTCCCGTTGAGATTTTTCTCAGAGGTTCTGGGCGCGACTGTCGAGTGGTTTGCCCAGGAAAAGAGAATAAAGATAGTCTATTTGCCCTAGCGAACGCTTACTACAACTATCGAGTCGCCTTCAATAAAGGCTTTTTGTGTTCTGAGTTCTCTTTTCAGTCCCTGTGCCGAAGGTGAAATAGCTACTTTGTCTGCAATCCTTAGCTGGACCGGCTCAAAGTCCATTGCAATGATGTATGATTCCCTATTTCCTTTGCAGCCGGCACAGACCCTTCCCCGAACTGAGCCCATGACGAAAACGTTGCCTGTTGCAACAACTTCGGCCCCTGGGTTCACATCTCCAGCAACAACTATGTCACCTTCGTATTCGACTGACTGCCCGGCCCTGAGTGTATGAGAAATCACTTTTGTATTGCAAAGCTGGGGGCCTGTCTTGAAGAGTTTGTCTTCCTCAATTTTTGGTTTTTCTTCTTCGCCCTGCACGGGAATAAGCGGAGCGACATCAACACCATATTTTAGCTTTAATGATGACCTGAAGTAGTCAAATTCATCTTTTGTAAATGCTCTTTCTTTTAATGAAACCATGATCTGGTTTCCAGAGAAAAAGCTTTTTGCTGACTTGATTTTTTGTTCCAGTTTCGAGAACAGCCTCACCAAGTCATACTTTTCATCTACGATCACGTTCACGCCGTCTATTGTTCCCTTGATTGTTACGGCATCATCCGGAATGGCTTTTCTTGGCATGGTGGCCATGTATTCTACATCAACCCTCTGTCTGAAGCAAGTGACATCAACTCCACCACACATGATAGCGGAAGTCCCATGACATTGTCCAGTGGTCCGTCAATTTCGCTAATGATGAGCCATCCCCGCTCCTGGATGCCATAGGCGCCGGCCTTGTCCAGTGTGTTGACGTCCCTGATGTAAGATTCGATTGTGTCCTCGCCGAAATTCTTGAACGTTACTCTTGATTCCTGGGTTTTTGATGTTGGAGGAAGATTTGGCCCAATGAGAGTTACACATGATAACACCGAGTGTGTTTTTCCGGAAAGCTCTCTTAGAAATTCTCTGGCCTGTTCACTGTTTGATGGTTTCCCGTATACCCTTTCACCTGTACATACTGCAGTGTCGCATGCAATGACAATTTTGTCCGGATGACTCGCGAACACGGCCAGGGCTTTTTTCTGGGAGTTGTGCCTGACCGTAAATTCCGCATTGGAAAAGTTTTTCTCCTCTACATCGGCATTTATCACAATAAATGGAACACCGAGCAACTTTAGGAGCTCCGTCCTTCTTGGTGAACCTGATGCTAGAATGATTCTAGCTTCTATATGATTCTCTTGTGTCACTTGCTGTTATCCCTAGCAGTTCTCCGCACCTTGTACACCTGCCCATTGCAGATAGGTTCTGTTTTATTTTGTATCCTTCGCGCTCTATTATGAGGGCCTGGCACCTTGGGCAATAGGTATTTTCACCCCTTTGCGTGTGGACATTGCCGATATAGATATATGAAAGGCCAATCTGCCTCCCTATCCTTTCGGCCATTTCAAGCGATGGCAGGTCTGTCGGCATGAGGTGCCTGAAGCGCAATGCGGGATAAAATCTTGTGATGTGCCAAGGGACTCTTGGTCCAAGGTTGTCCCTTATCCAGGTGGCTATGGCCCTCAGTTCGCTTTCGCTGTCGTTGACAGTTGGAATGATGTTGGTAACGCATTCCACATGCATGCCCCATCTGTCACGCGCCCATATGGTGCCTTCAAGGATTTCTGATGGGTCAATGCCCCTGATGCCTATGCGCCCCAAGGTTATGTCGGTCATTCCCTTGATGTCGACCCTGTATGCATCGCAATATGGTCCGTAGTAATCAATTGATTCCTTGGTCGAAGATCCGTTTGTTACAAGGACCGTATAGAGATCATGCTTTTTCGCCAGTTTGAAAACATCCCTTACAAATTCTGGCCAGATGGCCGGCTCATTGTATGTGAACGCCATTCCGTCGGCATTTCTTTCCAAAGCGTTACTGACCAGTTCTTCGGGCGATAGCGCATCTTCGTCCCTGAGACCCGGGACAATGTGGGCTATTTCATAATTCTGGCACATTCCACAGCCGAAATTGCATCCCCAGCCGCCGACTGAATAAACGTGTGATCCAGGAAAGAAGTGGAAGAGGGGCTTTTTTTCGATAGGGTCGAGTGCAATTGATGAAATGTGGCCATAAGTCAGAGAATAGAGTTTGCCACCCTCATTTTTTCGGGTCATGCAGGCGCCTGTCCTGCCAACTCCAATCTTGCACCGCCTTATGCAGGCGGTGCAGATAACGGAATTTTCTTTGTCTTCAAGCCAAAGCCCACAGAGCTTCATTTTCTCCTATTTGGCGTTTGCCTTTATATATTCGTCGATTGAACGTGCGGCGATTTTTCCAGCACCCATTGCCTGTATGACGGTTGCAGACCCTGTTACGGCATCTCCACCACCGAACACACCTGGCATGGTTGTCTGGTACTTTTCATCTACGATTAGGTTGCCATGCTTGGCCGTTTTCAGTTCTGGGGTTGTTTGGGCTATGAGCGGGTTTGGCGAGGTTCCGAGTGCAATTATGACTGTGTCAAGTTCCACGGTGAACTCGGAGCCTGGTATCGGCTCCGGGCGGCACCTTCCGGAAGCATCCGGTTCACAGAGCCTCATTTTGACACACTTCATGCCTGTGACTTTGCCTTTTTCATCAGCGAGGATTTCGAGTGGATTTGTAAGCCAGTTGAATTCCACCCCTTCTTCCTGGGCATGGTGGTATTCTTCAACCCTGGCGGTCATCTCGTTGGATGTCCTGCGGTATACGATCATGGCTTTTTCTGCACCTAGCCTCAGCGCTGTCCTTACCGAGTCCATTGCAACGTTTCCACAACCTACGACAGCAACCCTCTTGCCCAGCCACACTGGCGTGTCAAAATTTGGGAATTTGTAGGCCTTCATAAGGTTGACCCTGGTCAGGTATTCATTGGCGGAAAATACCCCGTTGGAATTCTCGCCAGGGATGTTCAGGAAGGAAGGAAGTCCGGCCCCCGACCCTATGAATACTGCCTTGTAGCCTCCATCAAATAGCTCTTTTATGGTAGTGGATTTGCCGATCAGGACATCCATTTTTATCTGTACTCCGAGATTTTTGACGTAATTGACCTCGGTTTCGATGATGTTTCTGGGGAGCCTGAATGGAGGAATCCCGTAAGAGAGGACCCCGCCTGGCTTGTGGAGCGCCTCGAATATGGTCACTTCATAACCCATCCTGGCGAGATCGGCGGCACATGTGAGACTGGATGGGCCAGCACCGACAACTGCGACCTTGAGCCCATTCTTGACTGGGGCTTCGGGTGCCTTTACGCCATCTTTTATCTCCTGGTCGGCAACAAATCTCTCAAGTTTTCCAATAGAAACAGGATCACCCTTTACCCCAAGCGTGCATTTTGCCTCACACTGTGACTCTTGTGGACAAACCCTGCCACAGATGCCTGGGAGGTTGTTTTTTTCTTTATTCTTGGCTATGGCGCCCTTGAAATCACCTTCTGATATCAACTTTATAAATTCTGGTATGTAGACCTCAACAGGACAACCGGCGACGCAAGGCCTGTTTTTGCACTGAAGACAACGCTTTGCTTCCTCGATTGCCTGCTCGGCTGTATATCCGAGGTTCACCTCTTCAAAATTTTTTGCCCTTTCTTTTGGGTCCCTCTCGGACGTTGGCACTCTTTTGAAGTTTATTTGTGGCATTTGCAGCCCTCCTTTTGCCAAAGCCCAAGCGATTGCTGTTCCATCTCCTTGAACATTGCAAGGCGCTTCATCAGAAGGTCAAAATCAACCTGGTGTCCGTCGAAGTCCGGTCCATCGACGCACCCAAATTTTGTGACCCCGCCAACGCTCACCCTGCAAGCCCCACACATACCTGTTCCATCGACCATGATGGGGTTAAGTGAAACATAGGTTTTGACTTCGTAGGGTTTTGTTGCTTTTGCAACCTCACGCATCATAATCACTGGGCCAACGCTGAATACCACGTCTGCCTTGTCTGCACCCTGCAAAAGCTCGGCCAGTGGCCCTGTTACGAGGCCCTTTCTGCCGTACGAGCCATCGTCTGTTGTGATGATGAGCTCATGTGATGCGGCCCTCATTTCGTCCTCAAAGAACACAAGGTCTTTGCATCTGGAGCCAATAATTGATGTGACCTGGACACCCATGGCCTTGAGCTCTTTTGCGATTGGATGGATGCAGGCTATGCCAACACCCCCGCCAACACAAATGGCCTTTTTGAATCCGTCCAGGTGGGTTGGAGTACCAAGTGGTCCAATAATGTCCGCTATGGTGCCACCCTTTTCAAAGCAGTGCAGTCTGTTTGTGGTTGTCCCGATTGCCTGGACGACTATTTTTATTCGTCCGGTCTTTGGGTCCGTGTCGGCAAGAGTTATTGGAATCCTCTCGCCTTCCTCGTCGAGCCTGAGCATCACAAATTGTCCCGGCCTGGCTTTTTTCGCGACAAGCGGGGCCTCGAAGACGTATTCACAAATCTTGTCTGCAAGGTCCCTTTTCTCAAGAATGGTAAACAACGCACACCCCCTTTGGTTTTGTTTGCAACCGGAGGTAAGTATAGATTTTGGCGGGTTTATTGTCCAGTATAGAGCGCCCCAAAAATGGCCTGCCAATTCGTGCAAGAATTTTAAACTACGGGGCGCTATAATCCCCCTTATGAAGAAGTTTTTTATTTTAATGCTTGTCTTGCTGGTTGTTTTGCCCCCACTGCCAGGCAACTTTGAACCGTTTGCCAAGGAAGTTTCCGATCTTAAACTGATTGTTGTTGCGGCCGATTTTTCTGATGCCCAGCACAAGAAAGAGTTTTCAGGAATATGCGATGAGCTCTTCTCTGAAAATGGGCAAAGCCTGAACAGGTTCTTCAAGGAAGCATCATCTGGCACCATAAAGGTTTCGCAGGGGCCTTTTCTGAGGGGCGGGTGGGTAAGAATGCCCAAGCCAATAATATATTATGCCCAGGACAATGAAAATTCTTTTGACATAAGGTGTCACGAGATGATTGACACTTTGATCCGGGAAGCTGTAAAAAATGGGCTTGATTTTGAGGAATATGCCAAGAGCTGGTCTCAGCCACCATGTGTTTGCATTGTTGTGTCAGGTGGGTGCGAGGGATATACCAATTTCCCGAAAGATGACGGTTTCTGGCCGCACATGTCCATGAGTTCCGTCAATATAGACGGAAAAACAGTAGAGTTTCTTTATGTTCTTGTTTGCGAGGAGCAGTCTGTAAACAGCACTGCGAGCCAGGTCATGGCGCATGAATTTGGCCATATAATGGGGCTTGCGGACCTTTATGACTACGATTGTGGAGGACCCTTCAAGGAAGGTGATTGTGGCTATCCAGTGACCTGTTTTGAAATTATGGCCGCCAGACACAAGGGCCTTGGGATGAGTGGTTTTCACAGGGAAAGAATGGGTTTCCTCCGCCCCGTAGTTGTTGGTCAAAGCGGTACATATGATATTCCACCGATAACCTCCAACGCAAATGGGAGTTATCTTATTGTCCCCATAGAAGGAACCAAGGAATATCTTGCCCTGGAATACAGAAAGAAGGAAGGCATAGATGCTTTCTGGGGCGGGATACCGTCCGAAGGTCTCCTGGTTTATAAAATTGATGATTCAGTTGCTTACAGGCACCGCTTCAACAGTGGCGATGAAAACAACCATTATGCGGTCGAGATATTGAATCCTGGCAAGACTCCCTGGCATGAAAACGCTTGCTACTCGATCGAGTCTGGTCACACCGTCGCTTCCCCAAAGACTGATCCGTCAACATTGCCTTTTGACAAAAACTACACAAAAACTGTAACATTAGAGGTCATTTCTGGACTTGGCCCCGCATTGAAGGTCAGGATAACAATAATACCGAAGGAAAATATTTTTTTCTCTATGGACAGAAATTGGGCGGTGACCGGGGATTTGCACAAAACGTGCTTCAAGATTAGAATGTTCAACAAGGGAAGCAGCCCCGTGGTGCTTGATTGTGATACACAGGTTTTTGGAGAGAAAACTTTCGACCTCGGCCCAGATGAAGGGAAGGGCGCTTTATTGCTCTTGTCCTACCCAAAAGACAAACTGAAGGAAAGAGTGGTGGAAAAGATTATATCTGTAGAGTCTGAAAATCAGTCATTCACCTTCAAGGTACTTTTGAGAAATGTTTATTTTGTAATGGATTACAACTCTAACGGTGTAATTGAGGAGGAAGATCTGTTGAAGATTTTTTCTAGCCTTAATAATAAAGAGATGAAATACGATCTGGATGGAGATGGTGTTGTTGGCTACGGAGACCTTATTGTGGCATCCAGGTATGTCGGGATAAGGTACAAGTGAAAAAACTCATTTTATTTCTGCTTGTTTTTGTATTAATCTTCCCGTGTGGTACACATGCCCAAATTGGTGAAAAAATTATAGACTCAGAGCTGGCACTTGTTTCTCCTGGCATGGTTGTTGACTGGCGTTTTGAGGGCAAAGTGTTGCTTGACGGGTTTTACAAAGGGGTACTTGAACCAGACGGGACAACTGCCGGGCATGTCTGGGCCGGTCAGGGGTGTGTTAACGACTATTGTTTTTCCGAAGAGGGCGGATCACCTGACCCGATCATTCAGGGCTCATCCCTGCGTTGCCAGATGAGATTTTTTGTGCCAAGTGATTTTTCTGGTGAGGATCCGGTTTCGGCAAAACTCAGGATAGTGGACCCATCCGGCCAGGATTTTGGTAGTGGAATACTCTACATGATGCTGGTAAAACCTGTAAAAGCATATTTTGTTGCTGGTGAAAAACCGGTCCTTGTGAGAGAAATCGAGATGGATGGGTGTACTCCGGGCAAGACAATTTCAGAAAAGACAATGACGGCCAAAACGGCGCCAACAATCGTTTCTGGAAACATGATGATTCCTTTCAGGCTGCTTGGCGAGATCATTGATGCGGAAGTTGGCTGGAACAATTCAATTGGGGAGGCTTCATATGTCATGGGGCCAAAAAAGGTACTTTTAAAAAAGGGGATCGACAAGGCGAGGCTTGTTTACCCAAATCTTGAAAAGACCCTTGCAATGAGCGCTGCTCCGGTTAACATAAAAGGCAATATTATGGTGCCGCTCAGATTTGTTTCAACGGCCCTTGGAGGGAGCGTTGAGTGGGACCAGTTCACAAATACCGCAATAGTGACTTTTCCGGGCTGTTCTAGCTAGCTTTGGCTTCTGGCAAGGGTCACCTTGCATCGGATTTTCTGTTGTGCAATAATTTGACATTGTTTTCTCACAATAAAAGCCCGGCGATCGCCTGGCGGTTTTTAGGGGGAAGAATGACCAGAAGAGATTATGGCTTGTCGGACAACATGAGGCTTACAAAACAGAGAAGGGTAATACTGGACATACTGAGGAACACCGACACCCATCCGACTGCCGATTGGGTTTACGCCAAAGCCAGGAGGCAAATCAAAAACCTGAGTCTTGGCACCGTCTACAGGAATCTTGGCATTCTCACCAGAGAAGGTCTGGTCCAAAAGCTGGAGCTTGGATTTGGCCAGGCCAGGTATGATGGCAGGACTGATGGTCACATTCATATAGTGTGCGACAAGTGTGGTGTTATAAGGGAAATGATGCAACCAGAACAATTTGCCGAGATAAGTGAACTGGAGGACAAATCGGGTTTTCAGATCAACCATGTCGCCATGGAAATCCATGGTGTCTGCCCGAAGTGCAAGACTGACGGAAAGGAGTGATTCCATGCAGGAACCAAAAATCTCCGATAACGCCAAGGTTGTCCTTGAGAAACGCTATCTGGCAAAAGATATGAACGGCAAGGTTATTGAAACCCCGTTTGGCATGCTCCAGAGGGTGGCCAGGGCCATAGCAGATGGAGACAGGGCGCATGGTTCAACACCCGGGCAGGTTGAGGAAACTTATGAGTCATTCCTCGATATG
The DNA here is from genome assembly GCA_012517765.1 of Caldisericales bacterium. Lineage (GTDB taxonomy): Bacteria > Caldisericota > Caldisericia > JAAYUI01 > JAAYUI01 > JAAYUI01. Next base: position 137,864 of record JAAYUI010000019.1, on the reverse strand, counting down.
ATGGTGAATCTTGAGTTTTTGCCCAATTCACCGACGCTCATGAACGCCGGCAGGGAGTTGGGCCAGCTTTCGGCATGTTTTGTTTTGCCAGTAGAAGATTCTATAGAGTCAATCTTTGAGGCCATCAAACATACCGCCATGATACACAAATCAGGTGGTGGAACCGGATTTTCGTTCTCAAGGCTCAGGCCGAAAAATGATATCGTCAAATCAACAAATGGTGTCTCCTCCGGGCCGGTCTCTTTCCTGAAAGTTTTTGATGCTGCCACCGAGGCGATAAAGCAGGGTGGAACACGCAGGGGCGCCAACATGGGCATCCTGAGGATTGACCATCCTGATATCCTTGAGTTCATCAAGTGCAAATCTGAAGATAAAACAATCAGCAATTTCAACATATCGGTTGGCATTACCGAAGATTTCATGAGGGCCGTGGATGCCGATGAAGAATATCCACTGATGAATCCAAGGGGTGGAATCGTTGTCGAGAAACTCAAAGCAAAAGAGGTTTTTGATCTTATAGTCGACATGGCATGGAAAAATGGTGAACCGGGAATAATCTTCCTTGACAGGCTCAACAAGGACAATCCAACACCAACGCTAGGTGAAATAGAGTCCACGAACCCCTGCGGTGAACAGCCATTGCTTCCTTATGAGGCATGCAACCTCGGCTCCATCAATCTTGCCACTGTTGTGGCCGATGGACAGATCAACTGGGACAAACTGGCAAAACTCATCAGGAAGTCCGTGCATTTCCTCGATAATGTTATTGATGTAAATAAGTATCCGCTTGATTCGATAACGAAGATGTGCCGTGAAAACCGCAAGATTGGTCTTGGGGTAATGGGATTTGCCGATATGCTTTTCCTCCTTGGCATACCTTATAATTCCCAGGAGGCGGTTGATCTTGCAGGCAAAATCATGGCCTTTATACAAGACAAAGGTAGGGAAGCTTCGAGGGAACTTGCCAAAACAAGGGGCCCTTTCCCGAATTTCAATATCTCGACTTATGCGCAGGACGATGGGCCACCGCTGAGAAATGCCACAATCACCACCATTGCCCCAACTGGAACCATAAGCATGATAGCCGGTGTTTCTTCAGGAATAGAACCAGTTTTTGCCATCTCATATGTCCGCAATATCATGGGTGGCAAACAGTTTTTTGAAACCAACTCAATTTTCCAGCAGGAACTTGAAAAGAGGGAGCTTGTCTCTGATGAATTGCTTGCCCAGATATCCTCTGAGGGTACCATTGCCCATATTGACCAGCTCCCGCCGGATATCAGGAGAGTGTTTGTTTGCGCCCATGACATCTCCCCGTACTGGCATGTCAGGATGCAGGCCGCTTTCCAGATGGCAACGGACAATGCGGTTTCAAAGACCGTCAATTTCCCCAACAATGCCACAAGGGAAGATGTAAAGGAAGTTTTTGTCCTTGCGTACAAGCTTGGTTGCAAGGGAGTGACCATATATCGCGATGGTTCAAGGTCGGAACAGGTCTTGAGCATCAAGGAAGTAAACAAGGAAGCAAAGGCTGAAAATGTCGAGCCAGGGCCAATTGCCCCGAGGGAACGCCCCGAAATGACAAAGGGTGTCACCTTCAGGATAAGGACTGGCTGTGGAAACCTCTTTGTAACGATAAATCATGATGAAAAGGGAATTTGTGAAGTATTTGCAACAATGGGCAAGTCTGGTGGTTGTGCCGCGGCGCAGTCAGACGGAATAGCAAGATTGATTTCACTTGCCCTTAGGGCGGGTGTCGATACAAAAGCGGTCATTGGGCAGATAAGGGGCCTCAGGTGTCCATCCCCGACCTGGGGGCAGAACGGCGCTGTTCTTTCCTGTCCAGACGCCATCTCGCAGGCCCTTGAAAGGGTCCTGTCCTGGGAAACGCTTGATTTTGGCGGTTCAGAACCCCCCAAAAATGGACACTCCACTTCCCTCTCAGGTAACGTCCTTGGCCTGAATCCACAATGTCCTGATTGTGGTGCCATGCTTGAGTTTGCCGAAGGGTGTGTGATTTGCAAATCTTGCGGATACAGCAAGTGCGGATGATCACCCTTATCAATAATTTTTCAAAGGCCCACTTTTCTAGTGGGCCTTTTTTATTTTTGCAGACAATTGTGTTCCGATTTCCGTAGTAAAAGGAAAAGGAGGCTGCAAATGAAAAAGCCAATACTTGTCGCGCTGGCAGTTATTGTTGCCGTTGTGCCATTTTTCCTCCGTCACACAGAATCTGGACAGACATCTTTCAAGCCCAGAAAGTATGTCACAGAAAACGTCATCGTCATTAATACTGATGGATTGAGATTTGAGGATGGTTTTGGTTCCGAAGAAAAATACATGAGTCACATCTGGAATGACATCAGGCCGAATGGTGCCATTTTCACCAGGATGTACAATGAAACCTGCACCTATACTGCTCCTGGACATGCACAGTGTGTAACCGGCGCATGGCAATACGAGCCGAACAATGGCAGGATAAGGCCTTCGACACCAACCATGTTCGAGTACTATAGGCGCCAGTTTGATGCGCCACCGGAGGATGTCTGCATCCTGCCTGGTAAAGGCAATTGCTGGCACCTGAACTATTCAACATTCCCAGGTTTTGGAAGAAACTATGAGGCCCCATTTTATGCCCTTGGCTATGGTGATGACGAGATTGCCTCAAAACTCTCGGAGCTTCTGCTGACCACCAGACCAAAGCTTGTTTATGCAATATTGCCTCATGTTGATTCAGTGGGACACTCGGGAGATTACAGGAAGTACACGGAATCAATTTCCCATGCCGATGAACTCATATGGAAAATATGGCAGCAGATACAGTTCAATCCGGACTATAAAGACAAAACAACCCTCATAATCACAACAGACCATGGCAGACATGCGGAAGGGGTGAGGGATGGGTTCAAGTCGCATGGTGATTCATGCGAAGGGTGCAGGCATACCTACTGCGTAATGATTGGCCCTGATGTCAAAAAGGGTTTTGTTTATCAGGATGAATGTTTCCAGGTCGACATTGTCCCAACCGTCGGAGAATTGCTTGGGTTTGCCACGCCTGCCTGCGATGGCAGTTCTTTGACAAAGGCCCTTGTAGACAGGCTAGCAAAGGAAATTCCTGATGAGCAGAAGGCATACATCCTTTCTCTCGAGACCGAATGTAGAAGATTTAAAGAAAGCAAATATGATCAGGACCTTTCACGCATGCTTGACGCGAGCCTTAAAATCCCGGTTGCCAGTCTGGGGCATTCGATGAATGATGCGATATTCTTGAAGGGTGTTCTTGATGCTTCAGTGTTTTTGAAGGACAGCAAAGGCATAAATTATGTGAGATCGTGGGCCGACTCATGGATGGCAAAAGACGCGCCAAGGGATGACGTCACTGATTCATTGTGCGGTGAAATCCTTTTCGAACTTTTTGATGCAACAAATGATTTGAAGTACAGGGACAGGGTAAAGGGGATTGCTGACTGGGTAATGTCCAAACCGTTTGGTGTGTCCGAGAAAGGGGCGCTCCTGTGCAAGAAAGTCAGGGCACCAAAACTCCAGGTCGAAGCTGCCTTTATCAAGGCCGACACGCTTTATGCCGTGGTTCCGCTTTTATGCCATTCGCAGAAGATATTTGGAGGGGACTACGCAAAATTTGCGCTTGGCCAGTATGAGGCCCACAAGAAGCACCTGGCTGACGAAAAGGGACTTTTCAGGCACTTTGCAGTGGCCAATGCAAATTCTGCCAGACTCAATGTCAATCCGATAAACTGGGTGAGGGGCAATGCTTTTGCCTTGGGCTCGATTCTCGAGGCCTCATTGATACTTGGCGAAAATAAAGACCTTTACAAGCAGATTTCAGAATTGATTACAAAAGAACCGTTGGGTGATCAGATAATCATGAGGCAACAGCAAAACGGTTTATGGATGGACGACCTCTCAGGGCAGGTGTCTGATTATGATACTGTGGCCAATGCCATGCTGATTGGCGAGATTTCAAAATGGCAGGGCGATAAGTTGTCCCGAAGAACTGGTGAAGGAAAACCATCGGAGTCATGTTTTGATGAAGATGAACCTGCAACAATGTCTGTTTTGCCGGACCCAAAGAAAAAACTGGCAAAGGAAAGCGCACTCAATGGTTCGATGTATCATGTGATTGGCGCCTGGGATTCGATGTGGCCGCAAATATCAAAATCTGGTCTGGTGTATGGGTGTGCTGAGCCGGCCTACGATGCCCAGTTGTACTATCAGAGCTTTGTTCCTCCAGTTTACAGCAAGGACAGGGGTTTCTACAAAGAGGGCCAGGGTGCTTTTATGTCCGCACTTGTAGGTCTTTCCAGCCTGTGCTCCCAGCTTGGGCCAGTAAACAAGAGGATTCCGCCCATAAAATAGGCACATAAATTAAAAAAGGCGCCCTTCATGGGCGCCTTTTTTAATTTATTTAAGGGCTAGTTGAATTTTATTGGTGCAGAAGGCCCCTTGGGGGTTTCCCTGACAATGCCAGGGAATTTTGCGACCAGTATTTCGGCAGTGACACCAATGATGTTGCCATGATCGTCCAGGTGGCCCCCAGTGAACTCATGGTCATCTATGCAAAGCATTGCATGAATGTGGACTTTTGTCCCGCCAGCCTCTTTTGGCTCGATGTTTCCTGATGCAAGAAGAAGCTCGACCGCCCCCTCAACTTCCCTCATCGGGGCATACTTGAAGCCTTCGGGCGTTGAAAGGATCGAAGTGAACCTGGCTTTTTTCAATGCTCCGACGCATGACGTAATGAACCCTGAACCAATGCCGGAAGAATTTACAGCCTCTCCCACACACTCGAGCAGGTCATCGTCCGGATCAAGCCTGATGGCCAGAAAATCTCCACTCAGTTTCCAGATCATGGTTCCTAGGCTGGTTGTGTTCCGCCAGCGGCTGGTGTTTCTGCTGCTGCTTTTGGTGCCCTTATTGTGAGAATTGTTGCATCTTGTGAGGTCGTAAAAGTGATTCCTTCAGGGGCAGGAAGATCCTTTACATGGAGAAGTGTATCAAGGTCGAAATCTGTGACATCAATCGAGATTTCATTTGGAATCTTTTCCGGGATTGCCTTGACCTTTATCTTGTACAGTCTCTGTTCAAGCCTTCCGCCTGTCTTTACACCTTTTGCATCGCCAATGAGTTTTACTGGCAATGTGACTTCGATTGGCTCATCAAGATTTACGGTGTAAAAGTCAATGTGTTGGACTTTTCTTGTGATTATGTGCATCTGGCATTCCTTCACAAGGGCAGTCCTCTTTGTGCCATTTATGTCTAGGTCAAACAAAAGCGTCGAAAGCCCTTTCCTTGAGAGAAGAACAAACTCTTTCTCGTTTACCTGGATGGGCTTGGAGCCTTGCATGCCTTTACCATAAATCACGGCCGGGATGGTCCCCTGGGCCCTTAGCTGTGCATTGTGGCCCTTGGTGTCTCCCCTATCCTCAGCTTTAAGTGATACTCTCTGCATGTCCTACTCCTTTTTATAGTCCTGGGATTCTTCGTTCGCCCACCGGAACATTGAACAGTTCCGAAATCGAACGATGGTCTCTTATACGGATAATTGCCTCGGCAATCAAGGGGGCAACGGAAAGCACTTTAATCTTTCCTGCCCTTTTTTCCTGTGGAACGGCAATGGTATTGGTTATTACAAGCTCTATTATTGGCGACTGGTTTATTTTTTCTACGGCATTGCCGCCAAGAAGACCGTGTGTTGCACAGGCAAAGATCCTTTTTGCACCATTTTTATGGGCCTCGTATGATGCCGTGACCATGGTACCACCTGTCTGGACGATGTCATCAACAAATATGACGTCTTTGTCCTTAACGTCTCCGATGAAGTAGAGCGATTCAACAACATCTGGTTTCGGGCGTGTTTTTGCGAAGACGGCAACCGTACCCCCCATGCTGTTTGCAAAAAGATTTGCCCTGGTTACACCACCAATATCCGATACTGCAACAGGATTTCTGATCCCGATGCTTTCGAAGTAGTCCTTAAAAATCATCATTGCAGTGAGATTGTCAAATGGTATGTCAAAAAACCCCTGGATCTGGTTTGCATGCAGGTCAATGGTCATTGCCCTTGTGGCGCCTGCAACTGTCAGTATGTCGGCCACCAGTTTTGCCGTTATGGGTTCCCTGGCCTGCGATTTCCTGTCCTGTCTTGCATAGCCGTAGTAGGGAATGATAACGTTGACCGAGTTTGCCGAGGCCCTCTTCAGGGCATCTATCATTATCAACAGTTCCATCAGGTTGTCGGCTGGTGGGTTTGTCGGCTGGATGACAAAGACATCATAACCTCTGACGTTTTCTCCTGGCCAGCATTTTATTTCGCCATCTGCAAACCTCATTATGTTCATCTTGGAAAGAGAAACATCAACGTGCTCGCAAACTTCGTTGGCAAGCGTCTGATTGGCAGAACCAGAGAATATCTTTATCATTCCCCCCCTCCATTTTGCCCTTTTTTTCTTTTGGCCCAACCCTCTTTTATGACCATCGGGCTTCTTTCAATTGCAAGCGAATCCTCAGGTACATTTTTTGTGATTACGGAACCAGCACCGGTGTAAGCGCCATCACCTATTTCAACTGGTGCCACAAGCATTGTGTCGGAGCCAATGAAGGCATTGTTGCCGATTTTTGTTCTGGATTTGTTTGTGCCGTCATAGTTACAGGTTATCGTTCCGGCGCCAATATTTGTTTTTTCGCCAACTTCACAGTCACCCAGATAGGTGAGGTGTGGGACTTTTGATCCCTTGCCTATCTTTGATTTCTTGAGATCGATGAAGCAACCTATTGTTGCGCCGTCCTCAACTTCGACAAGTGGGCGCATCCTTACGAAAGGCCCTACTTTGACGTTTTCACCTATTGTTATGCCATCTTTTTTACCATTGAGAAAAACAAATGGGCCAATTTCACAACCTTCACCAATGTTTATTTTGCCAGCGAGGTAGGTCTGGGGGTAGACTATTACGTCTGGTGCTATCTCTACGCTTGATTCGATGTATGTGGAACCTGGATCAATTATGGTGACCCCAGACATTGCTAAATCTTTTAACCTTTTGATTAAAAGATTGCCTGTGATTTCTGCAAGCTGCCATCTATTGTTGATTCCCCTGTACTCGTCAAGATCTGTTGACCTGACACTTACCGTCTTTTTTTCCTGCTGGTAGAGGATTTCTATAACATCAGTCAGGTAGTATTCTTTCTGGTCGTTGTCCGGAGTTATTTTGTCGAGGGCCGGCCATAAGTCTTCCATTTTGAAAAGATAGACACCTGCGTTCACTTCAGCTATCATCTTTTCTTCAGGCTTGGCGTCCCTTTCCTCGACTATGTCTTTTATGGCGCCCCAGTTGTCCCTTATGATCCTTCCGTATCCAGTTGGGTCCGGGACTTTTGCGGTCAGCATTACACAGGATGGTTCCTCAGCTTCGGCCATGTCTATCATTGACTTCAGGGTGGCTGGCCTCAGGAGTGGTGTGTCACCGCACAGAACAAACAAATAACCACCTTTTCCTTCGAAGGTTGTCCTTGCCTTTATGACGGCATCACCTGTACCGAGTTGCGACGGCTGTGGAATGTAGGAGCATGAATCTCCAAGCTCTTCCATTACCTCTTTTGCCCCAACTCCCACAACAACGCCAATCTTTTCTATGCCAAGCGACCTGACGCAATCGAGTACATAGGATATCATTGGTCTTCCAAGGATCTGGTGCAACACCTTGGGTGTCTTGGATTTCATCCTGACTCCGGCGCCTGCCGCAAGAATGAGTGCTGAAATCTCCATATGTCTCCATTCTTGGCTGGGGAGGCAGGATTCGAACCTGCGAGTGTCAGCTCCAAAGGCTGATGCCTTACCGCTTGGCGACTCCCCAACGAAAATTTGATACGGCAAATAAATTTTAGCTTTCACAGTATGCATGTCAACAGTTAAACCATTGACTGCAACTGGGTGTATTGCCTGCGGAGGATTTTGATGAAAAAAATTGCCTTGTTTTTGGCACTGTTTTTGGGCCTGGCACCCTTTGTCGCCATGGCCCAGATACTTCACTGGCCGATGCTGGGTGGAAATCCCCTTCATGAAGGGGAGGCTTCTGCCATTCCGCAATCTCCACTTGAACAAACATGGAGAAAATCACTGGGAATCCCTACATACAGTGCTCCGCTCACCGATGGTAGCAAAATATATCTTTCGTGTGGTACAAGAATCGATGACTCAGGAGCTTTTTTCTGTCTTGACCCACAAGATGGAAGAGTGGTTTTCAGGCATGATTTTGCCAAAGGCATGCCCCAGACCCCCGTTTTGTCTGGTGGAAGGATAATCGGTGCCTGCACTGATGGACACATATATGGAAGAGATTTAAGCGGTTCCGAAGTTTATTCAACACTCATCGAGGGAAAGGGTTCAAGATCATCTGGTGTTGACAATGCGACCATGGTGGTTTTTGGAACGGCAGGTTTAAAAAATAATCTTGTCTGCGTTGATGCGTATACAGGAAAAATAAACTGGACTGCGGCAATAACCTCTGATGTCCAGATTGCCCCGGTTGCCTATGGTGGTTTTATATACGTCTTGGCCGATGACGGCAACCTCTATGCGGTGAATGACTCAAACGGAAACATTGAATGGAAATGGGAGATCGGATCGTCCCCGTCTGCTTCCCCAATTATCTTTGATAACCATCTCCTGATTCCCAGTTCAATAGGTATTTCAAGTTTGCATCTTGCTTTTGAGCCAAAGGATTTGAAGATCTCCTGGATGAGGGATGATATTGGCAAAGTAACGACCATGCCGTGTACTGACGGGATGAATGTTTATTTTGGGACCGATTCTGGCAAATTCTATTGTTTTAATGGCGCGAATGGCAACCAGGATTGGGAACACAACGCTTCTTCTAGGGTGACCTGTTCACCTGTTGTCGCATCTGGCAAGGTAGTTTTTGGGTGTGAGGATGGCAGTGTCACTATCCTGGACTCTGAAAATGGCAAGTTTGTAGAAAAAATTGCCTTGGGAGCCATTCCAACAGCACAGCCGCTGGTTTTTTGGGACAGGATAATCGTTTCCTGTTCAACAGGTGAGGTTGTTTGCCTTGGGCCAAAGGGCGAAGGCGGCGGCGAGGTGGTTGTTGATCCTGAACCAAAGACACCCATTCTGAAAGTCGATTGCCCCCAGTCTGCATTTGTAGGGCAAAAGGTGAAAATACCGATACTCATTGAAGATGCACAAAAAATTACCGGGCTCAAATTCACATTTGCTTTTGACCAGTCAAGCATCAAGTATACAGGATACGAAGCAGGCCAATTCTTCACCCATGATGGATCAAATCCTGAAACGACATCGCAGGAGGGCGATGGAGAGGTTGTTTTTGGGATTGGTCCAGCTTATCCCGCAAGTGGGAAGGGCATGATTCTGGAGCTGGAGATTGAACCCCTTGTTCCGGGAAAGCATGGTCTCACTCTAATCGATGCCACCGCAACAGCCGAGGGTGATTTGACCTATGAACCGCTTATTGTCTCTGACGCTCTTGAAGTCAAGCTGCCACGACCGGAAGTGGAAGTCTTTCTTGACCCCCAGCTGATTGATCACGGGAAGATAACCGGAAAAACAAGCTTCAAGCTCAGGCTCACGCAAAAAAATGGTGAACTGGCCGATTTTATTGCCAGAGGCTCATCGGAAGCTTGCGCGGTCTTCCCTGACTCGGGAACAATCGGCGGGAACAATGGAATAGACATCATTGCCACTGTTGACCCGGCAAAATTGCCAAAAGGGCCCAGTGAAGTTGTTGTCTCTGTAAACATAATCGGAAAGACCCTCAAATCAGTCATAAAAGTCATTGTGCCTGAAGAAGAGTTGCCCGGAACACCACCACCCTGCATCAAGGTTAACCCGATAGCGCTTGATTTTGGTTTCATTCCAAGGGGCAGGGAGGTGTCAATTGATTTCACGCTCACATTTGACACCGACAAGGAAATATCTGGTGTAATCAAAACCGACAAGAGGTGGCTGAGGGTAACGCCGGCCACGTTCAAAACCAGAGGTGGAGAGGTTACAGGAATAGCCACCATAGCGGCTTCGGAACTCCCCGGTGTCTCTTCAGTCCTTGGCTACATGACCATTTCGGCCCAGGGAAAGATATGCCAGGATGTCCGCGTTGAGGCCAGGGTCGAGACCCAGCCAAGCATTGTGCTGGAGCTTGATGTTGGCGTGAAGAGGGCAAGCATTGGCTCAATAAAAGTCGATCTTGACCAGGCTCCTCGCATAAGAAACGAGAGGACGCTTGTTCCAATAAGGTTTGTATCAGAGTCCTTCGGGTGTAAGGTGCAGTGGGAGGCGACCACAAAAAAGGTCACCATAAACCGTTTTGACGACACGATAATCCTCTGGATAGGCAAAAAAGAGGCAATTGTGAATGGCAAAATGGTCAGCCTTGATGTTGCACCTTCGATTGAAGAAGGCGGAACTCTTGTGCCAATCAGGTTTATCTCCCAGGCGTTTGGCGCCAATGTCGAGTGGTTCCACGAGACAAAGCACATCAGGATCACCTATACCCCACCGGATGATTATGTGTTCTAGATGAACTCAATATTAAAAAGCGGTCTCTTAAGAGACCGCTTTTTAATATTGACACATTATTACATATATTAGCTAATCATATAATAATTTTGGATATATTATGTCAACTTTGCTATTTATGTTTCCTCTTATATGCTATATTGATAAATATTGATGCTATTATAATAGCAATAGCAGCAATAAGTATGTAATACTTATATTTGTTTATATCTTCATAGAATGGAGTAATATTTTGTGCTTTTACATTGTTTTCTTTAGTTTTTTCAATGGTGACCTCGTCCAGTTTTGCGACAAAGAGGACAGAGCTCTCGGCGCCTGGCGTTTCACCCACAAATGATTTGTAGTTCTGCTCCATCTCCCTCATCTTGTCCAGTTCTGCCTGGCCACCAAAAAGGAGCTGTTTTGACTCGTCCATTGCCTTCTGGACCTTTTCTTTCCCACCATTGCGCTCGATTGCCTGCTGGAGTTTTTTGCCAAGATCCAGCAATTTATCTGATTGTGGGCCAAAGTCTTCGGCCATTTTCTTGAAATCATCAATCATCGAGAGGATTTCTTTCTGGCTTGGCACCTTGACCCCGTGGAATGTTCCACCTGAAACCAGAACATCAAACTGTGAGAGGTTTTTTGTTATCAGGGCCGGTATTTCTGAAAGCGGCGGTGTTTTTGTCCCGCCTACGTCTCCACCCTTGATTATTGTGTTCAGGCCAGAAGATATTGCGTTAAGCCCGTCAATGGTTGTGTTTATTCCTGGCATCTGGACGCTCATGACCTCTCCCCCGGAAATGAGCGCGGTTAGCGCCTGATCGAGCAATTTGAGGTTTTCCGGCATGGAAGATATTGACGGTATGTCCTTGCCTCCGATGGTTCCACCATCCACCAGCACCTTCAGGTTTTGCGATGCCTTGTCGGACTCCTGTTTTGCAGAATCGATTTTTTGACCGATGATTTTGAGCGAGTTTTCAATGTCTGAAAGTTTGTCCTGGAGGTCCTTGTCGCTGGTTTGGGATTTCAGCTTTGAGACCGACGACAGGGTGTCATCAAGTGTAGTTCTTGAAACAAACAGCTCCCTGGATGATTTGCCTGCAGAATTTGCTGAATTCTGGAGCACGGATACGCTCTCTGTCAGGCCGCTAGTGTTGGAATCAAGCCCCTGCTTCATTGTTTCAACGACCTGCTTGTGCCCTTTGCTCAGCTGGGAAAGGTTGTCTGCTCCGCTGGCAAGCTCTTTGAGCCCCTTTTCGAGATCGGAGAACGATTTTGTCAGATCAGAAACCTGTTTTTTGGAGTCATCAATCGCCTGTTTTGAGGCATCAAGGAGAGACTGAAGGGACACCAGCTGGGACAATATTTTGTCTGGGTCAAGGTTGATCTCTATTCCAGCCATATCGAGAAGGTCGGTGTTGTCAGCAACGGATGCCAGAAGGTCCTGGATTGCAGGGTCGATACTTGGTATCGGGATATCTGGAATTCTTGGCAGGATTGAGATTTGGACAGATGGCAATGTCACCGAATCGCTTGAATATTCAAGCACGGCTTTGCCATCGGGGCTTGGAAGAAGTGTCCAGATGATCCTTTTGCGGCTTCCAATGGTCATCGACATGGCGTCTTTTGCTTCCAGGGTGATGTATGAGTCAACAGGCATTTCAGCTTGCACCATGACAGTCATTGGCTGGTAGAGCGTTTTCTTCTTTGTGACTGTCTTGTCGCCCTCTCTCCAGCTCAAATCGACAGTTTTTGGCAGTTTGTTTGTGAAGGACATGGAGAGAGTTATCTTACCATTTTTCCCAATTGTTTGTTCTGGTTTTGTTTTTTTGCCGTCTAATAGCAACTCCACATCAAAGCTTATTGGCAGTGGCTTGTCTGTTTTGCCTGTATAGAAGATATCTTTCTGCCCTTTTGAATTAAATTTCCATGTTATGTTGCGGCCAGCAATTTCAGGTTTCATACCCGGATCAAGTGATACTACATCCGAAATTTCCGGTTTGTCCTGGATCGATATTTTGCCAGCTCCTTCTACGCGGAGCCAGTTTACAACAGATTCTTCAATCAGTTTTCCATCCCAGTTCAGGACAGCGTAAACTGTCTGTGTTCTTTTTGTCAATGGTGTGCTTGCAGCCATGACTGGCATTGCAAGGGCAATTGTTGCAATTATTGCCACCAAGAGGACCTTACGCATTTTTCCTCCTTAATTTTCCCCTGAAGAGCAAAAGGAATGCTGGTATTGCAGTGACTACCATGATTCCAGAGATGAGGGCGCCTCTTGCCAGCATCATTGACAAATCCTTGACCATTGATATTTGCGAGGTAACCGAGATTGCTGCGCATGCACCAAAAAGCGTCAGAGCTGACGTAATGATTGCAGGGGAGCCTTCTCTTACAGATATTTTCATGGCTTCATCCGGTGGTTTGTCCTTTGATTCATCAAAATACCTTGTTGCTATCAGGATTGAATAATCAACTGTTGCACCTAGTTGTATTGCGCCAAGCGCAACAGGAGCAAAGAAAAATATTGGTGGCGAGTTCATGAACCACTGGATGGCCACATTGAGCCATATCGCCACTTCTATTCCAAAGATCAGGACAAGTGATGGCCTAAATCTCATCAGTGCTATCCAGACTATGGCGAACACACCTATTATTGTTGCCAGGTTGACCTTCAAATTGTCAGAGGTGCCCATTTTTTCAATATCATACTGGATCATATCTATGCCTGTAGCCAGTATCCTGCCTTCATGCCTGCCTTCTATTGCCTTTATTCCCTCAAAGGATTCTTCCAACCCGGCTTTGTCTGGTGCGTCCAGTGTTACAGTCAGCAGGTGCTTGCCCTCTGATTCCAGTTTCGCAAGCACTTTTTTGGGTATGTATGATCTTGGGACATAAGCAGATCCAGTCGAGAGCGGCCCAATTATTTCCTTGACATGGGGCACTTTTGACAGCTCTTCCTCGATCCCGAGCCTTTGGTTTTCGTCCATGCCGAGTAACAGGACCGAAACCGTGTGCCCACCACCAAACTTCTCCATCACCAGATCGAGGTCTTTTTGTACATCATCCCCAAGCTTTATGCCTTCTTCAAACGAGTAGGTGACAGGTTGCATGTTTGAGCCGATAAAAGCCGGAACTGCAAGTACCAGAAATACGAGCGCAATGATGCCCTTGTTCCTCACTACAAAATTGCCAAGCTTTTCCATGTTTGGAAAAAAGTTTCTATGTTTGAGGATTCCAAGTGGTTTTTCAATTATCAATATCAGGGCAGGCAGTATCGTAAGCGTCACGATGAAGCCAACAAAAACACCCTGGGCCATGACTATTCCCATGTCTCCCCCCATCTTTATGCTCATAAAAAGGAGTGCCAGGAAGCCGGCCATTGTGGTCAGACCGGAGGAAAGTACGGCCGTGGAGGTCTTTGCAATCGATTTTGCCATTGCTTTTAGGGAGGGGAGTGTTTTCTTTTCCTCCTCGTAGCGGTGCAGCAGGAATATGGCATAATCCATTGTGACCGCAAGCTGGAGCGCTGCGGCAACTGATGACGTCATGAAGCTCATCTGGCCCCTGAAAAATCCGGTCAGGCCAAAATTTATGAGTATGGCGATTCCTGCAGAAACAAGAAAGAGTATTGAGTAGGCTGGTTGGGTCAGTGCCAGGACAAGCACCAGGAGAATGACCACAACGGCAATAATGAGCATGGAGCTTTTGGCCGAGTTTGAAAGCCTCTCGATTTCCTGGTTGTAAAGAAAATCGCCGACAATCCTTGCATCAACGCCAAGGCCTGCCTTGATTGCTTCTGCCTGCTGCGAGGGTTTTCTGCCTGTTGGTGCCAGTGTGACTTGAACCAGTGTGTCTTCCCCCAAAAGAAATTTTTCCCTGGCCTCTTTTGAGGCAAAATCCTCCGGCACCTTCACGTCCTCCAGGTCCGAATACCAGAAAGTTTCTGCAACATCAGGCATTTTGTTCAGCCTGTCGATGATCTCCTTGGTTTCGCTGACTGTTTTTCCGGAAAGCACAACATAGATGGTGTCGGAAAACCCAAAATCCTCCTGCAATATTTTTTGCCCTTTGACAGAACTGATGTCCTGGGGGAGATATGAGTAGAAATCATAATTTATTGAGAGCTTCCCGGTCCCTATTGCAGAAAGAAGCAAAAGACCAAGGCTGAAGATTGCGACCCCTACCCTGTTTTTGACAATCCAGCCGGCGATTTTTTCAAGCATTCTTGTCCCTCAGAAGGCCGTAAAGGCAAATGTCAATGAATTCATCAATTGCATCATCCATGGGAAATTCATAGTTGGCGTTTGAGGTGAAAAATTGCAGGATGGCCATCAAAGCCATGCTGATGATTGACTTGTAGTCGTTTTCCCTCAGGATGCCCGATTTTTTCCCCAGGTTCAGGAGCTCGGTCAGATAGTTGCTCACACGCCCCAGCACCATTATCTGGAATTTGTGGAGGTCCTCGTTGTTCTTGGCCTCATTTGCGAGGATCCTTATTGTCTGGGCGTTATCGCGGACAATTCCTGTGAAACCATGAAAAATTTCGTACACTTTTTCAACAAATTCTTTTTGGGATATCGTCTTCTGTTCGAGAAGGTTGTACTGGAAGCTGTGCTGCATTCTTTCGATGAGCTCTTTTGCCATCTCCACCATCAGCGCTTCCTTGCTCTCGAAATAGAGGTAGAAAGTTCCCTGTGCCACTCCGGCCTGGGCAACGATGTCGGCAATCCTGGTTTTGGCAAAGCCCTTTTCAGAAATGACCGCGACCGCCGCTTCCATTATCTCGTCTTTTCTGTCCATCTCGTCTCCTTGTGACTGAACCATCAGTCAGTGACTGACTAATCAGTCATATATCACAATGGAGGTTTTGAGTCAAGGCGGGTGCGTAAAAGAAATATAATTTGTTAGAAGCCGTTGGATGAACTAGAAGAAATGATGATTTTTTTGAATGAAAAATTTAGACAAATAGAAAACTGGCGGTGACCCAATCATCGCCAGTTTTTGTGAAGTTTATTAAGAAACTACCCTACAACGCCGACAGAATTATCCCTGGCCTTGAAGATGACCTCAACAATGTCCTCCGGCTTGACGCCGAACACTTTTGGCCCTGAAGCAAAGAAACCGTTTACAGCGGTCAGGAGCTCATCCCTGTCCATTTTTTTGCCCTTGAGCGTGTTTTCAAGCTCCGGCAGTGAATCTATCGGAGCGATGAAAAAATCACCAGAGATGACGATATCGTCAATGTGGTCATCCTTGATCGAGAGGGTTGTCCTGACCAGCTTGTCAGACTTGAGGTCGGCCTCGGCGATGATTAGCCCGGACATGACCTTTGTCCTCTTGCCGGACATGTCCATGAGTTTCTCGTGACCCCTTGTCCTGCGGTGGACCCATTCTTCAGTTTTTGTGATGGCAAAAATCTCGTCGAGGTGCTTTTGCTCTGCGTCGGTCAGCTGGCCCCTTTCAAGCTTGACGCCAAGATCGTTCTCAAATGCAGGAAGATATACTTTCTGGACCTCTTCATAGGTGACGTCCCTTCCAAGCTCCCTCTTCAGCGAGGTCATGTGTTCCCTGACACTCTCGATTATCTTGTCCCTGAATTTTTCAGACGGCACCTTTAGCACCTGGGCCATCATTTCGACGTCCGCGTCCATGATGACGTTCCCGACGAAGAATGATGCCCCGTGCATGTTTGCGAGGGCATTTCCGGAGGCCTTTCTGTGGCCAATGACGACGTCATTGAGTGGCTTGAATGACGCATCACAGCCAAAGGTTTTGTATGTAGAAACCGTTGGCCTGAGGAGCCTCTCTGAGACGGTGACAGGGTCACCCATGACGATCGGATCATCATTTTTGGCGACAATGTGGTAGAAGAACTGGTATGGATCGAGGAAGACTGCACCGCCGCCTGCCTGCCTCCTGAGGATCGGGACGTTGTTTTTCTTGCAAAATTCCTCTTCCACTTCTTTTTCCAGCAGCTGGTTGACTCCAAGGCAGACATAGGGCCAGGCAGGGTGGCAGTTGATAAGCGTGTTTGGTGAATTGCCCTTTCCAACCTCTTTTGCCACCGCTTCATAAATGCTATGGATTGTCCATCCGTCCAGACCACCACAATCTAGCAATCTCCAAGCCATAAAACCCTCCTGTTTCACAAAATAGGTTTATTTTGAATCAACGACTACCGGTTTGCTTTCTTGACAAAAGCGCCTATGTAGATAAATTTATCAAGCGAGGTGCCTAGGTAGCTCAGTTGGTAGAGCAGTGGACTGAAAATCCTCGTGTCGGCGGTTCAAGTCCGTCCCTGGGCACCATTTTTATTTTCTAGCCTTCTTCAACGTCCTCTGGTTCCGGGATGTTCTCGTATGGAAGCCCGTTTCTCCTCTTGTAGTCGTTTATTGCCCTTGCAAGTGCGACTGCGCCAAGATTTGAACAATGGACTTTGTTTGATGGCAGCCCACCAAGTGCATCCACTACAGCCTTACTGGAGATTGAGAGTGCCTCATCAACATTTTTCCCTTTGACCAATTCAGAAATAATGGAGGAGACAGCTATTGCCGCTCCGCATCCAAACGTCTTGAACTTGATGTCGGTTATGATGCCGTCCTTCACCTTGATGTAAAACGTCATCATGTCGCCGCAGACCGGGTTTCCAACCTCGCCAACACCGTCTGCATCATTGATCACTCCAACGTTTCTCGGGTTTCTAAAATGCTCGATAACCTTCTCTGAATACATGAATCACCTCGCTGGTTTGTCGGGGCCAATTGCCGACATTTCTCTTAGTTTTTTTACAATCTGCGGGAAGATCGCCATGACCTTGTCCACATGCTCCACCGTGTTGTCTTTTCCAAACGAAAACCTTATTGATCCATTTATGAACTCGTGCGGGATGCACATGGCATTGAGCACATGCGATGCGGCAAGTGATTTTGATGTGCATGCTGACCCGGAAGATGCCTGTATGTTGCCGTCCATATCAAGAAACATCAACATTGATTCGCCCTCCGCAAACTTGATGCTGATGTTGAGCAGCTGGGGTAATCTGTTTTCTTCGTCACCATTCACAAAGACATCTGGTATTTCATCAAAAATTCTTTTCTGGAGCGTATCCCGAAGTGCTGCAGTGTGCTCCATGTGCCAGGAGAGTCTGTCTTTTGCAAGTTTTGCTGCCCAACCCATTCCGACAATCCCGGGGGTGTTGTATGTTCCGGAACGGAGATTTCTTTCGTGTGAACCACCTGTCATTACAGGGTTTAGTCTGATACCTTTTTTGACATAAAGGGCGCCAACGCCTTTCGGGCCATAAAATTTATGGGCCGACATCGAGAGCAGGTCAACGCCGAGTGTTTTTACATCTACAGGGATTTTCCCTACTGCCTGCACGGCATCCGTGTGGAACGCCACACCCCTCAGCTTGCATATCCTGGCAATCCCCTCAATTGGTTCGATTGTCCCGATTTCATTGTTTGCCATCATAATTGAGACCAGGGATGTTTTGCCAGTTATTGCTTTTTCGACGTCTGCCGGGTTGACCCTGCCCTTCCCGTCGACAGGGAGATATATCGCTTTTGCACCGTAGTGTTTTTCAAGGTCCTGTACTGTGTGCAAAACTGCATGGTGCTCGATTGCAGATGTTATTATTTCATTTTTCTCCGGGCAAAGCCTCAAAAACAAGCCCCTGATTGCCAAGTTGTCGGATTCAGTACCACCTGATGTAAAGATTATCTCGCTTGGGCTTGCATTGATGAGCCCAGCCACTTGCAGCCTTGCCTCTTCTATTGCCTCGGCCGCTTTTTGGCCCTGGGAGTGCATTGAGGAGGCATTGGCAAAGATCTCGGAAAAATAGGGCATCATTCTTTTAAGGACCTCATCATCAAGCGGTGTTGTGGCAGAATGGTCAAGATAAATGGAGTTCATTTCCCCTCCTTGTCCCATAATTTGAGGCATTCATCAACATCTTCGCAATTTTTTTGTTTGCAGTTGTCAAATATCTCCAGAAATTTTTTTACACCAGGAATGTTCATCTTTTTTTCATTGATGAGGAACTTGACGAGTTCGAGACGCTCAAGGTCCCTGGTGGAATAAAGCCTTCTTCCATTGACTCTGTTTGGGGTTATGAGCCCTTTTTGTTCCCAAAGCCTGAGGGTCTGCTCACAGACGCCAAGAACATCGGCCACCGCTCCAACTGTCATTACTGGTTTCGTGTCTTCTATCACAAGCCATATGATATATCCTCAATGTTAATTTTCAAGTAACCTGTAAATATACATATAAGGTCCTAGATTTTTTGTGTTCAAGAAATACTTGCACAGACTATTTCCGTTGGAAGAAAATGATACTACTTTGAGAGGGATGCTTTGATTTTTTCGTAAATTGAGATTGTGTCAAGTTTTTGTGATTCAAGCAATTCTTTTCTGGAGCCATTTTCTGGAAATGCGTTTGGGACGCCGATTATGCGCAATGATGGTATATGTTCCATCAACCTTTGTCCTATCCCACCACCAGTAACACCCTCTTCAATGAAAAACACGACTTTTTTGCCTTTTGCATTCCTCAACACGGAGCCCATGTCGAGAGGACTGGCAAACCTCATGTTCAAAATGGAGCACGAGAAGCCATCTTTTTCGAGCATCTCGGAGATGATAGACGTTTCTTGCCTGAAAGTGCCAATATATGCAAGGAGGACATCGTCTCCATTTTTTATAAGTTCAGCTTTTCCAAAAACCACGTCTTCACAATCGGTCTTAAAGGCGGCATCTTTTGGGTATCTGATAGCCGAAGGGCCCTTTGACGAGAAAGCAATTTCGAGCATCTGGCACAATTCCTCGGCACAGGATGGCGCCATGACAGTGATGTTTGGGACCAGTGAAAGGTACGCCAGATCAAAAATGCCCTGGTGCGTCGGGCCATCATCCGGAACAAGACCTGCCCTGTCGATCGCGAAAATGACCGGCAGGTTCATGAGCGCCACATCATGGATTATCTGGTCGTAGGCCCTCTGCAGGAAGGTACTGTATATTGCCACAACAGGTTTCAGCCCGTTCCTGGCAAAGGCTGAAGCCAGCGACACAGCGTGCTGTTCAGCTATCCCAACATCAAAGAGCCTGCCTGGAAATATTCTCTGGAATTCCGCAAGGCCGGTTCCGTCTGACATCGCGGCAGTTATCGCCAAAATCGATTTGTCTTTTTTGGCGGCCTCGACCATGCACTCCCCAAAAACCTTCGAGTATGTGGGTTTTCCATTTGCTGTCTCGCCATTTGCAGGTTTGAATGGTGCCGTGCCATGGTATTCAGTTGGTTTCGATTCCGCAAACGAACAGCCCTTGCCCTTTTTTGTAACGACATGGAGGAGCACCGGGCCTTTCATGTGTTTTATCCTGCCAAGAAAGGCCAGCAGGAGTGGTATGTCGTGCCCATCAACCGGGCCAAGGTATCTGAACCCGAGCTGTTCAAAATATTGATCAGCCATAAGAAATCTCTTGAGGGCTCCTTTTATCCTGAAGCCCATCCCGACGGCCCATTCACCAAAGCGTCCCATTCTTGAAAAACCCTTGCCGACATAATGGCTGAATCTCCGATAGAAGATTGCGGCCCTGAGTTTGCTTGTAAGCAGAGAGAGGGCGCCAACCGAGGGTGAGATTGACATCTGGTTGTCGTTGAGGATGACAAGAACATCAGTGTCCATCTGGCCTATATGGTTGAGCGCCTCAAAGCATTCACCACCGGTCAGTGACCCATCGCCAACAATCGCAATTACCGAGTGTTTCTCACCCTTGAGGTCCCTTGCAATTGCCTCTCCGGCTGCAAGAGAGACGGCCGTTGACGCGTGCCCTGTTTTGTAGAAATCGTGCTGGGATTCATCAGGGTTTGGAAACCCTGAAAGGCCACCTTTTTTTCTTATACTGCCGAACCTGTCCAGTCTTCCGGTTATTATCTTGTGGGCGTAACACTGGTGGCCCACATCAAAGATTATCCTGTCTTTGGGAGAATCAAAAATTTTGTGAAGGGCAATTGTAAATTCCACAATTCCGAGGTTGGATGCCAGATGGCCGCCATTTTTCGATACGGCATCAACAACTGCTTCCCTTATTTCGCAAGCGAGCTTGCCAAGGTCCCTGGTTCTCAATTTCTTGAGATCGCCCGGCCCTTTTATTCGACCAAGAATTTCCATCACTGCCAAAATAGACCAGGTTGGCCATTTTTCAAGGTTCGTTGACCAACCACATATTAAGGCTATACTCGACCAAGATGGATAAAATCAGGGACATTCTTGGCAAGGCAAGGGTAATTGCGGTTGTTGGCGCCTCGCTTGACGAGTGTTCTCCAAGTTTTACCATAACCAAGTATCTTATTGCCAGAGGATCTGGTGTTTATCCTGTCAACCCGAAATATGCCGGTGAGGAGATTTCGGGCGTCAAATTTCTGGCCAGCCTTTCGGATATAAAGGAAAAAATAGATATAATTGATGTTTTCAGGAGATCGGAGGCAATACCCGGAATGGTGGATGATTTTATTGCTGCCAGACCAGGAGTTGTCTGGTTTCAGCTTGAGATATATGCCCCTGACTCATTCAAAGTCCTTGAAGAAAACGGCATAGAAGTGATACATGACCGCTGTATATACAAAGAACTGATGGAGTGTTGATGGAACCCGAATACAAAGGCACTGATTCGAACTGTTTTGCTTGTGGAACGTCCAACCAGAGGGGTTTGAAGCTGAAGTTTGCGCTGATTGATGACCATGTAGAGGCCAGGTTTGTGCCAGACAAGGACTTTGAGGGCTGGGACAACATTGTGCACGGTGGCATAGTGTCCACCATTATAGACGAGGCGATGTCACATGCCATTTTCAGGCTGGATGGCGGCTCCGTTGTTACAGCTGAAATGACTGTAAGATTTGTGAAGCCGATGCTTGTTGGCAAACCATTTGTTGTCCATGGGAAAATTGATGGCCTGAAAGGAAGGCTGATTGAAGCATCAGCCAGTATAACTGACCAGGATGGCAACCTGATCGCAAAAGGAACGGGTCGCTTCATGAGAGTTGGCATAGATCAGAAACTCAACTTTTCCTAGCAAGTGTAAAGGGAGGTCCGGATGAAAGAACTTTTTAGGCTGATTCCCCAGGTTTCTTCAATACTCGAGGATGAAGGTTTCAAAAAAGAATACGGCCATTTTGACCAGAGGATAACCTCTGGCCTTGTCAGGGAAGCCCTCGATTCTGTCAGGGACAAAATTGCTGGTGGCGAGGCGCTGGATGAGCCGCAGGTCAAAAAACTTGTTGAGTCCACCCTTAAAAAGAAACTCTCCCCGTTGACAAAAAGGTCATTGAAAAGAGTTATAAATGCAACCGGCATTGTTTTGCATACGAACCTTGGAAGGGCCCCAATGTTTCCCAATCCTTACCTTGCCCCCTTGCTTGAGGGCTACTGCAATCTCGAATATGACCTCGCCGAAGGGAAGAGGGGCAAAAGAGGCGTCCATGTAAAATCGGTCATCAAGATGCTTCTTGGTGCCGAGTCTGCCGTTGTGGTCAACAACAATGCAGCTGCAATACTCCTTCTTCTCAGGACACACGCCGAAGGCAAGGAGGTAATCGTTTCCAGGGGGGAACTGATCGAACTTGGTGGTTCTTTCAGATTGCCAGAGGTGATGACTGCTTCGGGTGCAATACTTCATGAAGTTGGAACAACAAACAGAACACACCTGAAGGACTATGCGGGGGCAATCAGCGAAAAAACCGGACTGATCCTGAAAGTCCACCCTTCGAATTATGCAATAAGAGGGTTTGCGTCTTCTCCGACAACTGCTGAGTTGTCTGCTCTGGCAAAGGAGAAAAACGTTCCATTCGTTTACGATGTTGGCTCGGGCCTCTTGCGCAAAATAGATCACCCCAACTTCAGGGAAGAACCAGACTGTCTCTCGGCATTGGGTGATGGTGCAGATGCAATACTTTTCTCAGGGGACAAGATACTTGGCGGAACGCAAGCAGGTTTCATTGTTGGAAGTGAAAAGATCGCTGGTGCCTGTGGGAAAATCCCCCTGATGAGGAGCCTAAGGCTTGCGAAGGCCCACATGTGTATGCTCGAAGAAGCGTTAAGAACATGGCTGCTGCCGGATAGGGAAGTCATGAAGCTGAATCCTGTCATGAGGATGATATCGATGATGCCTGAGGAGCTGGAAGCAAGGGCAAACACCCTCTCTGGGGAAATCAACGAGGTAAACCCTGCTATTGGATCTTTTGTAAAAAAAGTTGAAGGCTATATGGGTGGTGGTTCACTGCCTGACATCAATTTCGATTCTTACGCGGTGGCCATAAAACCAAAGGAGACCCCACAATTGTTGCTTCAGAAATTGAGGAACTTCGAAACTCCGATAGTGGCCAGGATCGAGGACGACCTTGTCATTTTTGACATGAGAACGGTCCTTGAGGGTGAAGGAGAAAAAATAGCCAGGGCGCTTGCGCAATGACCCAGTCCGAAACAGCAACCAGGGCCATTGAGGAGCTCGCCAGGTTCTGGGGAGGGTTTGAATTTGCAGACTTCAACAAACGTGATCCGTGGAGAATACTGGTTTCTGCGATAATATCTCATAGAACACAGGACAACGTCACATACCCTGCAACTGAGAGGCTTTTTTCAAAATGGCCCGATGTCAGGTCGCTGTCACTTGCTGATCCTGATGAGGTTGCCAATGTGATATTTCCGGCAGGTTTCTACAAAACCAAGTCCCAAAGACTCGTCCAGATGGCCATTTTTATTGTATCCCAATACGATGGCAAGGTACCAGACTCTCTGGACAAGCTGCTGTGCATAAAGGGCGTGGGCAGAAAAACTGCGAATCTCGTGCTTTCTCTGGGATATGATATACCTTCTGTCGTTGTTGATACTCATGTGCACAGGATTTCCAACAGGACAGGGTGGGTCAGAACACAGACCCCGGAAGAGACCGAGTTTGAGTTGATGGAGCTTTTGCCCAGAAAATACTGGACAAAGTCAAACGAGCTCTTGGTTCGTTTGGGTCAAAACATTTGCAAACCCATCGTTCCAAAATGTGAACAATGCCCGATCTGTCCAATGTGCGTTACGGGTAGTTCTGTTAAGAAAAAATGATGTTGATTTTTAACAGACTCAATATACAATGCGATTCGCTATTTTTTACTATCTCTCGTGAAGGGGGTATAATGAGTTGTATACCTACGGTAGACACCTTCTGTGCGAGGTCTCTGGTTGTGACCCGTCTGTAATTGGTGATGTAGACAAGGTAAAGGAAATCCTTTACCAGGCTGCCGGTCGCGCAAAGGCTGAAATCATGGAATCAACATTCCACCATTTTTCGCCACAGGGAGTTTCTGGTGTGGTCGTGATTGCGGAATCGCACCTTTCCATTCACACCTGGCCTGAGTTTGGCTACGCGGCCCTTGATATCTACACTTGCGGGGAACACACCGATCCAGAGGGCGCCCTCAATTACTGCTCTGAGAAATTTGGCGCCAGTGAAGTCGACATTACAAGAATCGAACGCGGTCTAAAGGAGGAAACCGGTGGTTTTTCCCACCGGTTGAGTAACGTCAGCGCCGCTTGATAGGCGGCTGCAAACACTCCCGAAAAAGATCGGTCTTTCAATATCCAGAAATCAAAATCCGACAACAAAAGAACAAAAGCCTTCATCTGATTTTTTAAAAAGTATATGAAGCCAGTTTGTTTTGTATTGCCATAAAATAATGATTGGCGTTGACTTTCATATTATTTTTGACTAGAGTTGTAAGGGTGAAAGAGAAAGACAACGACATAAAATCATCAGTCATCAAAAGGCTGTCAAAAATAGAAGGACAGGTCAGGGGCCTGGTGCGCATGATTTCTGAGGAAAGATCATGCGATGAAATAATCAACCAGATGCAGGCCGTAAAAGCCGGGATAAACAAAGTCGCAGCAATCATCCTGGAAAAAAATGTTATTGACTGTCTTAACCTTTCTGAAAACACAAACCATGTGGAAGTTGAGAAATTGAGAAAACTTCTCTCCAAAGTCACGGGCAGCAAATAATTTCTTTTTTGCCGAAAGGAGCACTTTGTGAAAAAAGAGTTTTTGGATGAGCTGGCGAGTTTCGGAATAGACATGGTATGGACACCCTTTGAATGCCAGTTTTATGGTTTTGATGTAACTCCTTTGCCTAAAGAAACTTCATGGGTTTTCAGGGGTACAACTCCGGATGCCGTCCTGAGACCAAAGAATACAGAAGAAGTTGCTAGGGTGATGGATTTTGCCAATAAACACAAAATACCTGTTTGTCCAAGGGGTGGTGGTACATCCGGGTATTACCAGTCGGTTCCAAGGAACAAGGGGATTGTTATTGAAACACTGGCCCTAAACAATATAGGCGAGCTTGACGAAAAAGAAGGCGTTATTAGCGTTAGTGGCGGAGTGATATGGTCTCAGCTTGAATGGGAACTGAAGAAAAAAGGCTGGACACTCAAGACATATCCAACCTCCTACAAATCATCCACTGTTGCTGGCTGGATACAAACGGAGGGCCTTGGTGTGGGAAGCCTCGCTTTTGGCTCCATAAAGAAATTGATAAAAGAGATCGAGGTTGTTCTTCCAAGCGGTGAGGTCGTGTGGGTCCCAAATGAAGGTCTCGTAGAAACCAAATCCGGCAACCTGAAATTTGAAGATTTTATAAAGAGTGAAGGCATGATGGGCATCATTACATCGGTAAAACTGGAGGTAAGACGACTTCCCGAGTCCATTGCGACGTACCTCCTGAAATTCAAAGACAAAAATGATTTTGCGCTGGCCTCTTCGCGACTGGCCAATATTTCTTCGGCGTATTTCATTGAATTTGTAAATGGCTCTTATATGGACCTGCTTGCGCAGTCAGGCCATCATACGCCAAAACATTTGAAGGAAGAGGTGTTTGCGGTTATCAGGCTTGAAGGTGGCAAATCGGATGTTGAAAAAGGCGATAAAGAAATTGCCGCGCTACTTGCTGAATATCCGGAAATTGCCCGGTTGCCACAGGAAGAAGCTGAGGAAGAGTACAGCTACAGATTAAAATATTTCAGAATAAAGAATGCCTATTCTTCGGTAACACCAGCAGATCTATCTGTCCCACTCTCAAATCTTGGGCAATACCTGGACAAAGTTTCACACTTCAGGTTTGAATTCGCTTATAAAGGCGAGATTTTGACAAAAGAGCAGTGCGGGTTGATGTTTTTTTATGTCCTGGCAAACGAGCTCTCTTTGGTCAGATTTATGTCGGCTGCACCGTATCAGATGGAATTTATCCTCTCTGCAATGAAAATGGGTGGCAGTCCGAACGGCGGAATTGGATTGCTCAATACCCCCTATGTTTTTGGGTTAAGGACACAATCAGAAAGAGAAGCATTCATCCAGAAAAAAGAAACATTTGACCAAAACTGGATAATGAACCCTGGCAAATGGACAGACCCACCATTCTTCCTCCGGCCATCGATTTACTTCAGCGGAATGAAGCTCCTAGAGCCGGTTTGCTGGCTTGTTGGCGGGATTGTGGGGAGGTGGTAGCATGAAAAAATACGCAGCCATTGAGAAACAGGTCAGAAAATGCATACAGTGTGGCTCATGCCGTGTGGAATGTCCCACTGGTGACGATGTTGGCTGGATTTCGTGCTCCCCAAGGGCGAAGGTCCTTTTTATAAGGGATTTCCTGCTTGGTCGCAAACCCACAAAAGTCAAAATGTCTGAGGAGTTTGCCCAGAGGCTTTTCCAGTGCACGCTTTGTGGAAGATGTGGCATTGAGTGCATAACAGAGATCGATTTCCCCGAAGTCTGGTTTGAGATAAGAGAGCTGGTCCAGGAAGAAGGCGTCAAGCTCCCGATCGTCGAGACAGTTTCGGGAATTATCAAAGACACAAAGAATGTTGCCAACCAGCCGAATGATGACAGGCCAAATTGGCTCAAGAGAGCAAAACTTGCCTCCGATCCGACAAAAGTCGAAAAAGCTGATGTTGTGTACTATGTTGGTTGCATGAGCTCCTTTTATCCGCAGTCACAGAGCATGGCCAGGGCCTTTGCCCAGATTCTGGAAGCGTCCGGTACAGACTTCGCAATCATGGGAACGAGCGAGCACTGCTGCGGGTTCCCTATGATTTCAACCGGAAAGGTCCATGAGGCCAAAGAGCTGATGCACCACAACCAGGAAGAGATAAAGAAATATGTTGCAAAAACTGTTGTGGCCACTTGCCCGGCCTGCACCAGCATGTGGAAGAAGGAATATCCAAAGCTTTCCGGCAAGCCAAACGATTTTGAGGTCATGCATGCAACACAATTTGTCCTGAAGCTGATGAAAGAAAACAAACTCAAGATCGTTCCACCAAAGCAGGAAATACAGGTGACTTTCCATGACGGGTGTGATCTTGGAAGGAATGGTGGTGTTTATGACGAGCCAAGGGAAATACTTAAAATGCTCCCTGGTGTTGTGTTTTCCGAGCACCCTGAAAGCAAGGACATTTCGGTTTGCTGTGGAGCTGGTGGCGACCTGCTCATGACAAATCCTGAAATGGCCGACAGAATTGGGCAGAAGAGAGCAAAAAGCCTCTCTGAAGTTGCACCGGTTGCAGTGACCTGTTGCCCTTCGTGCAAGAAACACCTGAAGGACACGGCAAAACATGCAGAGGTCAAACTTGACACCAAGGACCTCCTGGAAATGGTTGCAGACATGCTTGAGAAACCCGAAAAACCAGAGAAGCCAGAGAAAGCAGAAGCTTGATATTTGCACAAAAAGTCAAAAAGCCCCCATGTTAACATGGGGGCTTTTTGTTTCTTTTATGTCTAATCTCCATTGCACAAAACAGCAAAACAAATCAAAATCAAAAAACCACATTCTGCTAGAATGTATCTCAGTTGACAGATGATAGACTACATCGACAAGATACAGGGTGCAATAAACTTTATGGAAGCAAGACTCAAGGAGAGAGTGGGGCTTGGTGATATTGCAAAAGAAGCCGGGTTCTCCCCCTTTCACTTCCACAGAATTTTCCTTGCCAATGTTGGTGAAACGATTACCGAGTATCTGAGAAAAAGGCGGCTTTCAGAGGCTGCGCGCGAGCTGATGGAAACTGACCACAGGATACTCGATATCGCTGTCGATTATCAATTTGAAAGCCAGGAGGCTTTCACAAGGGCCTTCAAGAAAATGTTTTTTACGTCTCCAGGGCGGTGCAGAAAGGAAAAGCCGCCGGTACACCTGTTTTTCAGGAGACGTCTTAACAGGGAAGGCCTAAGATTCCTGAGAGGAGGAATAGTAGGAATGGAACCGAAAATCGTTGAGCTTGGTGAAATGAAGGCTGTTGGAATCAGATATTATGGTGACAATAAAAATGGTGAGATAAAACAGGTTTGGGACAAATTCAACAAGGAAATGTGCTCGATGAAAAACATCAGCAAGCCTGGTGCGGCACTTGGAATTTGTTCAATGGTTGAAGGTGGTGATCCTGGGAAGTTTGAGTATGTTTGCTCAATGAAAGTTGACAGTACCTCTGAGATACCAGAGGGCATGGTTGCAAGAGTTCTCCCGCCACACAAATACCTTGTTTTTACCCATAAGGGAAAGCTCGACAATCTTGGCGAGACCTACAATTACATATACCAAACCTGGATCCCCAAGTCAGGCCATGAAATTGACGGTCCATTTGATTTTGAACTTTACGATGACAGGTTTTGCTATGACAAGGACGAGTCGGAGTTCGACATCTATATCCCGATAAAATGATTTGACGGTGTAGGTAAGAAAAAAGGGGATGGTTTTCCATCCCCTTTTTCCATATAATTACACCATCGCTTTTTCTTTAATGTAACCAATTTAAGAGCTATTGACAAAATTATATTTCTGAGTTAGTTTTGTGACAAATACCCCATAGGGGTATAAAGGAGGTTGCATGGCCGAGAAAGCTACCATCGTAGTGTTTTCTGGTGATCTTGACAAAGTGCTGGCCGCTTTTGTCATAGCCACGGGTTGCGCCGCTCAAGGCATGGAAGTAACGATGTTTTATACCTTTTGGGGGCTTAATGCCGTAAAAAAGGACAAAGGCCCAATAGCGGGTGCCAAAAACTGGATGCAGAAAATGATGGGGATGATGAACAGAGGTGGCATAAGCAGATTGCCACTGTCAAAATTCAACATGGTTGGGATGGGCAGATCAATGATGAAAAAATTAATGAAAAAAACAAATGTGGCCTCCCTTAGTGAAATGCTTGCAATGGCAAGAGACCTTGACGTAAAGATGTGGGCGTGCAAGATGAGCATGGATGTCATGGGTGTGGCAAAAGAAGACCTGATACCAGAAGTGGACAAGATTGTTGGTGTTGCCGCGTACGCAGCAGAAGCACAACAATCCAAAATCAATCTTTTCATCTGAGGAAGGAGCCATAAATGAACTTCGATGTTGAACTAAATACGCTTGGAATGCAGTGCCCGGTGCCGATAGTCAAGACGGCAAAAAAGATGAAAGAACTACAAGTTGGACAAGTCCTGAAAGTGATCTCTGATGATGAAGGCATAAAAGAGGACATGCCGGCATGGTGCAAGACAACCGGCAATGAATTCCTTGGCCTGGAGGAGTCAGAGGGCCAGTACACTGTATATGTCAGGAAGGTGGTAGGGTGAAACTAGGGATCGTTGTTCTTACTACGCCGTACACATTCCAGAACATGGACACGGCCATTTCCCTTTCCGAAGCCGCGCTTGAGAAAGGCCATCAGGCGATGATTTTTTTGTACATGGATGGCGTCATAGCTGCATCAAACCTGATCAAGCCTGGGAATGACAGGAGCATCCCTATAAAGATGCAATCACTTATTGAAAAGGGTGTCAAAATAACGCCTTGTGGTGTTTGCTGCAATTACAGGGGTGTTCGCCAAGCGGACAGCCAGCCAGGCATAAAGCATGCCGGTATCGCGGCCCTCGGGCAACTCGCAAACGAGTGCGACAGGGTTTTGACATTGGGGTTCTAGAGATGGCAAAAAAAGTTGCAATTGTTGTTTCAAAAGCTCCTTACGGTTCGGCAATAATGGGTGAAGCTTTCAGGGCGGCGATGGGACTTCCCTCAGTTGGCCTGGAAACCAACGTTGTTCTTGAGGGAGATGCAGTGTTCGCATTGCTCAAAAACCAGAAACCAAAAGAGGCCCTTGATTTCGGAAGTCTTCATGATGCCTGGCTGCAATTTGAGGATTATGGGTTCAGCCTGTATGTTCACAAGCCATCTGTTGAAGCCAGAGGGCTGACCTGTGAACAGCTTTCCCATTGCCAGACGCTGGATGATGCCGAATTCAAGAAGATGCTCCGTGACATGGATGCAATATTGAGGTTCTGACATGGAAAAGAAAATGTTTATAATGCTGACAAAATCTCCATACGGGTGTGAAGAAGGCAAAATAAGGATTTCAAATGCGCTTGCCGGAGACGTGGTGGTTTTTGCCCAGGATTCGGTCTATGCGGCAACAAATCCACCAGGCGAGCTTGCAGAATTGGTCAAGTCCAAAATGTCAGAAGGAATAAAGTTTTATGCCTCTGGGCCTGATTGCATGGCCAGGGGTGTCGAGCCGAAATTTGGCATAAAACAAATTGATTATCCTGAGATGGTTGATCTGATAATGGAGTGCCAGCTCTCATATTAGGCGGATTAAGCAGGGCAAAGCCTTATTTATAAAAGCTTTGCCCTGTACAGTACAATTTTTTGAAAGAACCATTTTTCAAGTATAAACTATTAGTTCATTTGCCTCATTTGATATTGGGTTTTGGCAGCACCAGTTCCAGATATTTTGCCTGTTTTTTATTTGACAAAATACAGAGGCATTTATAAACTAGCCTAGTTACAAAACGCACATCGCGAAGACTTTCGGTGAAAGTAAAAACAAGTCGCGATGGAGGCAAAACCGAAAGGAGCATCAATGAGCGTAGTAAACATGAAACACCTGCTTGAAGCAGGAGTGCACTTCGGCCACCAGACCAAGAGGTGGAACCCCAAAATGCGTCCATTTATTTTTACGGCACGCAATGGAATCCATATTATTGACCTGAGGATCACTGCCGAGAAATGCGAACAGGCCTATGCCACAGTGAGGCAGATTGCCCAGTCAGGCGGAAACATCGTTTTTGTTGGGACAAAGAAACAGGCCCAGGACATAGTCAAGGACGAGGCAAAAAGGTGCGGGGCCCATTATGTGAACCAGCGCTGGTTTGGCGGAACACTCACCAACTTTGTCACCATACACACCAGGATTGAGAAACTTCGCGAGCTGGAAGAAAAAGAAGTCACTGGCGAACTAAAACGTCTACCGATCAAGGAATACATGGGTTTCAAGAAGGAGAGAGAGAAACTCCAGAAGTTCCTCGACGGACTTCGCAACATGGACGCCCTTCCGCACGCCATTTTTGTAACTGATACCCACAAGGACCGCGCCGCAATAATCGAAGCCCGCAAGCAGAACATCACCGTTATAGCCATTGTGGACACCAATTCCGATCCTGATGAAATAGACATCCCGATTCCGGGCAATGATGACGCCATCCGCTCGATCAAGTTCTTTACCCAGCTGATTGCAAATGCCATGATTGAAGGACGCGAGGGCGTCGATGTGATGAGGCCGGCAGACGAAGACGAAGAAGGAACAGAAACAGTTTCGATGGAAGAAGTTGCCGCACAGGAAGTCCTGATAGACGATATCGAAAATTTTGATGGCTCT
Organism: Caldisericales bacterium; assembly: GCA_012517765.1. GTDB lineage: Bacteria > Caldisericota > Caldisericia > JAAYUI01 > JAAYUI01 > JAAYUI01. The sequence goes on along the minus strand of JAAYUI010000019.1, from coordinate 106,593 downwards.
GAAGAAGTCAAGAAGGCCGATGTCGAAGTCAAGTATTCCCAATATGACGAGGAGGAATAGTCCAGATGGAAAATCTTTCTGAACTTATAAAAACACTCAGGGAACGCACTGGTGCAGGAATCCTGGAATGCAGGAAGGCGCTCACTGAAACAAACGGCGACCTTGAAAAAGCAATTGACCTTCTCAGGCAGAAGGGCATCGCAAAGGCCGCAAAGAAAGCCGAAAGGGAAACTTCCGAGGGCAGGATCGGAACAGCAACTTCCTCTGACAGGAAGCGTGTTTCATTCGTAAAGCTATCCTGCGAAACAGATTTTGTTGCCAAAAACGAGCTTTTTGCAGACCTGGTAAACAATATTGCAAAAGTAGTTCTTGATGCAAATACTGACGACATTAACAAAATTCTTACCCTTCCATATCCTGGTGGCAAGGGCAGCATTGATGAACAGATAAAAGAACTTATCGGCAAAATTGGCGAGAACATGCAGCTACAGGAAGTGGCAATTATTGATGCCAAAAAAGGCATCATTGATGTCTATACACATCTTGGAAACAAACTTGCCGTAATGGTTGAGATCCATTCTGATAAACAGGATGTTGAAGAGCTGACAAAGCTTGCCCACGAACTTGCAATGCAGATTGCGATTGACAATCCGGACTATATTTGCAGGGAAGATGTCCCGGCCGATATCGTTGACAGGGAACGCGAAGTCATAAAAGCAAGTCCGGAACTTGCTTCAAAACCTGATGCAGTCAAGGACAAGATTGTCGATGGAAAACTTGGCGCCTTCTTTGGAACATGCTGCCTGCTCGAACTTCCCTACATGCGTGACGGTAACCTGAAGATCAATGACGTTGTTTCCGAGACCTCAAAAAAACTTGGTGCAAAAGTCGATGTCATTTGCTTCAAGAGGGCCTCAATCGGTAAATAGCCATGGGAGACCCAGCGCACAGTCAGCTTGAGCCGAAATACAAAAGAATTCTGCTAAAGCTATCCGGCGAAGCGCTTTTAGGCGGACAGCCTTATGGTATTGACATAAAATACATCAACGATGTATCAAAAATACTTGTCGACCTCCACAACAATGATGTGGAGGTCGCTGTCGTGGTTGGGGGTGGAAACATCTGGAGGGGTTCAGCAGGTGTTGCGCTTGGGATGGACCAGGTGCAGGCCGACTACATGGGCATGCTTGCGACTGTAATGAACGGCCTTGCACTACAGACAGTCATAGAAAAACTTGGCGTACCCACAAGATTGCAGACTGCAATAGCCATGCACGAGATTGCAGAGCCTTTCATACAGAGGAGGGCGATCAGACACCTTGAAAAAGGCAGGATTGTAATCTTTGCGGCAGGGACCGGAAATCCGTTCTTCACATCAGACACCGCAGCAGCTTTGAGGGCAGCAGAAATCAAAGCCGATTGTTTGCTCAAGGCTACGAAGACGGACGGGATATATACCGATGATCCCGCCAAAAAGAGGGACGACATCAAGAAACTCACCAACATATCTTACACCAGGATACTGGCCGATAACCTGAGAGTCATGGACGGTGCGGCCGTATCAATTTGCAGGGACAATAAAATTCCAATAATTGTTTTTTCTATAGCTGAACCTGAAAACATCTACAAAGTCGTTATGGGTGAAGAAATAGGTTCAATAGTGGAAGGGGGCTAGACATGGACACCAAAACATTGCAGGATCACATGGAGAAAACGATTGGTTCGCTTCAGCAAAATTTTGTCGGGCTGAGGGCTGGAAGGGTAACGCCTGCCATAGTGGCCAAAGTCATGGTAAATGCCTATGGTTCCGAACTTCCGCTCCCGCAGGCCGCCAATGTTGGCGTTCCTGACGGAAGGACCATGATTATCGAGCCGTGGGACAAGTCCCTTATCAAAGAGATAGTGACTGCGTTACAGAAGGCAAATCTGGGTGCAAACCCGACATCTGATGGAAACATCATAAGGTTGCCTTTCCCCCCGCTTTCGCAGGAAAGAAGACAAGAACTCGCCAAGCTGGTGAAGAAGTATGGCGAGGACGCCAAGGTGGCTATCCGCAACATCAGAAGGGACGCCATAGAGCAGGCCAAGAAGGCAGAAAAAAACAAGGAAATCTCGGAAGACGAGAGGTTCAAGAGGGAAGAAGAAATACAAAAAACCACCGACAGGTACTCAAAAAAAGTGGATGAACTGGTGGTCCAGAAGGAAAAGGAAATCCTAGAAAGTTGACAAAAACCAAAATCCCTAGGCACATAGCCATCATAATGGATGGCAATGGTCGGTGGGCGATCATGCGTGGTCTCCCGAGGATTGCGGGCCATAAGCAGGGTGTTGTTTCTGTCAGAAAAACAATAGAAAAGGCAGCTTCAATTGGAATTGAAGTTCTGTCGCTCTACTGTTTTTCAACTGAAAACTGGTCAAGGCCCGGTGAAGAAGTCCAGTTTCTCATGAACACATTTCTGGAGGCACTCTATGAAGAGAGACCCAGGATAATTGCAAACAAAATCCGGTTCATGATGATTGGCGACAGGGCATCACTTTCTCCTGACCTGGTAAAGACTACCGAAAACCTCGAGAATGAGACAAAAAGCAATGCTGGCCTGAAACTTGTTCTTGCCATAAATTATGGTGGCAGGAGCGAACTTTTGAGGGCGATCAAGGGGATTGCTTCTGATGGCATTCCCTCAGATAAAATTACTGAAGAAACTTTAAGAGAAAGGCTCTACACAGTAGAATTGCCCGACCCTGACCTTATAATCAGGACTTCAGGTGAAATGAGGCTTTCAAACTACATGATATGGCAATCTGCTTACTCTGAGCTGCTTTTTATGAAAAAACTCTGGCCGGATTTTCGGGAGAGAGACTTGATGAGTGCTATTGCCATTTATTCCAGAAGACAGAGAAGATTTGGCGGGTTGGGAGGCAAATGAACCAGAAAATCCAACGTGTTGTGACGGCAGTTGTTCTTGTTCCGCTGGCAATTGGTCTAACCTACCTCTCGGGGTGGTTTTTCCTGTGCACGGTCATCTTGTTGTCCAGCATGGCAATTGTCGAGATGTCTAAAATGGCCAGAAAAACTGCAAAATCACCCCAGGTGGTTCCTCTCCTTGTTGCAAACCTGGCAATACAGACAATGGCTTATTACAGGTCGTGGTATCTGGTTTTGGGGACAGTCTTCCTGTTCCTTGTTATTTTGTACCTTGTCGAGATTTTTAGGGGCAATCCTGATGGTTCAATGTCCAGAATTGGCGGCAACCTCTACATTCTTGGCATTGGCATGCTCTTTGTTTTCTTCATGCTTATTGAAACCTGCTCGCCTGATCCAATGGGAACAAAGGCCTCTGGGTGGAGATTTATGACCACCCTTCTGGCCGGCATCTGGAGTTTTGATACGTTCTCATACTTTGGTGGAACGTTTTTTGGAAGGCACAAGATGGCACCAAAGATTTCTCCAGGAAAAACATGGGAAGGTTTTGTAGCCGGGCTGGTTTTTGGGGTTGGCGTTTTTGTCATTGTGGGGTGGTTACTCCTCAGAAATGCACATCCGTGGTTTGGCTGGATAAAACTCACTGCCAGCGGGATTTGCATTGTTTTGCTAGGTACCATAGGTGACCTTGGAGAGTCGCTCCTGAAGAGGGATTCCAGAATGAAAGATTCTGGCAACATCCTTGCTGGCCATGGTGGTGTGCTTGACAGGCTGGATTCGCTTCTTGTTGCCGCACCAGGGTTCTTTTTCATACTGGCGTATTTCTTTTTGAGTTCCGGAAAGGTGTTTTTGTGAAGAGAATTGCCATAATTGGTTCCACTGGCTCCATAGGTACCCAGGCACTTGATGTAATCAAATCCAATTATGCCAATTTCAGGGTCGTTGCCCTTGCCTCGCACAAGAATGATGCCCTGCTCTCGGAGCAGTTGTCCGTGTTTGGCGCCAAGATGGCCTGTTTGTATGACAGGGAGGCCTCATCGAGGCTGAAGGCCAGAGAAAGAGGGATTACGGTGCTTTCCGGCGACCAGGGGTTGATTGAGATTGCAAATCTTGACATAGATCTTCTGCTTGTGGCAGGCAATGGCCCATCAATGATAGAGCCAACCTTTGAAGCCCTGAGAAATGGGACGAGGGTCGCGCTTGCAACAAAAGAAGTTGTTGTTTGTGCCGGTCACCTCATTGAGCCATCAAGTTACGAAGAAAAAATCATTCCTGTCGATTCTGAGCCTTCAGCGATTTTCCAGAGCCTGATTGGCGAAGACAGGTGCAGGATAAAGGAAATATTGCTCACAGCCTCCGGTGGCCCGTTTTTTAGCAAGGGGATGACCTGGAACCAGCTTTCGCATATAAGGCCAGAGGATGCCCTGAACCATCCAAAGTGGAAGATGGGCAAGAGAATTACCATAGATTCAGCAACACTTGTAAACAAGGGGCTTGAGCTCATTGAAGTTTGCAGGATGTTTGATGTTCCTCCAGAAAAGGTCAGGGTGCTGGTCCATCCGCAAGCAGAGGTGCATTCAGGGGTCATAATGGTCGATGGTTCCGCGAAACTGCAGGCTTCTCCGCCAGACATGAGATACCCGATATCCTATGCCCTCCATTTTCCGGGCAGGACAGTGTCTGATCTTGACGGGCTCAAATTTCCGGCAAATTGGTCATTTGGTGAGCTGACCGGCGACGCCTCAAAGTCGGTTGCCCTTGCAAAATCGGCTTTTTCAAAGGGGCCATCGTGGCTGGTTGCTTACACTGCGGCCGATGAAGCGGCGATTGAACTCTTCCTTTCAAGGTCCTTGTCTTTTGGTTTGATCCCGGAAGTCATTTCCAAGACCATGAGTCGGATTGAAAATATCGACCTTTCCAGCCCCCAAAAAATCACCTCCCACTACGCCAATTGCAGGCAGATTGCATTGGAGATAGGAAAAAAGCTATGTCAACAATACTGAACATAATATATGCACTTTTGATCCTTGATGTTCTTGTGATCGCCCATGAATTCGGCCACCTTTTTGCCGCCAGGTCAATTGGTGTGCCGGCACTGAGTTTTTCAATCGGCATGGGCCCGGTCATTGCAAGAAAAAAATTCAAATACTTTGGTGATACAGAGTTTAGAATATCGCTTTTTCCTGTTGGTGGCTATGTAATGGTTTCTGGCGAAGCTGAAGAATCGGATGATCCAAACAGCCTCTATAGAAAAAGCCCCTGGCAGAGGGCCTGGTTTGCTGTATCAGGCGCCCTGACAAATTTTGTTTTTGCCTTCATTGTCTTTGTGGTTGTGGCGCTGGCTTTTGGTGATCCGGTCTACCTTTTCAACAGAATAGGCACAGTAGATCCAAACATGCCGGCCGCAAAGGCAGGCATTCAGTCTGGCGACTGGATCCTTGAAATAGATGGCGCACAAACCCCGACGTGGGATGCTGTCGTGGCCGAAATAAGGACAAGGCCAGACAAGGAAGTACCAATTCTTGTTGGAAGAGAATCTGGCAAAGTCGAGGCGGAAGTTTCTCCGGACACATCAATATGGGTAACAGGCAGCCAGGAAACCAAACTTTCAGAGTTCAAGTTCCCGGAAGAATATCCAAGTGATGATATTTTTATTGGAATAGAGGGCAAATATTTCAGGCTCAACTCTATCGAATCGGTTGGGAATGAGGAGACAGGAAACTGGAACAAGACAAAAGAACTCCTGAAAGCAATTACTTCAACAAGCAAAATCACGTTTGGATCATCGCTTGAAACCCAGACTGTCAAAGTGACCATCGCAGGTGTTGAAGAAGAACAGGGGGATGGACTGGTCAAAGTTGGAAAGCTTGGAATAACACCATCCCAGGGAGTCAAATACAAAAGATACAACATTGTCGAGGCGATATGGATTTCGCTGGAAAAATTCTGGCTTTTCCTTGTTGCGTTCTTCAACTTTTTTGTTGGGTTGTTCTCAGGCAAGGGTGTCGGCGATGTTGCCGGCCCCGTTGGCATCATAAAGATAACGGGCCAGATGGCCAGCATGGGCTGGGCTGTCATACTTGGCTTTGCTGCCATGCTGTCCATGAACCTTGGGTTCCTGAACCTTATTCCGTTCCCCGGGCTTGATGGTGCCAGGTTCCTGTTCTCTGTTGTCGAGGGCGTTACCGGCAAGAAGTTGCCAAGGGCCGTTGAAAATGTCATCCATGCGGTTGGTTTTATCATCTTGATAGGATTGATATTGCTTGTAACTGCAAATGACCTGTTCGGGATATTCAGAAAATGAGCAGGAGCGTCTTGGTTGGCAACATCAGGATTGGTGGTGGTGCACCCATTGCCGTCCAGACGATGACGAAGACCGACACCAGGGACGCGAAGAAGACAATCGAGCAGATATGGCGTGTCTATGGGTTCGGCTGTGAAATAGTCAGGTGCGCCATTCCAGACATGGAAGCGGCAAAAGCACTTGCTGAAATTATAAAAGGAAGCCCCATACCTGTTGTTGCAGACATTCACTTTGATTACAGGCTGGCGCTTGCGTCCCTTGAAGCCGGTTGCCACAAGCTCAGGCTCAATCCTGGCAACATAAAGGACAAAGAGAAAATAAGGCTTGTCGCAAGAGAGGCCAAGGCCAGAAGTGTTCCCATAAGGGTCGGCGTCAATGCTGGATCAATCAAACATACCGATAATGTGTCCAATGAAGTGGTTCAAATTGCACTCGAGGAGGTAAAAATACTAGAAGATGAGGATTTTAGAGACATCGTTGTATCTGTAAAAACATCCGACATAAAAACGACCATTGAGGCAAACCGCCTCTTGAGAAAAGCATGTGACTACCCGATACACATAGGCTTGACCGAATCTGGCCCGCTGATACAGGGCCTCGTGAGGTCAAGCGCCGCACTTTTGCCACTGCTTGAAGAAGGCACAGGGGACACGATAAGGGTCTCGCTGACTGAGGACCCGGAAGTAGAAGTGGAAGCGGCTTGGTCAATGCTCGAGACTGTGGGCGTCAGGTCGTTTGGGCCAACAGTAATATCTTGCCCCACCTGCGGGAGGACAAGGCAAAATCTTCGCGGGAAGCTGTCGGAGATCCGTATGGCACTAAAAGGGGTCAAAGGTAAAAAAATAGCTGTCATGGGCTGCGAGGTAAATGGGCCTGGTGAAGCCAAGGACGCTGATATGGGGATTGCCTTTGGAGCAACAAAATGTGTTGTTTTCAGAGGTGGCAACATGATTGGAACTTTTGACACCGACGAGGCCGTAAGGATATTGATAGAAATGGCCAAGGAGGATAATTGAGCAAGGTTTTTGTAGTGGGCCTCAGAATGAAGGAAGATGATCAGCACGAGGCTCTTGAATCGTTTAGCGAACTGATGCAGCTTGCCAGGACGCTTGACATGGAAATTGTCGGAAAAGGTTTTCAGGTAATCAGGGAACCCACCCATTCGCACCTCCTGGGCAAGGGCAAGGTTGAGGAACTGGCACAGGAGATTGCGTCCCTAAACCCGGAGAGGGTCCTTGTTGATTTTGAGCTCTCACCGCTCCAGTGCAGGAACCTGGAAGAGTCATGGGGAAGGCCGGTCCTCGACAGACCTGGGTTGATAATTGAAGTGTTCTCAAAGCATGCCACCACATCCGAAGGAAAACTTCAGGTAGAGCTTGCGCTTCTTAAGTACAAACTCCCAAGGCTTTCTGGCAGGAACCTTGCCTATGACCAGCAGACAGGTGGTGGAGGTTCTGCATATCTGAGGGGTGCCGGTGAAAGGGCAATAGATCTTGCGAGAAGGCAGATCCGCTCCAGAATCAGGGTGCTCGAGAAAAAGATAGAGCTGATAGCCAGACACAGGGAAGTGAAATCCAGAAGACGTGAAAAGAGCGACATACCCCTTGTCTCACTCGTTGGATACACGAATGCCGGCAAATCAACACTCCTGAACAGTCTTACAGGGGCGAATGTCCTCACGCAAAACAAGCTTTTCTCGACACTTGACACAACTGTCAGGTCAAGGATGTATGCAGGGAAAAAGATTCTTTTTGCGGACACTGTTGGTTTTATCAGAAACCTCCCTGTTGATCTTGTGGCAGCTTTCAGGTCTACACTCGAAGAAGTGCTGTCTTCAGATATGATATTGCATGTTTTTGATGCAACCAACCTTGACTGGGAAAGTCATATTGAAGTGGCACAAGGCATACTCGACGATCTTGGGGCAGGTCACATACCGGTCCTTTATGTTGCTAACAAATGTGATCTTGCACCCGAAGAAAAACAAAAAGAAATATCAGACCACCTTGATGGTGTGGTTTTTGTTTCGGCCCTTGAGAGAAAGGGGCTTGAAGAGCTTCTGGAAAGGTTGTCACAAAACCTTTTTGCCCTCAAAGTTTAGCCGGAACAAAACCCTTATGTTGTAAAATAGTGACCCGAGAAGGAGTGATCAGATGAAAAAACATTTGACTTTGACACTGGCATTACTTATGGCCATTGTATCATTTGGAAACATTGGTTTTGCCCACCAGAAAAACAATCCGGTCCAACAATCAAAAATGGCTTATATTTCACCAGGCATCATTGCACAGATGGGTGAAGGATCGATTGATGATCCGATAGATGCCATAGTGTGGACATCGGTACCAATAGACAAAATACTGGAAAGAATGGGGCAAGATGAAGGCCTGTTAAGCTTTGAGCCTTTCAAATCCATGTCCTGCTATTATGTCAGCGCAACTGGCCAGGCCATCAAAGCAATAGCATCCATGCCTGAAACACTGAGGGTCCAGGAAAATTACTCTGTAAAAACGCCCGATACCAAAATGGCTGACACAAAGAATGCAAAGGTCAACTGGGGGCTTGATGACCTGAAGGTGAGAGACCTCTGGAAACAGGGCATAAGGGGCCAGGGTGTCAAAGTTGGATTGCTTGACACTGGCGTTGATGCAAAGCACCCGGAGCTGGTCGGAAAAGTAACAAAATTCGCGACATTTGACACGTCTGGCAAGATCGTTCCGGATGTGACAGAACCATTTGACAGGGTCGGCCATGGTACCCATTGCGCAGGAATAATCGCTGGTGGAAAAAGTGGCCAGGACGGCGTTGGTGTTGCCCCTGACTGCGAGCTCATAGTCGGCTCGGTAATCCCTGGTGGAAACGGAACTCTTGCGCAGGTCATTGGCGGCATGGAGTGGATCCTTGACCCAGACGGAGACCCAAACACTGATGATGCCCCAAGGGTGGTTTCAATGTCTCTTGGTGGTTCAATTCCTGATGAAGACATGGTCGCCGCAGCAGATGCATTTGAAAGAAAGGGTGTTCTCCTTGTTGCCTCCATCGGCAACAGTGGAGATGGCTCGACTGGTTCACCAGGCAACATACCATCGGTCACATCCGTTGGTGCCTATGACAGAAATCGCCAGCCAGGAGGTTTTTCAAGTGGCAACAAGATTGACTGGGAAATAGAACCATACCATGAATCGGTCATAAAACCTGATGTTTCAGCGCCCGGCGTGTCAATATATTCAACATATCCAAAAGGCAAGTATGCGATAGCAAGTGGAACATCAATGGCCACTCCGCATGTTGCTGCCGTCTGCGCATTGCTCATGTCAACCGACAAGTCCTATTCAGCAATTGATTTGAGGATGGCAATCAAGGCAACTGCCGATGATCTTGGCTCAAAAGGCTGGGACACCAGATATGGTATTGGCGCAATCAATCCAAAGGCTGCACTGGACTATCTCAAGAAGACCGGAAAAGTCCAGGTTGACATAAATCTTCCTGAGGGAAAAGTGGCAAATCTTTTAATTGGCAGCAGCCACTACAGGGTGGACAAAAGTTTTGCACTCCATCTTCCGCCTGGAAAAACAAGCATAGAACTGAGCTCTTTCGGGTTCAAAAAAGTCACCCAGGATGTCAATATTGTTGCAGGGAAATCGTCTTCCATAAGCTATGAGATGTCCGAGCTGCCAAAAGCTTCTTTCAAGGCAACAATGTATGGTACAGACGGGAACCCGGCGAATGTCGGACAAATGAGAATCATTGGGACAAGCTTCAATGCCGACAGTGATGACAACGGGAATTTTGATGTAGAGATTCCTGCAGATGAGTATGAAGTCGAGTTCTGGTCAATTGGTTATGCGCCAAAGACCATGAAGATCGACTTTTCCAAGGACCCGCCAAAGAAAATACAGCTTGAAAAGGCAGATGTACTCGTTGTTGCACTGCAGTATACAACACCAAGCCAGTATTATAGCAGAAGATTCGACAAATATTGCTACAGGGCCTTCGATGAGATGGGAATAAAGTATTGCCCGGTCAACCCTTACAAATTTGACCTCACAAGCGAACAGATGAAGATGTTTGACAGGGTGTACTGGTTTGCCGGCGAGAACGGCCTTTATTCCGAAGATGTTGAGGTCCTTGAGGACTATCTCAGGGAAGGCGGAAAACTCCTTATTTCAGGTTCTAACCTTCTCTACTTCGAAAGCTACAGAAGAGACAATTCATTCTTCACAGACAACTATGGCATTATTCTGAAAAACTCGCCAACACCACTTACAACCATGGTGGGCGTGAAGGATGACGACATAGGCGATGGCCTTGTCTTCTCGTTTAGCGGTGGAGATGGCGCATCCAACCAGCTTGGTGCGGACGGGTTTGTTGTCAACAAGGGAAATGGCAAACCATTCATGTATTACCTTGGGCCAAAGGAAACTTCGCCAGCAGACCTCGGTTATACCGGCCTGAAACTCCAGACTCAGAATTTCCTTTCGATCTTCCTTGCGTTTGGCTTTGAGGGAATCAACAGCAAAGAAGCCAGACAGATGTTGCTCTCAAGGGTTGAAAAATGGTTTACCAGTTTTGGCGGGGTAGACATCACCTTTGAGGACGAAAAAGGCAATCCTGTTTACACAAAAGCAAAAATTGACGGAGTTGGTGATGTTGAAACAAATGACGAGGGTCACCTTGTGCTTTCATATCTGCCACAAGGCAAGATCTCTTTGAAGGTTGTCCCGTTTGGTTTTGCAGAGCAGAGTTTCACGGCCACTGTCACACCAGGAAAAACAACCAGGATAAGTTTTGGCCTGTCGAATCCAACATCAATAAAGATTTCCGGAAAAGTCATTGATTCTGCAACTGGTACTCCGATAAAATGTGATTTCAAGGTCGTTGGCTTTGAAACAAAACAGTATTCCACTGACGATGCCGGAAACTTCTCGCTGACACTTCCAAAATACAAGTATTCACTCAAGGTCTTCAAAAAAGGCTACATGAACTACTGGATGGACATTGTAGACAATGTTGAAGGCATCAAGATAGTTCTTGACAAACCCAAAAGGGCCGTTGCGCTTTTCCAGCAGATAGCTCCAAGCTGGGACACAAGGAGCTTTGCCGGTATCGCCCAGATATATGAGAGGGTTGCAAGGGGTTCCGGGACTGACTTTGACAATATCATAATACCCCCGGGCAATGTCGTGGACTATGAAGACATGCAGCAGTTTAGCAAGATAATCTGGTACTGTGGTTTCAACGATGAAATAGGGGCCTCGTGGTGGCTGGACAATCTTGCAAGATACGTCAATGATGGTGGTTCAATAGCCATCATAGGCCAGAATGTGCCGCAGGCAATCAGCTCAAGACCCGAGCTTGCAAAAACGTTCGGGTTTGAGTTGCTCGAATCCAACACCAGCATTTATGCTGTCAAAGGCGTGAAGGGAGACCCGATTGGCGATAATTTGATATTCTCCCTTTACCATCCGTTCCTTAGAATGGGACTTCTTTCGGTTGCGCCATCAATGAGACCTGTTGGTTCTGGAGTGTCCTGCTTTGATTATCTTGGCGGGGCATCGGCGGGAGTGAGGGTTGGAACCGACAAACAGAAGACGCTTGTGCTTCCATTCGGTTTTGAGAACATGTATGCAGATACCAAGGAAAGCCAGGACCTTTTCAAAAGGATAGTGAACTACCTGGGGAAGTAAAATAGTTTAAAACCGACAAAAAATCGTTTGACAGTGTCATGTCATACAATAAAATGTGTGGCATGACACTGGGAGTGATTATAAAGACAGCACTGGTACGCAAGGGTAAAACACAGGCCTGGCTTGCATCAAAGCTGGGTCTTTCTTCTATGAGTGTTTACCGGATATGCAATGATCTGGTCAAGCCAAGACAGGACGTTCTTCTGGGGATGGCTGAAAATCTTGACCTTCCATCTGAATTTCTCATAAAAACATGTGTTCAGACACAGTATAAAACATCAGAAGGGTTTGATCTCTCCAGAACAAAAAAGGCCCTCGAGCAACTTGCACTCGAGGACCCTACATTGAGCGTCGACAAGAAAGAGGCCCTGTTCAAGGCTGCGATGGTCTTGTCTGAAATAGGCTAGACCACCTTCTGGATGTCCTGGTCAAGAGAGAGGAACTGGTCGAGCCAGGCCCTGCGCTCTTTCCTGAGAGAATCATTCTTTTCTTTCAATTCCTCCGGTGTAAAGTAGTTTCTTGGATCAAGCCTGTTTATATCGACTCCTTCACACTCCGAGAGGACTTCGTATCCCCAGTAATCATCCTTGCGCCACTTTACGGCACCCCTTGCGATCTGTTTGAGTATTCCGACAGAATCCTGTATCTTGATCTTTTCCTTGTTGCCGATCTTGCCGGTGTTGAGGAGGAAGCACTCCATGTGGGGGTTTTTTCTCAGAAGATCCATGATGTAGTTGCCTTCATCATCGAGTGGACCAACGATAAACGGATTTGTCCCAACTTCGCGCTTTGATTGACCAGCTTTTGTTGGGTCGCCTGCCGATGTCTCAATTGATTCGCCAAGCATGAAAAAAGCTGCTGCCTGCTCTGGAGACAATTTTGCAACTGGTGGGACAATGTCGTCCCTGCGGGTGATGAAGACCATCATGTCGGTCCTCGGGATATCGATTTCGTTGTCAGTGAATTTGATGTCCGAGCGTTGTACGACTGATCTGCCATTTGTCCCTACATCTTCGTAGTTAAGGAAATCGACTTTGCCGTTTTCTGCAACATGAACATTTTCCAGGACAGCAGTTTTTGCCACGGCTGCATTGTAAAGAACTGGTTGTCCAACAGGCTCCAGGCCTTCCGTTTTGATGTAAAAGTTTCTCTCTGTTCCTACGCACCTTGTGTCCGGATAAATTATTACAACATCATCCTGGCGTATTGCCACACCCTCATCACCATCGAGGAAGTGGTGGTGGCATGTCAGCGTAGTCTTACCTGTTCCAGAAAGACCAAAGAGGATTACTCCTTTTTCAACAAGTTTTCCATTGACATCCCTGACCCTGATCAGCTTTGAACCCGCATGAAGACCAAGACCACCGTCCTGCTTGCCACGGTACATTGTCATCCTGAGGAATGATTTCTTTACTTCCCCAAAGTAGTCAGTCCCAAGGACATAGGTGACGCCATCAAGCGCATTCACTATGACCTTTCTTTCCGGCCATTCCGGGACATCAACTGTTGTGAGGAAAGGACGATCAAGCTTTGTTGGCGGGAAGAGCAAGTTCTGCCACATGTATGGAATTCTGGCGTATGGTTTTGTGATGTAGAGTCTGCAGGGTATCTGGTATCCTGGCGTCTGGCACATGGTGCGCTCTGTGTAGATGACCTCCTTGTCCTTGAGGTATTCCCTCACCTTGAGGATTGTCTCCACCTGGGACTTAGTTGGCTCAATCCCGACAATTTCAGTGAATTTTGCCGACCTGTTCCTGATTTTTGTGACGTAGGAAGCGGAACCAAATTCTGTGGTTCTCTCGTCTTTCTTCGCCATCTCCCTCAACTCGTCCGGTCCTAGCCCGGAAATCAGATTCCCCACTTGAAGGGGTTTAGTAAAAATGTCCATCACTCCTCCTGAACCTATTTTTTATCCTTCACTACAGAATTGATAAATTCGATTACTTTTGAGGTTGGTGTTCCAGGGCCAAAAACGGCCGAAACGCCGATTTTTTTCAGTTCCTCGGCATCGTCTGCAGGTATGATCCCGCCCACAAAGAGTGGTTTGCCCCATACACCATTTTCCTTCATTTTTTCAATGATCCTTGGGACGATTGACATGTGTGCTCCAGAAAGAATTGATACTCCTATGACATCGACATCTTCCTGTATTGCTGCCCGTATGATCATCTCTGGTGTCTGGTGAAGACCGGTGTAAACAACCTCCATCCCAGCATCACGAAGGGCCTGTGCAATTACCTTGGCGCCCCTGTCGTGACCATCGAGACCTGGTTTAGCGATTATGACTTTTATTGCCATGGTTCCTCCATTTTATTTTTCCACAAAGTTTTGGCAACAACCCATGGAGGGGTGTCTTCGCCGAAAGACTTCTGGATGAATTTTTTTCTTTCTGGCTCGAGTGTTTTGTCAAAAATAAAACTTTCAAGCCAGAAATCTACTTCTGAAAAATACCTTTCCATACATTTTTTGTCTCTCTCATCATTTTTGACGAGGTGTTCCATGTGCTTTTTTATCTGGGTATAAAGCTCGGATATGCCAATGCTCTCCTTGGCCACAGTTTTGACTATTGGAGGCGCCCAGCTCCTTGACGAAAGTCCAAGGCCAAATGTTAGATCAGCCTCCATGGCATCGCCGCCAGGGCGGTCCGTCTTGTTGATGCAAAAGACGTCTGCGCCCTCAAGGAGTCCGGCTTTCATCATCTGTATCGAATCGCCTGATTCAGGAGTTATTATTACTACGACCGTGTCAGTTTTGGACACCACGTCCACTTCTGTCTGGCCAACGCCGACGGTCTCAATGAGAATCACCGGATAGCCGCAGAAATCCAGAAAATCGGCCACGATGGAAGTTGTTGGTGCAAGTCCGCCAAGATTGCCCCTTGTTGCCATCGATCTGATGAACACACCGGGGTCGGTGAAATGGTCGACCATCCTTGTCCTGTCTCCAAGGAGCGCACCGTGAGTGTATGGAGAGCTTGGATCGCAGGCAACAACGGCACATTTTGAACCGGACCTCCTGACCTCCGTTATGAGTTTTGAAACCACCGTGCTTTTGCCAGCCCCCGGAGGCCCCGTTATCCCTATTCTGTGGGCCTTGCCAATGCAATGATAGGAACTGCCAAATATTGCCTCGGGATTTTTCCCGTTCTCCAGATATGTTATGATCTCTGCCTGGGCCTGGTGATTGCCAGCCTTTGCCCTTTCAACTGTTTCAGTATTCAATGCCTTCCCTCGCCTCAAGGTTTTGTGTGTTGAAATAGTGTTTTATTTCTTTCATTTCTGTAACAAGGTCTGCCATATCGATAATTTCCGGATGAGCATATCTTCCAGTAAACACCATCTCTGTTCCGGCATTTTTTTCGGCGAGCATTTTTTTTGTTTCTTCAAGATTTATCAGCCCAAAATGAATGGCAACATTTATCTCGTCGGCAACTATTATGTCCCAGCTTCCGGAAACACTTTCTTTTTTCAGGAAAGACAGGCCTTCCTTTGCAAGTCCAATGTCTATGGGATCTGGGTTTTCCGGATTTACAAATGTGGGCCTTCCAAATTGCAAGACCTTTATGCCAAGCAGTCGCGCTGATTCAAGCTCGCCGTAGTCTTCTGAACCCTTCATGAACTGCACAAAAAGAACATTTTTTTTGTGCCCCCTGGCCCTCATTGACAGACCGAAAGCGCACGTTGTCTTGCCCTTGCCGTTGCCGGTGTAAACTTGAATTTTTCCAAGGCTCATCAGTGTCAATCATAGGCCGGCAGGTGTACCTGTCAACTCAATACTTGATTTGGTCTGGATGGAGTCTAGAATCAGTTCTGTGCCAAAAAGTAGGGCAAAAAAAATTACGATTGCCACCGGAAGGATAATGGTTTTTCTGGTTGTGCTTGCAGTGTTGTATTTTTTACTCAGGCCGATAGCCCAGATCGACTACAGAGTGGCTAACCTGCTGATTGAGGCAAAATCTCTTGACGAATCAATAAATTCCCTCAAAAATGACATAAATGTTGCGAAGAACGAACTTGATATCAATCCAGGAGTTTATGAAAAACTGGCCAGGGAACAGTGGCAAATGGTACACCCAGGCGAGATGATATACATCTGCAAGGATGACGAGGGGAACAATATCCTGTCGCAATCCAACCTGATATTCAGGGAGAAGACCGAACAGAAAAAACCGAACCCATTTGTACTTGTCTGGAACTGGATTTTATCTTTATTTAGATAAAGCCCTTGTGTTTTGTGCAGATTTCACTAATATGTCGTGAAGTGTATCAAGGCGAGGTAGCTCAGCGGTCAGAGCACGCGGCTCATACCCGCGGTGTCGTGGGTCCGATTCCCACCCTCGCCACCATTTCTTGATCCCATAACCAAATTCCAGATGATGTCTTTTTTGTTCCTGCCTGACTATTGCATTTTTTTAAGTGTTAGTATAAGATTAAAACAAGATGGCAAAACAAACAACAACATTAGGGGAGTTTCTTAATCACCAGAGGTTGCAGAAGAAAGTGACCTTTGCAGAACTTGCGAAATCCTGCAATATGGCAACACCAACAATATGGAAGGTCATCAAAGACAAGGCAAGACCAAAAGATCTGACTCTCCAGGCACTTTCCGAGTCTCTGGGCATTCCGTTGCAGGAGCTTTTCAGGATGAGGGACAAAACCCGCTATCCATCAACCAAAAGAAGATCAAGAAAAGCTGCGGAAGAGAATTACCAAAACCAGCCAGTTGGAAAAGAAGAGTTAATAGAACTTATACAAAACTCAAAGCTTTCAGACCATACTATCGAGGCAGTCTACGGTCTGATCCAGTCAATAAGCTGATTACTGCTGGCAAGGTCCAGTTCCGAGCCCCAGGCTTTCGCTGAAATTTTTCAGCTCCTTTTCGAGTATTGCCAGATTCTCAAAAGATTTTTGCCCGTCCTCCACCCTGAGTGACGATTCAAGATCTACCACTGCTTTGAAAAGGACTTCATCGTATGCCATACCCTTAATTTCATGTGCGCACCTTGAGGATCTTTTGAAGTCTTCTTTTTCGAGCTCCGTTTTTATCTCATTGATATTCCTCAAGCTTGTTGCCACATATTCCGCCATCATTTCTTTGAGTCTTGTTTTTTCAATTAGCAATTTTTCCGAGAGGGCCGACAAGGCGTCCTTTTCTGGCCCAAGACCTGTTTTCAGTATTACTTGGGCCATTCCTGTTACCAGATCGACGATTTTTATCGGTTTGGAAAGATAGCCATCCATTCCCCCATCAAGGCATTTCTTTTTGTCATCTTCGGTGGCAAATGCCGTCAGTGCTATTATAGGCAATCTCTGCCTGTGTTCTTTTTCCTCGTTGTATCTTATCTGCATTGTTGCATCAAGCCCTGACAAGTCAGGCATCTGGATATCCATAAGGCAGATATCGAAATGGTTTTTAAGTGCCAGGTTGACAGCGGCAAGGCTGGAAGTTGTAGAAACCATCTCGCAATGGATTGTTTTGGATATCTCTTCCATAAGCGCAATGTTCATCCTGTTGTCTTCAACAAGCAATATTTTTTTACCCTCGACTATTCTTGATGCCATTTCATAGTTCCATGGGTAAAGTCTTGAAAGACAGGAAAAAAATGACTTTATAAAATCATCTCTGTTTGATTCATCACCTGCAAGGCAGGCGGTGTCTTCGCCTATCACCAGAACATTGCATTCTTCCGGCCATCTCTCGGTATTTTTATTGCCCCCGGGATTTTCTGTGATTATCAGTCCGGGCCCTTCTGCCCAGATGGATTCCTCGACAGTTGCTCCTACTTTTGACAGCAGGTTTGTGGCCAAGTCTTTGAGTTGCAACGAACCAATATGAACAAATGCCCTGATTGGTTTGTGAATATACTGCTTGGTGGTGTTGTCAGTTTTTGACAGAGGAAGGCCGATCAGAAACGTAGTTCCGTTTTCATTATGGTTACTTTCGGTCACACTTATTGTTCCACCCATTGCATCAAGGATCCCTCTTGTAATTGCAAGACCAAGGCCTGCTCCACCAAAGCGTCTTGAGTATGAACCATCAACCTGCATGAACGCCTGGAATATCTTCTCCCTCATCTCTCCCGGGATCCCTATTCCGGTATCACTCACTGATATTTCGTAGTCGATTTTTGATTCTGTTTCCTTTTTCACGGCCACTTTTACAGTGATGTGGCCCTTCTTCGTAAATTTTGCAGCATTGTCGAGAAGGTTCACCAAAACCTGCCTCAATTTCGGGGAGTCGATGAGGCACATTTTTTCTGAGCCCTCTCCAAATTCAACTTCTATTGAGTTTTTTGACAACTCGGCTTTTGGTTTAACAAGCAAAACAGACTCGCCCACGACATTCATGATATTGTCAGGGGCAAGCGAGAGCTTTAATTTTCCAGCTTCTATTTTTGTTATGTCTAGAATGTCAGCTGTAATTGTGTTGATGGCATTTGCCGCCGTTGTTATTGCTGCGAGATATTTTGCGGATTCCGGTGAGTTGGCATTATTTTCCAGCAGTTCAACAAAACCAAGCAGTGCGTTGAGCGGGGTCCTGATCTCATGAGACATGTTTGCCAGAAACTCGCTTTTTGCCCTGTTTGCCTCTTCCGCCATTTTTTTGGCCTCTTCGAGTTGTTCCATAAACTGCTTTTGTTCAGTAATGTCGCGTGCCAGAACAAGCACCTGGTTCCCACTGTAAGGAACCATTCTGGCTTCCCTGTATATTGTTTTTCCGCCTGATTCAACATGATACTGGTATATGCTTGTTGTGCCTTCCAGTATCGTTTTTTCGAGGTTCTCCCTGGTTATTTTTGCTACATTTTCTGGCAGTATTTCCTCGAGGGTTTTTCCTTTTGCATCTGCGGGCATTATAAGGTCCCTCTCGTTGTCTGTCTTGTAGTCGATGAGTTTTCCGGAGTGGTCCAGTCTGAAAATCATTTCCGGGATTGCCTTCAAGATTGCCAGATTTTCAGACTCCCTCTTTTTCAGGTTCTCTTCATTCCTCTTGTTTTCAATAAATGCTCCGATTGTTGCGGCCATGGTTTCCAGGATCGACTCGTCATTTTTTCTCCAGGTCCTTTCATGGACAAAATCGCTAAAACTTATTCCACCCCAGAATTCCTTGTCAACAAATATTGGTACTATCATGAAGGATGTGATGCCTTTTTCCTCAAAAAACAGCCTCTCCCTGTCAGGGAGCTCCCTGACAAGACCTTTTACGGTTTTTCCATCCGACAGGCTGCCATATAGCAACTCGAAGTCAGGAGGGGTTATTGAAATGAAGCTCCTGGGCTCCTGCTTGCCGAAATGGTCGGATGTCTTGACCCATTGACCCAGTACAGACACGACCAGTTTCCCCGATCCCCCATCCTTGAGGAACTGGCTAAGGTTGACCATGTCAATGTCTGTTGATTCTCCAAGCGCATTGATCGCCTGGGAAAGTGCCTCCTTGAGGGAGCCTTTTGTTACCAGCCTATTGGTGGCATTTGCAACCCCTTTGAAAAGTTTTTCATGGATGCCCTGATCAAATCTGGTTTTGTATCTTCTGGATTCGTTTGCTATTGTTATGGAAAGCAATGTTCTGACATGTTCCAGCATTATTTTTTCATCATTTGTGGGAGTGCGTCTCCTTGTGTCGAACATTACAAGATCGCCCAAAAGGAGACTGGAAACACTCAGGGGGAGTATTACAGTGCCTTTTATTCCATAAAGCCTCGCCAGTTTATCCATTGGCTTCCGGATGACTGGCTCGTCCCAGAAATCGAAGCTCTCGTCCCTCCGGGACTCATTTTGCCATGAGCGAATTATCTCCATGGCATCATTTGGCATGTTGTAATGGATTACTGGCCCGATTTCTGAATCTACCGGAATGACAACACCTGACATGAAACCCATCGTGGAACAGGCTACTTCAAGAGTCTTGGCAACAAACTTTTCAATTTCGAGTGACGGATCAATTGCAGATATAGCTTTGTAGAAATCTATCATTGCCCCAGATAGGTTTCTTTTGGTTCTGCAAGAATTGTGGCCGTTCTGGTTTGCGCGTCCCACTCGACCCCAAATCCAAGCAGAGTCGATGCTGCTCTGAGTGGGATGAGGGTCCTTCCGTCGACAATGAGCGGAGCGTTTGTCAAAGTGACCTCCTCCGTATCAACAATGGCTTTTTTTGAATTTATCACGAGATTCACATGTTTTGAAACTGCAACCAGTGAAACTGTTTTTGTTTTGGCGTCCCATAGAGCTTTCCCGCCCAGAGGCTCAACCAGATACCTTGCTGGTATATATGTGGAACCGCCGATTATTTTGGGCTCAACAGTCATCTGGAGCTTTTCTTCCCCAAACTTCAATTCTTTGGAGCCGACCACAAAATCCATTCTATACGATGTCTTGAAAGGCGCAACTTTTTCACTACCAGAGAGCCATGAAATGAACCCGATTACCCTTTCTCTGAACAATGTTATTCTGGCAGGATCAAGGACAAGCGAAAGCAATCTCAAAGATTGCCAGTTCCCGGCTTCAAGGGCTTCTGCCATGAGAGAGCCTGCTTTGACCGCCGATTCACCCTTGGACACCATCATTTTTGTATTCAACAAATCAAGCAATTGCCTGTCTTTAAGGCCCTCCAGCAAGCACTCCCACCTGATGGAGTGGAAGACGTTGTACGATTCGTTTACATACGTCCACATCGAATCTCCTGGCGTGTAGGAACCATCGCCAAGCATCTGGTCAAAATCATTAAAGGGGTCTCCGTAATATTGCTGGTAGTTGCCAAAAGAAAGATATTTCAATCCATGTGCATAAGCGTAGGCACCGGCAAAAACCCTCGACTGGTGCCCCATTCCCCAGTGGGGTGATGGCTGGAAATTGACGATCACACCTTCGGGGAGTTTTCCCTGCCGTTGGGTGACTGTATAGTCAATGACTGGATAGTCAATTATTGGGAAGTCAACTTGTGGCTGGTCCGGCCACAATGTGAAGTGGCAGGCAGTTCTTGGCGGGGCATTTATAGATGTGGCTATGGAAAACATTTCCTTTTGACCATTATCGAATTCGCTCGTGGTTTTTCCAATGTAGATCACAGGTTCAAGGCCAATCTTCCTTATGGCCGACAGCGACTGCTCAAGTGACCTTGAAAGCTCGGATTTCAGTTCTTCTGGAACTGATTTTTTTGCCAGCCCGTAGGTCTCGGTGATGTCCATGAAAAACCTGTTGAAGCCTGATGAAGAGGCCATTTTTGCAAGGTTTTCCAGTTTTGGCAGGTCCGGCATGTATGGTGGGTCAGAAACAAGCGGTACCGGTAAAACAACTGATTTCACGCCCCTTGATGCCATTTCATCAAAGTCCGATTTGTAGCGTTTCCAGCCGTCATCGGGAGAAACTTTCCCCTTTTGAACCAGCTTGATGTGGTTTGTGGCCTGGAACATCAGGCATTCGGGGTTTTTGGGGAGATCGAGATTCCATGCCCTCAGGTTAATGGGCAGATAAAGGTCTTCAGTTATAGCGTTCTTGATCTTCAGGAGCCCCTTGAACGTTCCTTCCTGGAATTGCTCGGGCAAGCTGAATTTTAGCCAGAAAAAACCTGTCCTGCCCTCTGGTATCACAAGTTTTGAGCCTTTTGAGATATACTCGGCAACTTCAACTTTTTCGCTGACCGGCCCATTGATGTTGAACCGCTTTTTCATGTATGAAACGGTAAAGAATTCGACATTTGCCTGTGCATTCCCCGAAGCCAGCGGCTTGTTGAGGGAAATTTCCACATCGCCCAGGTTTACTCCGCCAGTGATTGCGAGGATGAATGGCTCTGAGTGGTTTTTCAGCACATTCACGTCGATTTTGGAGATGATGGATGATTTTGGTGGTTGCAGGGTATTTTTGAAAACTGATGTAATCGGCAATGTCCAGAACATTACCTTTTCGGTGTAAAAAGTTTCAGGTGCAAACTCTGGTTTTGAATCCTGTGGCCTCCATTTGCCGTTGCCGATGTACAGGGCATCAATTTTTACCCTGAACGGTTTTGATGCGTCAATGAGCATTCTCAGTTTGTATCTGGCCGGCAGTCCGTAATCCATTCCTTCCGAGACCCCGAAGCGCTCCCACTGAAAACCATTACCGTATGTATTGCCTTTTTCAATGAAAACTGATTGCCTGTTTTGTGTTTTTGGTGACTGGGTATCAAGGTTTTCTGCCTCGAAGACAACTTCTGGCTTTTCACCAGCAACTGACCATGAAAGCCAGAGCTCCTCGAATGAGCAGATATTTTTTGAATCGACTACAAATTCTACAGGCAGATATTTCGAATCTGGTGTGAGCTTTGTGCCTTGCCCACCTGGTTTATAGTCGACAGAGAGATAGGTCGAGCTTGAGGCCTCTGGGTCAAAGCCGGAAGCAAAGGTGCAGTATAAATCGTAGGTGCCTGCGTAGGACATCTGGGTATCTTCCACCCACACACCGTTTGTGCCTGATAGTGAACTGAAGCTGGATGGGCAATATGGAAAGATTGTGACCAGAACAGTGGCAATGGCAAGTGTTCGTTTCATGGCAGTCTCCCTGTGAGTATCATGCGCTGGGTCTGGAGTCCGTATGGTTTTCCGTCCCAGTCTCCAAGAAGTTTTATTTCCTGGAGGCCGCTTGCTTTTGCAAGCTGGATTATTTCTGTTGCAGTATACATCCTGACGTGGCGTGTGTAGATTTTCTTTGTGCCGTTTTCAATAATTGTCCTGTTGCATTTTATCCTGCTTGTTTCCGGGTCAAACTTGTTTCTTTCAAGGATGACTGCCTCGTCTTTTGTTCTCCACTTCTCATGGATGAAATTTTTCAGGATGTATTCCCTGTTTTCCAGGTCCATGAAAAATTTTCCGCCAGACCGCAGCGACCTTACCATCCTGAAGAAAATGTCCCTGTTCGTGTCGTCATCAAAGTACCCGAATGAGACCCACAGGCAACATGCAACATCAAACAGGCCCTCTTCCTGAAAATTTCTCATGTCCTGTTTGAAAAAGAACGCAGACACAAGCCCACAATCTAGCGCCTGCTGGGAGGCACGATTTATGTAGTAGTCGTTGAAATCGTAGCCAACAGAAAGGTATCCCCTCTTTGCAAACTCTACCGTGTGCCTTCCGATGCCACAGCAGAAATCTGCAACTTCACAGGGAGGTGATATACCAAGGATGTTTTCTATGAAGGCGACCTGTGAAGAAGTCCTCTCCTCATCAACAGGTTCTAGAAAATACTTCGCATATGTTTCATCAAAATAGTCATTTATCCAGTCCATTTTCATGTTCTAATGTAATTCCTTGCATTGCTAAATGCAACGAACAGGCTGGTTGAAAAGAGGGACCACAAGCTATAATATCTCCTATTATGCTTTCAATTGAACCCAGACTCCCGCCATTCGCGCTTGACATGGAACAGGCAATACTCTCGGGCATCATGATGGACGCTTCAGCGATTCCTCAGGTGACCGACTGGATAACTTCGCCTGAAGATTTCTATGAGCCACGCCACAAAATCCTGTACGGGGCTATCCTTGAGCAGTATGAAGGTGGCAAGCCTGTTGATTATCTTGCAATAGCAGAAAAGCTCAAGCAGGACAAAAAGCTTGAAAAAGCTGGCGGGATTGAATATCTGTCAGAGCTCACAACGGCCCTGCCAACCGCCGCCGATCTTGGGTACTACTCCCAGATAGTCAGGGAAAAATCACTTCTGAGGAAGGTCATCGAGGTTGGTGGAATACTCACGTCGAATGCCTATCAAGACGGCGTAAAGGCAGACGAGCTCATTGACAGCGCCGAGAAACTCCTCTTTGAAGCGGCCGCCCACAAAAGCACTTTCTCGCACATCAGGGACTTGTTGGGCCCAGTATTGAAGAGGCTTGAGGCACTTTCAAAGACAAAAGCTGGCATAACAGGACTACCTTCAGGATTTTATGATCTGGACAAGCTCACTGCTGGATTTCAGGCATCTGACCTCGTCATTCTTGCTGCGAGGCCTTCTGTCGGAAAATCCAGCTTGGGCCTGAATATGGCGTGCAATGCTGCCTTGCGCTCTGGCAAACCCGTGGCCATCTTCTCGCTTGAAATGTCAAAAGAACAGCTCGTGGAGCGCATGATTGCCAGCGAGGCCAGGGTGAATGCTTCCGACATGAGAAGGGGCATGCTTGGTGATGATGCCTGGCCACGCATTGGCCATGTCATGAGCGAGCTCTACAATGCCCCGATCTATATTGATGATTCGTTTGACCTCTCGGTCCTGGAGCTTAGGGCAAAGGCCAGAAAGCTGGCGAAAGAGGCCAATATAGGCATGATAATTGTGGACTACCTCCAGCTACTCAGGACGCCACAGAAAACTGAAAACAGGGTGCAGGAAATCTCCCAGATGACACGTTCGCTCAAGGCTCTGGCAAGGGAACTAAACATACCGGTTATCGTCCAGTCCCAGCTCTCAAGGTCGGTGGAGCAGAGGCAGGACCGTCGCCCTGTCCTTTCAGACCTCAGGGAATCTGGCTCAATCGAGCAGGATGCTGATGTTGTAATGTTCCTCTCGCACCCTGAAGCACAGAAGGAGCGCGACCTCAACATTATCGACCTTGTGCTTGCAAAGCAGAGAAATGGCCCGGTGGGCGTGATCAAGCTGAAATTTCTTCGCCAGTTCACGAGGTTCGAGAGTCTTGCCGCACCCGACGGCAACGATTTCGAAATCTGATGAACCGCACACCCCACTTTTGCGTTTGAGTTGTTGAAGGCACTGTGGGGATGGAAGATGAATACAAAAAACTCGTTCATCTGGCAAAAAATGGCGACCAGGAGGCTTTTATCAGGCTTGCCGACTCTTGCAAGGAGAGGGTCGCAAAGATTGCTTTTTATGTCCTTGGAAACAGGGATGAGGCCGAGGATGTCGCGCAGGAGGCTTTTCTCAAGGCTTTTGTCGGAATCCGGAGCCTCAAGGACGGGGTGCCTTTTGACCTCTGGGTTTCCAAGATTTCCAGAAACCTTTCGATTGACAGACTCAGAAAAAGAAGGCCGCAGGCTGATCCAGTTGAAGAGTGGAGCAAAGAAAGCGATCCGGAGACCATATTGGACATGAGAAAGGCGATCATGGAACTCCCGGCACTATTCAGGCTCCCGTTGACGATGCTTTACTTTGACGACATGCCAACCGACGCAATTGCAAGAATTCTTGGTATCCCGCAGGGAACAGTAAAGTCCAGGATACATAAGGCCAAAGAGATGATAAAAAGGAGATTAGGTGGACAATTTTGAGAATGAGGTAAGCAGGGCCAGGCCGGGAATTGACATCCCAGGCCCGTTTTTTATGCCAAAACTGAGGGTAGCGCTGGGAAAGATTGCCGACGAGACAGCTACAAATCCTCTGGGGGCGTGCGCCGGGTGGGCAATGGCAACCATTCTTGTTGCATTCGCCTTTCTTGCGGCAATAGGTCGTCTTGATCTTGTTCCCGATTTTGTCAGGACGATTGGAAATGTGGTGGGGATATCGTGAGGAGGTTTATTGGCCAGGCAAGGACAGCTTTTACTGATTTGGCATCTGCGATATCCAGTCCGCCTTCGATTGGTGAGTCGATAGTCATAACAATTTTACTCCAGATATTTTGCCTTGTTTTGCTTGTGCAGAATGCGCTTGGTCCCGATGCGACATCTGTTTCGCCTTTTCCCAGCCCGGTAGCCTTTTCTTTGCCTGCCAGGGTCGCTTTTTCTTTTTTGGCGCAGATTTTGTCGATATTGCTGCCAGTGCTGATTTTTCTTGGAAAAAAGGGGCTATTGCTGTTTACAGAAAATTTGGCCCTGATAAATTTTGTCGGTTTTTGCGCCTGTGTTGTCGGTCTTATTTACCAGTCGGTTTTTTGGCCAATATACAAATTGCTGCCTTTGACAGGAATTCTTGCAAAAGCAATTTATGAGTCGGTTTTCCTCGTCTATCCTGTTCTGGTTTTATTCATTTTCAGGTATGTCCTGCTGTGGATGCTTGCCAAAAAAACCGGGGCCAGTACCTCCCGAATATTTCTTCTTGCCGGGTCATACCTGCTGATTGCGGCCGTGATGTCGTTTGTCGGAGGCCTGATATGAGAAAAAACTGGTGGGTCCTGCTCGTCGGGCTTGTGGTTTTTACTGCCGTTTACGCAATCTACTTCCCCCAGAGCCAGAAACCGCTCAGGCTTTCAGTGGATGCCATCTGGAGGGCCAGATGGCCGGCAGAAACTGCCCTTGCTTCGGCAAGGCCTTTCATTGCCACTGAAAAGGCAGTTTACAAAATTGATGGCGATACCATTCAAAGGATCGATTATCCTGTGCAGCCCGAACTCCCTCAAGGGTTGTCCTGGGGGAAACCGAATATCCTGTCCATGAGCGTTTACGATGGTGAACCTGTTTTGCAGCTCAAGAACGGATTTTTGAGGTATTCAAAGGGTCAATGGACACCCTTTGAACAAACGGAAGATGTGGGAATAAGTGATGGCTGGGAAATTACAGACGGGACAGTAACAATTGATGGAGAATCGGGGATTGTTATAGGAAAGCCAGACAGTGGTTTTATTGAAAAAATTGAGAAGGAGAAAATATTTTTTCAGATCCAGGGCAAAAAGTTTGAGGTTGCAGATGACAGAAACAGCCAGAACAAGGTTTTCTCACCACCCATGAGTGATGATGGGAAACTAAGGGGCGTTGTGGTTGGGAAAAATACTTTTATGCCCACAAAAGATGGCAGGATTTCCATAACAGTCGGTGGCAAGGAAACGGGCATCATTGACCGTGCAAACCTTGGGCTTGATATTGTACCGGCAAAAATTGCCTCTGACGGGGAAACAATTTATGTCATGACAAGGGCCATTTATGGGTCTAGCCCCTCTTTCTGGGTGCAGGCCTATGATACAAAAGAGTTCAAATGGAAAGGTGAACTGGTGGCATCATCTGGATCAAAGCCAGTGTCCATAGGTTTCTGCTCCGGAATGATTGTTGTTCTTTTTGATGATGGTCTGCTCTCATTCTACAACAAAGAGGGGTTTTCGCTTTTCAGTGAAAAGGTTTGCGATTCACCGCTGGACATGATCTCAGTTGGTGAAACAACATATGTTCTCTCGCCAGATTCGCTGCTGTCAATTGCCGTCACGCAAAAGAGCGCACAAAATCGGATATGGCCAAGAATGGTTGATCTGGGGAATGTTGCTGGAGAGGCACGCTTCAAGGTAGGTGTCGAAATCAAAGATGCTCCAAACCTTGTCATAAAGGGCGATTTTGTAAAACTGGATTCAATCGAGAAAAAAGAAGGATATTACGCAATCAATCTGGTTGCCAAGACAAATGGCCTCATCTCTTTTGAGGAATATGAGGTTGACATCATAATTGAATCAGGCATTTTCAGGGAAATTGTGCCGGTAAAAATGGTCGCATCACCCAAAACCACAAAACTTGAAGTGTTCGAGGGTGTGGCAATTGATGTTGGTGCTGGAAAATCTTACAAGGCAGAGATTGAAGGCGAAACCCTGAAGCTCGACATGGAACTGCCCGAATCAGGCGAAATCATTTATGATCCTCTCACATCCAGTGCTTTTGTCCTTGATACCAAGAGAGGCTTGAGGCTCTAGATTTCGAAGGTCATTTTTGGCCCAAGCACTGAGAGGACAGGCTTTTCGCACTTTATCAAAAAATTGAGCCATATTTTTTCGCCAAGCGGAATGCCTATTTTTGGTGGAAGAGGACCCCTCATTGGTATCTTTTTTCTGGACAACGTGCACTCCCATGGCAGGCCCTCTATTTGTCCGCACCTCATCACCCCAATGTCATCAACCTGCACCATCATGGAGTTGCCTTCCCTGTCTGCCCCGCAATATTCGCTGTAGACTGGCAATTTCAGCAAATTGCACCATTTTTTGTTTTTGTCCAGCAACATCGCCTCGTAGACATCAATGAAGTAGTCGAACCTGTAAAAAGAGGGCAGGCCTTCAGACTCCGTCACTTTCGAGACGACAGTGCCATCCTCATAAAACCAGCACGTCTGCAAGACAGAAAACGAGTGGTGTGGAACAAAGAGCCCTCCGACGGCAAAACCTTTTGAAAATGGCACAATAAATGGCCCGAGCTTGCACCGTGATCTTGCCAGAATGTAATTTTGAGACAGCATTCTGTGGTAGCCAAACATTGTCCCCGAGGAGTCAAGGTAAGCCTGTGTGACTTCAAGACCTTCCTTCTGGCTCACCCTGACCCTCACCTTCCATCGTCCCAGCCTTTCCTGGTGGACTGTCGCCCACCTGCCTCCGTCGTCACGCACCATGTTCCCTTTTTTGCCGCATTCCCTGTCATTGCCAGGCGTGATGTTGTCAAAAAAACTCTCTGCACCACTTATTTTTTCCCCATGTACCGGGTCTTTTGAAAGGCCCCTTCGTAAGACTGAAAGGCAGTGCGAAGCTATTCTGCCATTCAGGACGTATTCAAACTCAAAGAGGTTTGAAAGTTTTTCCATGCGGCAAATGATATTCATGGCATGTGACATCATTTTGTCACACAAAAAGGATTTTTTGTCGGTTTTATAATTTCGTAGGTTTAATTTGCGAAATTATTTTTTTGTGGGATTTTGGCTGACAAAATCAAGCCAGAAGATTTTCTCTTGCGGCTATTTCCGAAATGATTTTTTGAAGGGATGTTTCAACTTCGAGCGTCATTGTGGCCGAAAATGTCAGCACCTCGCTGACTTCTACCGCGTAGATTGTGAATCTGTCTGGTATCTTCAGCCCGTGGTTTTTGCCAATTTCAAGTGCTGTTGCAAAATTCACGTCGTGCAGGTTGCTTGCGTGCCTTGTTTCCGAAAAATCCTGGAGCGAAAAAACCATTAATGTGCCTGGCGACACCTGGCCGGTCATGATTGAGTCGATGAGCACGGCCTCGTCAAAGCCCTGCACCATGTCAAGAAGGGCAAGACCACCGGAGTTTGCCTCCATGAAAGTTGCCCTGCCCTCATTTTTTGACCTTAAAGCCTCAAGGATCCTCAACCCGACTGCATCATCTGAGAGGATTGGGTTGCCGAGTCCTATGAAAATTTTTGACAATTATTTCCTCAGCGTTTGTGTGATTTCGCCGTTGCTGTTATGGACCCTGACTTCCAGTGGCATCTGGCCAGGGAGCGAGTGTGTGGCGCATGAGAAGCATGGATCATAAGCCCTGAAGGCCATTTCCACCATATTGAGGATACCATCGGAAACCATGCCGTCTTTTATGAGCCCTCTTGCGGCTTTTGCTGTGTCGATGCATATTGCACCGTGGTTGAAGGCTGTTGCAACGATCATGTTTACTTTTGTGACCATGGCGTTTTCGTCGGACTCGTAGTGGTGTATGAGTGTTCCCCTTGGTGCCTCGACAATTCCCATCCCAACCCTCTTGTTTGTGGTTGGTATGTTCCTGACTTTTGGGTCAGTTATCTGATCGTCGGAGAGCAGTTCAACCAGCCTCTCGCAAGCATAGACCAGCTCGATGACCCTTGCCCAATGGTTTGCAAGGCTGAAATGTACCGGCGCGCCGCCCAGCGTGTCCATGAACCTCTGCCACTCTGCGTTTGCCAGTGGTGTTGCCATTCCTTTTGACACGTTAAGTCTGGAGAGGGGCGCAACTCTTGTCAGCCCAGATTCCGGGCCGTCTGTCAGGCCTTTCCATCCAATTTTCCTCAGATACGGGAATTTGAGGTAGCTCCATGGCATTACCTGCTCTGCTACTTCCTCCAGGTAGTTTTTGGCCTCAAATTTGGTGAATTCCTTGCCCCTCGGATCAATTACCCTGACTTTTCCGTCGTAGAAATTCGCGTGGTTGTTTTCGTCCACAAGGCCCATGTGGTAACTTTCGTGGTAATACAAATCTTTGTTGGTGATGATATCGAGGTATGCCTTGTTGGAAAGAACCACTGCTTCGAGGATTTTGACAGTTTTTTTGGCAAACTCCAGCAGTGTTTTTGCCTGTGAGAGCATCTCGGTGCGATCTTCCTTGGAAATCGGCTTGCTGATCCCGCCTGGAAGCCCGAAGACTGGATGGGTCGCCCTTCCGCCGATCCTGGCCTGGATGTCCTGGGCCATGACCCTTGTATGAAGGACCTCTGCGCCAAGCTCCCTGCCAACAGCCTCAATTACGCCAACAACGTTTCTTTTGGATGCCGGTGCTCCCGGGCCGCGAACAAAATCTGGTGCGCCGAGTGCATAGAAGTGGGAGATGTGGGAGTGTATGTAATGCCCGCAGTATGCGGCCTCCCTGAGCATCTTGGCCGTTTTTGGCGGATCGACATCAAACATCATGTCCAGAGCCTTTGATGATGCGAGGTGGTGCGCCCATGGGCATATTCCGCAAAGCTGGGTCACTATGCGTGGCAGTTCTTCAACCGGCCTGCCCTTGCAAAATTCCTCGAAACCCCTTAACTCCACGATCTGGAAGAAGCACTCGTCAACATTGCCGAAGCTGTCGAGGAAGATCTCTATCTTTACATGTCCGTCGAGCCTTGTCCCTGGGGAAATTGTTATCTGGTTGGTTTCAGCCCTGTGTTTTTCATCAAAGATGATTGGTTCTGCCATTTTGCTTATTCCTCCGCGTCCTCAACGGCCTCGTTGATGATTGCATTTCCAAAGGTATATCTGTAGAAGGTGCCCAGTGGGTCGGGAACCTGTGCTACGATCTTTTCCAGTTCATCATCGGTCATGTCAAGCTCGTGGTCGGTCATGTCCAGTATTGATCCAAGGGCTGAAAGCATTGAAGCACCCTGGTCCAGTACGAGCCCGGTCGGACCATAGCATCCCCTGCATGGCATGTTGCCGACTTTTGTGCACTGGGCGCCACAGCCAGCCCTTGTTGCAACACCAAGGCAGATTATGCCCTGTTCAAGGAAGCACTTTTCAGGATCAAGCTCGATTTCGTAGGGCCTGTTGATCTTCTTGATGTTGTATCTTTCAGGTTTTACCCTCGGACACTCTTCGCAAAGGGTTTTTTCCGAGGCGATTATTGCACCTTTTGGCGGGAGCGGTGTTCCTTTTGTGACGTGGCTGTGCACTGCCCCGACAAAGGTTTTTATGGTTGATACGGCAGGCGGGCAACCAGGAAGGTAGTAGTCAACGTCAATGATTCTGTCCATCGGGACTATCTTTTGTTCTGCCTCTGGCAGTGTGAGCGTCCTCCCAAGGGGCGTTTTCCACTTGTGTTGTGGCGTTGTACCCTCTGGGTTGACTGTTGATGCTGTATCTTTCCCGTAGACAGTTTGCCATATCTTGCCCATTCCACCTTTTACGGAATTGGCAAGTGACGGTATCCCACCAAATGCCGAACAGGCGCCAAAAGCCACCATCAGCTTCGATTTCTTCCTGAGCAGTTTTGCAAGGTGGACGTTTTCTTCATCTCTCATGGAGCCGTGCACCAGTGAAGCAGTGATGTATCCGTCAGGCATCTTTTCGAGGTCTTCGTATTTGGTGTCGACGTAGGTCTGGGAGAACACTATGTCGGCTATGTCGAGAAGGTCGAGGAGCATCCCGTCAATGTCGATTATGGCCATGTCGCAGCCATCGCATGTGGCAGCAGTGGCAATGGCAAGTCTAATTTTTTCAGACATGGGCCACTTCCTTTCTTTCATTCTCTTCCATGAGCCTGGTTCTTATTGGCGACATCCCAAGCCTGTCAATCTGGGCGGAGAAGTTTCTCATTGTGTCGGCAAATTTCTGGCCTTCAGATGCAGAAATCCATTCCAGGGCGAACCTTTTTGGGGATATGCCGATTTGTTTGAGCATCATTTCAAGGAGTTTTATCCTTCTCCTCTCCCTGTAGTTCCCTGATATGTAATGGCAATCTCCAGGGTGGCACCCGGCTACTATCACACCATCGGCGCCTTTTGCAAAGGCCTTCAGGACAAGTTCCGGGTCGATTCTTGCGCTACACATTGTTCGAATCAACCTGAAATTTGTCGGCATCTGGAACCTTGATACGCCTGCAAGGTCGGCACCGGCATAAGTGCACCAGTTGCATGAAAGAACGACAATCAGGGGTTTGTTTTTTTCTGCGCTCACTTTACCGCCTCCTCCAAAACTGCATCAATCATGGATGCAAGCTGTTTTGTTGTGAAGCCGAGTTGCTCCATGGCTCCAGATGGGCAGGCCGCCGCACAGGCGCCACAGCCCTTGCACAGTGCCTCATCGACATTTGCAACCTGTTTCTCGCCAACATTTTTCAAGTTTATTGCGCTGTATGGGCACATTGGAAGGCATATCCTGCAGGCATCGCAGATGTCTTCATTTACATTGGCAATTGCTGCTTCAGAAAGGAGTTTGTCCTTTGATATTACGGTGAGTGCCCTTCCTGCGGCGGCACTTGCCTGGGCAAGCGTTTCATCGAGCATCCTTGGATGGTAGGCCATTCCTGCAAGATAGACGCCGTCTGTTGCGAAGTCCACCGGGCGGAGCTTGACGTGGGCCTCAAGGAAGAAACCCTCATCGTTGATTGGTACTTTGAGAATTGTTCCGATGTCCTTGTTGTCGGGGTTTGGCTCAACGCCGGATGACAGGATCAGAAGGTCTGCGGGTATCTCAAGCGTTGTCCTGAGGACCGGGTCATTTACCCTGACAAAGAGCTTGCCATCATGCTTGATGACCTCTGGTTTGTGGTCCGGGTCCCATCTGACAAAGATTACACCCTTTTCCCTTGCCTTGTTGTAATAGTGTTCCCTGAATCCATAGGTGCGGATGTCCCTGTATAGGATATAAACTTCTGCGTTCGGGTTTTCCTCTTTTGCGAGATTGGCGTTTGCTACTGCCGTTGAACAGCATATACGGGAGCAGTATGGATGCTCGTCGTTTCTGGAGCCGACGCACTGTATCATTACAATGGATTTTGCGTTCTTGACGCCGTTTCCCTCTATAAGTTTTTTCTCAAACTCAAGCTGGGTGAGTACTTTTGGATCTTCGCCATAGAGATATTCTTTTGGTTTGTGTTGGTTGGCGCCTGTTGCAACAACTATTGCACCTACGCTTATCTCTTCTTTTTCTCCTGTGGTCGTGTTTTTGAGAACTGGCTTGAAACTGCCAACTGAGCCGGACAGATCGCCAAGAACAGTGTTCGTCTTGATTGTTATGAGCTTGTTTCTGGTGGCCTCAAAAATGAGTGATTTGAGATATGCCTGCATGTCGCCAACTTCGTTGGTGTATCTGGCATATTTGAGATTTCCACCCAGCTCGTCCGTTTTTTCAATGAGCGTGACGGGGTAGCCATTTCTGGCTATGTCCAGAGCGGCATTCATTCCAGCCGCGCCACCGCCAATCACAAGGGCAGACTGGGTTACCGGCAGCGACCTTCTGGCGAGTGGCTGGAGCATTCTGGCCTTTGCAACCGCGACCCTTACGAGGTCTCTTGCCTTTTCTGTTGCATTGGCCGGGTCACCCTGGTGTATCCACGAGCAGTGTTCCCTGATGTTTGCCATCTCAACCAGATATGGGTTTAATCCTGATTCCCTCAGAGTTTCCTGGAAAAGTGGCTCATGGGTCCTTGGGGTGCAGGAAGCCACAACAACCCTGTTCAGGTTGTTGTCTTTTATTGATTTGGAAATCAGTTTCTGGGTGTCCTGGGAGCATGTGTAGAGATTGTGTTCTGCAACAACAACGTTTGGCAGTGTTTTTGCGTAGTCCATTACATCGACGACATCGACCGTGTTTGCTATGTTGATGCCGCAATGGCAGATAAAAACTCCGATTCTTGGCTCTTCGCCAAGGACATCTGTTTGTGGTGGATACTCTTTTTCCACCAGGCAGGTTGCCCTTCCTGCTGCGCAATCGGCACCAGCTTTGGCTGAAGCCCCGATTGCCTGCGCCACGGTCTCCGGAATGTCTTTGGGACCAGAGAAAGCGCCGGCCACATAGATTCCGCTCCTGCTTGTTGAAAGCGGGTTTGTGTAGTCGGTTTTGGCAAAGCCGTCTTCGGACATTTCCAACCCGAGGTTGTCTGCAAGTTTTTTTACCGTCTCCGAGGTCTGGAGTCCGACTGATAGCACGACGAGGTCGAAGGTTTCGGTTTTTTCAGTACCATCTTCAGATTCATACCTGAGCGTAAGGTCATGTGTTACAGGGTCTTCCATGACTTCCGGGATGCGGGAGCGTATGTAACGGATGCCGTATTCATTTTGTGCCCTGTTGTAGTATTGCTCGAACCCTTTGCCTACCGCCCTCATGTCCATGATGAAGATTGTCTGTTCAATGTCCGGGACGTGCTCTCTTGTCATGATTGCTTCTTTTGTGGCGTACATGCAACAAACGGCTGAGCAGTAGGGTTTTCCGGCTTTGGGGTCCCTGGAGCCGATGCACTGGAGCCAGGCGATTTTTTTCGGGATTTTGCCATCAGATGGCCTCAAAACGTGGCCCTGATATGGGCCAGAGGCGTTCAGGACGCGCTCAAATTGTATCGAGCTGATGACGTTTGGATACCTGCCGTAGCCATATTCGGATTTCAACTCTGGCCTGAACTCTTCGAAACCAGGGGCCAGTATGACAGCTCCGACATCAAGCGTTCTTTCCTCTTGCTTGTCTGAGTACTTTACAGCTTTGGCAAGGCAGACATTTTCGCACATCTGGCAGCCTATGCATGCGTTTCTGTCGATTGTTGCCACGAGCGGTATGGCCTGAGGGAACTCGATGAAGATGGCCTTTTTGCCAGCCAGCCCCTCGTTGAATCCCGATATGCAGTGGACTGGACAATATTGCATGCACGTTCCACAACCTGTGCAGAGTTTTGGGTCAACGTATCTTGGATAAACATTTACGTTGGCCTTGAAATTGCCAGGGCGCCCGGTAACGTGGGTCACCTCGGCGTTGGTGATTATTTCAATGTTCTGGTTCCTGCCGCATGAGACCAGTTTTGGAGAGAGGATGCACATCGAGCAGTCGTTGGTCGGGAACGTCTTGTCCAACTGGGCCATTACACCGCCAATTGCCGGCGAGCTCTCCACCATGTAGACCTTGAAGCCTGCTTCGACAAGGTCAAGGGATGTCTGGATTCCTCCGATGCCACCACCCACAACGAGCACCGAACCAAATGTTTTGTCAGTTTTTCCTGTTGTTGTCATGGTGCTCCTTTCAGGCCTGGATGTACTGGAAATATCTGCCGGACAACCCCGCCTCGTTCACCATTCCGGAATGTTCAAGCTCCTGTATGAGATTGAACACTTCAGGTTCCGGAAAATTCGACTGTTTTGCGATTTCCGGTATTGTCATCGGTATCTTGTCAATTTTGCCAAGCACGGCGTAGAGACGATACTTGTGCTTGATCTTGTCAATGATCATCTCGTCAAATTCTTGCTGGGATATCTTGAGATCATAGGTGTTGCCTATTTCGGTGAGCTGGTTTTCCTTGCCCACCATCCAGCCTATTTCAGGGTCCTGGGTGACTTTTCTTGCCATCATGAGTTTTTCCCTGACGTCCTCAGGGGTAAAGTTTTCAGTTTCTGCCTGGCCAAGTGGCCCAAGTTTTAGAATTTTTTTCCTGAATTGCTCAAGCGGGTCGCTGATGAGCTGGAGGAAGCCAAGCGAAATTTCCACCCTGCCTGGGTCAAAGCCTGCAAATTTGAGAAGGTTTTTTGCAAAGTGCATCCTTCTTTTTGCTATGAAGTTTCCGTCCCTGTAGTTGCACTCGTATGAGTCGCATCCGGCCACAAAAACTCCGTCTGAGCCCATCTCCATTGCTTCAAGGACGTTGTCTGCCATGATCCTTCCCGAGCAGAGCACCCTTAATATTCTTGGCACACCCCTGTATGGGGCCCTTATCGGACCCACAAGGTCTCCGGAGGCCGAGGAGCACCAGTTACAAACAAAAGCGACAATTTTTGGGTTGAATATTCCTCTTTTTGCTGGTTGTTGTTCCATTTGTCCCCCTAGTATGACCTGATGATTTCTCTAATCTGGTCGGAGAGTTTGTCTGTGGTATGATAATTCATGAATATCGCACCGTAAGGACAGCTTGTTGAACAGAGAGAGCACCCCCTGCAAAGCTCGGAGTTTGTCCTGGCCTTAAGGCCCCTCTCTGTCTGCACCATGGTGATGGCGCCAAACGGGCACACCTCGACGCAAAGTCCGCAACCAACACAGAGATTGTCGTCCCTCATCTCGACTTCTTCGTAGACAAGCGCATCTTTCGGGCACGCGTCCACGCAGGCCGGTATTGGAACATCAAGACACCTGTCACATTTGAGTACCTTGGTGTAGTCCTCATTGGGAAGCACTCCGCCGTATGGGCAGTTCATGACGCACATCCAGCATGCGATACATTTGTCGTAATCAACGTTGACCATTCCAGTTTCAGGGTCAAAGTGCATTGCACCGGTCATGCACGCCGTTACGCATGGAGCATCGTCACAGTGCCTGCACCTTAACGGGTAGGGCCTGGTTCCGGCAAGTTCCACATGGACCCTCTGTTTCGAGAGCTGTTTGTCGATCTCGTGGGGTATTTCAGAGCCTTCAGGTGTGTGTTTTTTTAGACAGGCTCTCTCACAGAGCCTGCAACCAACGCATTTTTCGAAGTCAACAAGGATTGTTTTCATTGTGACCTCCTAGAAAACCAGCAAGGCAAGCTTGTCTTCCAGGACATCTTCCTTGTGGCCTTTCACGGAAACCTGTTTCTTGATGAGACCATTGAGGGTCCCTATAGTTGTTATCTTTCCAACGAACAGGGCGCCTATGACCTTGTCATCCATCAGGATGACCTTTCTATACAGGCCCTCCCTGATGTTCTGGTTTATCATTACCTCAAACTGGCCGCCTGTTGGTTTTATGTTGCCTATTGAGATGCAAGAAAGGCCATAGAACTGGAACGAATTCATCCAGAACCAGCCCCTGTATTCCCTTGGTATTCCAACCATGTTAAAACCGGCGATGCGGCCCTGCTCGGACGCCCTTGGCCAGACGAGGTTTGTTGTTGATCTTCCAAACGATTCTTCAAATGTCTCTGTGCAGTCGCCAGCGGCCCAGACGTTCGGGATGTTTGTCCTCATGTGGTTATCGACGATTATGCCCTCACCGGTCTTGATCTCGGTGTTTTTGAGGAATTTGAGGTCAGGTTTGACACCCTTTGCGAATATCAGTATGTCGCACTCGTGTTCGTCGCCTGACTCAAGAACGACACCTTCAACCTTGTTTTTGCCAAGGACTTCACTGATTGATGTGTTCAGGATGACCCTGATTCCTTTGCGGTCCAGCCTTCTTTTTACAATGGAGGCCGCCGTTTCATCGAGCAGCTGTGACATGATCTGGTTTGAGGCTATGACGACTGTTACATCGAGCCCAGCATCGACAAGACCCTGTGCGGCCTTAAGACCAACGAGGCCACCACCGATGACAAATGCCCTTCTTGCGTCTTTTGTCTTTTCTTTTATTTTTTTGGCTGTGTCGAGGTCAGTAAATGTATATATTCCGTCGAGGTCTTTTCCAGGCATGTCTGGGACCTGGGATTTGCCACCTGTGGCTATCAGGAGCTTTTCATAAGAGATTTCTTTGCCATCCTTGAGCGTCAGCCTGTTTGAGATTGGCTCGAACCTGACAACTGCATTCCCCAGTTCAAGCTTGATGTCCCTTTTGTCATACCAATCCTGCTCGTGGTAGAACATTTTTTCAAGGGTTGTTTCGCCACCGATGTAGTATGAAATGAGGGGTCTTGAGTAGCTGAGGAAGGGCTCTTCGCTGATCATGCAGATAGTGCCGTCCCTGTCTTCAGACCTTATGGTGTCAGCAGCCCTTAGCCCGGCTATACCATTTCCGACTATCACATATTTGTAGTGTTCCATCAGGCCTCCTTGACTCCAACAGCCAGCCTGTCCAGTATCGTTTTTGGTTTGACCCTGTTCAGGTTGAAACCGAGGTCCTTTTCATCGATTCCTATTGCCAGTCCGATGACTTGCGGGAGGTAGAGGACAGGCAGATCAATTGGTTCGCCTATCTCTTTCTCGGCCTTCTTCTGGTTTCCTTCGTACTGGATGTTGCAGAATGGGCAGTGCAGGACCATTGCATCAATATTGCCTCTAGCCTTGATCCTTTGCAATTTCCCTGACGCGACCTTGATTGAAGTGGCCTCCCTGATGCCAAGGATTCCGCCTCCGCAACATTCGTTCCTGTTCATTATGGTGATGCTGTTTGCGCCTGTTGCCTTTATCAGGGCGTCAAGGGTTGTTGGTGCTTCGGGATCATCAAAGTGCCTGAATGTTTCGCTTGGCTTGAGGTAGTGGCAACCTGCGTGGCTTACAAAATTTATTCCAGTGAGTGGCCTTTTTACTGCCTGTGAAATTTTTTCCGGACCAATTTTTTCGTGAAGCAGTCTTGTGAAGTGCCATACCTTTGTGTCGCCAGTGTATGGTCCCGAGCCTGCTGTCTCAAGCTTTGCATTTACCCTCTTCCTCAACTCCCTGTCATGCGAAAGCTCCATAGAGGCCTCGGAGAGTGTTGAATTGCATGCCGAGCAGAGAGTCACCAGTTCGAGACCCATTTCCGAGGCTTTTGCCAGGGTGTTTGCAGACATCGCAAGGCAGGTGTCCCTGTTGACATTGCGCATCGGCATCCCGCAGCAGGATGGTTCGTTGATATCAACGAGTTCTATCCCGAAAGCTTCGGCGATTTTCCTTGCGGAAAGCTCGTAGTTAAGGGCCCTTGCCGGGATTGTACAACCTGTAAAAAGGGCATATTTCATTGTGCGGCCCCTTTCAGTTCTTCCTTCTCCAGGATTACACTTACAACTTCTTTCGAGTTGGATACTGGCGGAAGCCCTATCTTTTCGCGTTTCTTGTTATCAAAATCTGTTATTTCGTACATCCTGCCAAAACTGGAAAGAACACCGATCTGTGCATTGTAGGAAGGGTGCATGTGCCCCTCTCTTGTCGCCATGTTTTTGAGTGCGAACATGAGGTCTGTAATTCCAACGTCTTGCGGGCACCTCTCCTGGCAAGTGTAGCAGTAAGTGCAAAGCCAGATTGCCTCGGATTTCAACACCTCTTCTCTCATGCCAAGAATGACCATCCTGATTATTTTTCTTGGATTGTAATCTTCATCGACGGCCCTTATCGGGCACGAAGCAGTGCATGTTCCACACTGGAAGCAGCTCTTGATTCTCTCACCGCCCGCCTCTTTGGCAACTTGATATTTGAAACCGGGATCAAGCTTTGAAATTGGTAGGGTCGGTCCGTCAGCGTTTTGGCTCACACCAAGGCCCCCTTTCGGATTGGTAATGATAACTGATAAATGATTGGAAACATACTTCACTTGATAGTCTAGGACCCTATAAAACTAAGTCAATAAGCCACAACAGCCGGGCGTGAATTTGTGAGAATGAATATATATCCTGATGTGTACAGTTTCACATTGGCTTTTGAATGCTTGACAAAAAACAGGGAGAAATTTCAAAGTAAACTGAAGATTAAATGCTTTTCTAAAGCGAGTGAAGTTGACCTTGTTTCCAATTCTCCTAAGATGGTTTGTATGGAAGAGAAGGCCCAGGAAAAGACAAAAAATCAACTGCCAGAAGAAAATGAAGTGCTTTACAGTGTAATCGCACACATATCCCTTGGCATTGTCGGCATTGCAGTGTTGTCAGGCATGATTGCCTCAGTCAAAGACAGCAAGTTTGCCCATGATCATTCCGTGCTTTCGGTCATAAATGGTGCCCTGACTTTTTTGGTGATGTTTTCCTGGTATTACCTTTTTGTTGGCCTGGGCTCGCTTATGGGACAACAAGCTGTCTATGAATGGTATGTCATGGGCATGATGTTGTCTATAATTGCATCATTTGGAGGTGCCCTTTATTCGGCGATCATGGCATCACTTGGAAGAATTCCTTTTGTACCGTGGGTCTATCCGATTGCGAACAGATTTTTCAAGATGAAAACCCAAAAAACTCAGGGTTGAGATTTTCTGTCAGACACAGTCTCGATTGTTATGTTGCCAATACTGGTTTTTAGCTGAAGGCTGCCTTTTCCGTTGCCAATAGTTCCATATGCTTGTGTTTTTGCGTTCTGTTTTGCTCCATCCTCTGATACAAGTGTTACCTGTCCGGTGGAGGCCTTTGCATTGAATTTCAGGTCTGGATTTACAAGACTCGCCTTTATTGTTCCTGTTAGTGACTCTATCCTGTTCGTTGATTCTGTAAAAAGTTCCCCATTAAAATCAATGTCACCGGTATAACTGTATATTGACACGGAGCCAGAAAAACTCTTTATTGTGCACTCGGCACCGGAAAGAAGCATTCTGAGGTTTCCTGTGCATTTGGAAACAATTGCTTTTCCGGAACCAACCTGCACCTGCATCTGGCCAGTGATTCCGTCAACAGAAAGAAAGCCTGAATATACGTTTGCTCTCAGGTTGCATTCCCTGGGGACCTTCAGATGGAGATCTGCTGTTGGCCACTCCTTCTTTAACAGGTAGGTGGCCCATGCATAAACCCACTGGAACCATTTTATCCTGAATAAACACGACAGCACCAATTTTTTGCCAACCCCCCCGGACCTGAAAACCATGTTCCTGAAACTTCCAGATACATTAATATCTTTCCGGTCTTCACCCTGAATGTGAAGTTTTCCGGAATCAATTTTTATTTCAAGTCCTTCATGAAGCGGGAATGTTTCCAGGATTTCCACGAGTTCAAGGCTAACAACAAGAGTGGTATTCGCAAGGCCATATAGTTGAAATAAAGCCTAATTTTTTTGAATTATCTTGCATAGATAAAAGGATTGCCTTGGAATCCTAGTCGTGGAGCTGGTAGGCCAGCTTGAGCATTTCCCTGTCCGGTTTTTTCAGCTTGCCGATGACCTGGTTTGATGGTGTGAGGGCCGGTTTCCCATCAATTAGCCCGACTACACAATCGGTGTGCCCTTCTATTGCAGCGTCAATGGCCAGTGAGCCAAGCTTTGAAGCATGCAGCCTGTCGAAGGCCGTTGGGCTGCCACCCCTCTGTATGTAGCCCAGTATTGATACATAAGGATTGATGCCTGTCCGTTCGGCGATCTCGAGTGCAAGCCATTTTGCATGACCTGCTCCTTCTGCCAGTACGATTATGTGATGGTGTTTCTTTTTGTCCCTGCTCTTTATGACCCTTGAGGACACCTCATTGAGGTCTATTTCATACTCTGGGACAAGGATTGTGTCTGCCCCGCATGAGAGGCCACTATAAAGAGCCAGGAAACCTGAATCTCTCCCCATCACCTCAACGATAAAGGTCCTTTCGTGTGATGTGGCCGTGATTCTGATTTTGTCTATTGCCCATACTGCGGTATTCACGGCGGTATCAAAACCGATGGTCATGTCTGTTCCCACGAGGTCGTTGTCAATTGTTGAAGGTATGCCAATTGTTTTTACGCCCTGCATTGCAAGTGCATGCAAGCCTGTCTGGGTGCCATTTCCACCAACAGCAAAAACATAATCGATGCCTCTTTCCATAATGTTTCTGGCGGCCTTTTTTTGAAATTCCTCCGATTTAAATTCTTCAGAGCGGCTAGAACGGAGTATTGTCCCACCCATCTCGAGTATTCCGCCAACATCTCTTGCCAGCAGCGGCTCGATACATCCATCAAGCAGACCTTTGTACCCGTATTTTATTCCAAAAACCTCATGACCAAGGGAAAGAGCTTTTCTCGTGACTGCTCTTACTGCGGCATTCATACCAGGGGCGTCTCCACCCGATGTCAGGATCGCGATTTTCATGCCAGATTGTCCTTCATTTTTGTCGTGGCAATATAAACCACGAGGACAATATTTACAAGTAACAGTGACCATATGTTGCCAAAGGGCAATGTGTATGTTCCTGAAGAAGTTTGTGCGACGAGGAGGAGATTGTTGCTGAAAAGAAACAATCTGACAAAAAGGCTTGTCAGGGTCGTTACAATGAGGCTTCCTGATGCCTTGAACAAGAGCCCCAATGCGATGCCGA
This sequence comes from Caldisericales bacterium, assembly GCA_012517765.1. GTDB lineage: Bacteria > Caldisericota > Caldisericia > JAAYUI01 > JAAYUI01 > JAAYUI01. The sequence continues at coordinate 64,789 of JAAYUI010000019.1, read as the reverse complement.
AAAGGAACCATTGGAGCAAAAGTATCCACGTCTGACCAACTCCAATTGGTTGCCAGATCCAGATCAGTGTGGTGACATTAAAGAGCATGAAGAGAATGGCCTGGATGATTATTGAAACAGGGGTGCCAAAAAGACCACCGAGTCTTGTCTGGACATATCCCCTGAAGAAGATTTCTGATGCAAAACTGACCAGTGCCACATAAAGCAAAGAAAAAACAAGGTCCAGGTCGAGTGCAGGGAAAAACATTTCAAAACCTGTCACTCTGGCACCCATAAGGATCGGGCCAAAAATGCTGGCGAGTGTGAAGCAGCACCAGAAGATTGCCACCGATATTGCAGAATCAAGAATCTGGCCCCAGAAATTCCTTATCGTGAGGCCAAAAGATCTTAGTGAATGTCTCTCGTACATGGCGACAACAAGAATTATAAATGAAGCTGTTATCGCATCACCCCACTCGCCACCTGAAAACCATTTTATTGCAGTCCTCTGAATGAGTATGACAAAAAAATAAAAACCCATGAAAACGATTTGTTTGGGGTTCTGGTGCGGCTTGAAACCAACAAGGGTCATGAATGCAGATTGCGCATAAACAAGATATGCACTTGCAAGCATTATTGAATAGGAGAAAAAAATGCCGATCCATTCATTTCTGGAAAAGGACACCAGCAGGGCAAGTGCTGATGCAAGAGTAAAGACCAGAAGGACCGATTTCAATCTTTTTTCTGGAACAAAGCTCATTGGCCCTTCACCTCTTTTTTTGGTTTTCTTCCAGATTGCCCATGCTGGTCTGTTCTCGGGACCCTTTTGCCCCTGAACCTCTTTTTTGTTGTACCCTCTTCTGTGGGTCTGGTCTCCATGGTTTCTTGGGTGGAAAGGGTGGGGGTGGTTTTTTTGGTTGCTGGTTCATCTTTTATAAAAAAGGATTTTTGGATTCTCTGCGTTCCATACTCTCTGGAAAGGCGCAACAGAACCATAAAGAAAACAATCACGATAAAAACGCTTATTAGTCCAAATATCCACCATGCCATGTCCCTAACCCTGCAGACCTTCAGTTCCCCGGAAAGCTCTTCAAGGGTGGTTTTAAGCTCGCCAGTTTTTCCGGTTGCTGCCTGGTAGATTGCGATATTTATCTCGTCAAGTTTTGATTGCATGCTTGCCTGGTCTGCTGGCGTTTTGTTTTTGGGGTATGCATGTGAATATGCAAGGTAGTCTTTTACAAGAACAACAAGCTCTTCCCTGCCAGTTTTTGGAGGTAGTGGAAGTTGTGCTGACCTGACAAAGCTTTTCAGGTTGTCATCGTAAATTTGTTTTATTGCCTTGTCTATGCCGTCCCTGACGCTTGTCTGGAGGAACTCGAGAAGTTTTGCCTGGGACTCGTTCTGGCCAATATTCTGTATTCTTGCAGCTGCCCTTGCCAGAACCTGGAGCGTTAGCTCGTTCTCTTCTGCGGAAACCGGGATTTCTTCTTCGGCAAAAACTATCCTGCAAAGTGAAGCAAAAGACTGGAGGTTTGTTTTCTGGTAACCTGATGTGAAATAGAAAGAAAGTATCCTCTTTGTCTGTTCTGGACAATTCGGGTACAGCGCAGAGAGGATTTCATAAAAAACCGGCTTTGTGGAGCCAGTTTTTTTAATATAGTCGATTGTTACGACAACCCTTATCGTGTCAGAATCAATAAATCTGGCCTGTTTGGTCAAAATAGACTGGTAGCTTGGGAAAACTTCGACATTCAACCATGTATTTAAAGAGCGTCCAAGATTGTCCTGGATCAATTTGAATTGAGTCACAATATCGGCCTCAATAGTTGTTTTCTGGTAATCTGTTGCCTGGAACCCACCCATAAAGGATACCTGGATGTCTTTTAGTGCAAATGTTCCTGAAAGAGGCAGCACCATTACCAAAAATACGATCAAGGCCGATAGTGCTTTTTTCATCATTTTACCAGCTCGACCATCCTGATGACCCAATTTGCTGATGCCTCAAGGTCCGAGATCCTTATGAATTCGTCCTTTGAGTGTGGGTTTTCAAAGCCGACACCAACTACAACGGATGCAAGCCCCTTGGCATTGAAGATATTTGAGACTGATCCTCCTCCAGAGCGAATAAATTGAGGCTGGAGGCCAACGTCCCTGGCTGCCTGGGCGACAAGCGACGGGAGTGGGTCTGTTTCACTGAATTTGTATCCCATAAAAACCCGCTCTCTTGAGACTTCCACAGTGGCACCAGCTTTTTTTGCCTCTTCCTCAAACCTGTCAAGCATGTGTTTGGTCTGGGCATTCAGTTTGGCTTCGTCCCTCGATCTTGCTTCCATTTCAATCCTGCATTCTTCAGGGACAATGTTTGTGGCTTTGCCACCGCTTATGATGCCAATATTTGAAGTCGTTTCGTCATCTATTTTGCCAAGCTTCATCGACGCAATGGCCCTTGACGCTACCTCGATTGCCGAGATTCCCTTTTCGGGTGCGATGCCAGCGTGTGACGGCTTGCCCTTGATTGTAACCTTGCAAACGTCCTGATATGGTGCGGCAATGCTTATTCTTCCGGGTGCACCATCAACATCCAGGATTACCGAATATTTGCTTTCCAGTTTTGATGTATCAAACTGTGTGGCACCTCTGAGACCTACCTCTTCACAGATGTCAAAAACAACCTCTATTGTCGAGTGTGGTTTGTCCTTTATGTATTCAAGCATTTCCAGGACACAAGCCAAGCCGGCCTTGTCATCTGCGCCAAGGACCGTTGTTCCATCTGAGCGTATTATTCCATCAGCAATTTGGGGTTTTATCCCAACACCCGGGACTACTGTGTCCTGGTGTGATGAAAATGCTATGGAACCAGGCAGGCTCCCCTTGAGCCTGCCCATTATGTTTCCACTGTTGGATCCGATTCTACTTCCAGCGTCGTCCACCCAGACCTCAAGACCCAGAGATTGCAGCCTGGCCACAAGGTAGTCAGTTACCGGCTTTTCTTTTCCTGATTCAGACGGGATCTGGACAAGGTCGAGAAAAGTCTTGAGGAGCCTTTTGCTATCCATTGATGTCGAAATTCAGGCCTGCATCAAGAACTTGCAGGTTTATTGGAAGATATTTTGCTTTTGCTTCCCCGAGGGTCTGCTTGATGGCCTCTTTCGCCGATTCTGCCTTTACTGCGCCGGTTGCCTTGACGACAACACCAAGGACAACTATGTTTGCCGCTTTTACCATTCCTGCTTTTTCAGCAATTTCATTTGCAGGTACATAGATAGTTTTTATGTCGGTCCTTTTGGCTTTCTCCTTGATTAGGGAGGAATTGATTATGAGAGTGCCTCCTGGGGCAACTAGTGGCTCAAAGGTCTTAAGTGATGGAAGGTTCATTACTACACACACTTTTGGATGTGGAAGCACTGGCGAGGCAATTGGCTCTTTGGAGATAACTATGGCACAATTTGCCGTTCCACCCCTCATGGCTGGGCCATAGGAGGGAAGGAAGGTGGCATAATTGCCTTCTAGAACGCCTGCTTCGGCAAAAAGCTTGCCGAGCATCATGATTCCCTGTCCGCCAAATCCGGCGGCGACAAGTTCGTGTTGTGCCATCAGAGTCCCTCCGCAACTTTGAATTCACCGAGAGGATAATACTTCATTGTTTCCTCTTTGACCCTCTTGAGTGCGTCAACCGGGGTCATTCCCCAGTTTGTCGGGCAGGTGGAGAGAATTTCAACAATTGAGTAGCCAAGGCCCTTGATCTGTGCTGTAAAAGCTTTTTTGATTGCAGCCTTTGTTTTGTTGATTCCAGGAACAGAAACAACATCTGTTCTGGCTATATAGGCTGGACCATTGAGCTGGGCGAGCATCTCGGAGACCCTGATTGGATAACCGTTTGCCTGTGCCGTTCTTCCGTACGGGGAAGTCTCGGTTTTCCAGCCCATCAGCGAGGTTGGGGCCATCTGTCCACCGGTCATTCCATAAATGCCATTGTTGACAAAGATGGTGGTGATGAGTTCACCCCTGGTGGCCGCATGGACCATTTCGGCGGCACCGATTGAGGCGAGATCGCCATCTCCCTGATAGGTCATTACAAATCTGTCCGGGAGGGCCCTTTTAACTCCAGTGGCAACGGCCGGTGCACGACCGTGAGCAGACTGCACCGAATCAAATGCAAAGTAGTCGACTGCAAGCGTAGAGCATCCGACCGGAAGGACAATGATTGCCTTCTGGAGAAGGTCCATTTCCTCGATAACTTCGGCAACAAGCCTGTGGATTACTCCATGGGTGCATCCCGGGCAATAGCTCCTCGGGGTATCCATGAGTGGAGTTGGCATGTGGTTTAGCTGTTCCATTACTTTGCCTCCTTCATAAGCTTAAGCATTACTTCGGAGATCTCGTTCGGTTCTGGCAGCATGCCACCCTGGCGACCATAGAAGTGGACCGGTTTCTTGAATTCTGTTGAGAGTTTGACATCTTCGATCATCTGGCCAAAGCTCAGTTCGACGTCGAGGAAGAACTTTACTCTTGGGTTTTCAGAGAGGGCGAGGAGTTGTTTGCTTGGGAAAGGATAAAGGGTGATTGGCCTCAGAAGCCCTACTTTATGTCCTTTTGAGCGGAGATCTTTGATTACAGTTTTGATGATGCGGGCAACGGTGCCGTATGCAACGAAGACATATTCAGCGTCAGCTGTTTCAACTTCCTCAAATCTGACTTCGTTTTTTTCGACTTCAGCATATTTTGACCACATCTTCTTGTTCATCACTTCCAGGCCTTCTGGAAGAAGGTCAAACGAGTTGACGAGGTTTCTGGTCCTTTTTCCCTGCATACCATCAGCAGCCCAAGGTTTTTTTGGGAGTTGTTCGATGTCAACAAAACCTGGAAATTCAACTGCTTCCATCATCTGCCCCAAAAGACCGTCGGAGAGCATCATCACCGGATTGCGATACTTGTCTGCAAGATCAAATGCCAGTTTCATAAGGTCAATGCTTTCCTGAACAGTTGATGGAGCGAGGACTATGAGATGATAATCTCCGTGTCCGCCGCCTTTTACAGCCTGGAAGTAGTCGCATTGCGCCGGGGCAATGTCACCAAGGCCCGGGCCACCCCTTACCACGTTCATCACCACAACTGGCAGCTCAGAGCCTGCTATGTAGGAAAGCCCTTCCTGCATGAGCGATATGCCTGGCGAAGATGATGTTGTGATGACTCTTTTGCCTGCTGCTGCACAGCCATAAAGCATATTGATGGCTGCAACTTCCGATTCTGCCTGCAAAAATGTTCCGTTTACCTCTGGAAGACGCCTTGCCATGTATGCTGGCGCTTCATTTTGTGGTGTTATCGGATAGCCGAAGAAGTGGCGGCAACCTGCCCTTATTGCGGCCTCACCAATGGCTTCAGCACCCTTCATTAAGATTTTTTCACCCATTTATAAAAACCTACTTTCCTGAGAATTCCAGAGAGACTGGCTCTGTCGTGTAAACATGAGAGACGCCTTTCTGGTTGTCGAAGAGCGAAAGACCAAACAAATAAAAGCCTCCGTCTTCTAGTTTGTGCGCAAACTGGACTTGGGTCGGGTTTGCTGTCACGAGTTTCCTTTTAAACTCGACAGTCCAGGTTTTAGCCTGCTCGTCGTATTTGGCTTGGCAAGCAATGTCGCCTGTGCCAGAATTTTTGATGTAGTATGGGACCATGAGACCTGCTGGTAATCCTGTAGTATCAGCTGGAACCTCAACCATTTTGGAAAGGTCACCTATTGTCATCAGAGAGTACGGTATTGTAAGCCTTTGCATGAGTTCCGGGGACCTTGCATTGCGCTTGTTGGCATACAGCGATCCTGGAAAATATGAGTAGGCGCTTGTAGTGTCAAAAGTTTCCCCCTTGGGATCAACGAAGTTTGCCAGTGGTCCTACCACATAATCATTTGCGGTGCCAAGCTGGCCTGATTCTGCCGACATCCATGTCCAGACATCGAGGAACTCGCCCTTGTCATTGGTGGCCATGTAGGAATTGTCATGACAAAGCACCGAGCAACCCTGTTTTGTAAATTCTTTTATTGGTGATGCCTCAAAACCGAGAGCGAACATGTCTTGTTTTGGAAGTGAAGTTCCTGATTTGAATGTTCCACCTTCCCTGACTTCCCATGGTTTTCCACCAACGTCCATGGACTCATCTGCCCATGATGCAAGAAGGAAGAAGTTCTCATCATCATAAGCCGCCTTGAGAGTAACTTCATAGGTGTTTGCGCTGTCCGAGACCTTGACGATGGTTGATTGGGCATTTGTCCAGGCCTCGTCGAGTTCTGAAGCAACTCCGTCAATCCTTGGCGCCAGCTCTGTGTACTCTGCAGTCACGACAGTGCCTGTCGGGGCTGATTCGTAGGGTGCCGGAACACTTGATGAAACACTGACCGGCACAGAACCGCCACAACCTGCGGAAAAGGTGATTGCTACAAGGGCGATGCACGAAATAATAATGCTGTTTTTCCTCATTGACCTCTCCTTTGGTTACATTAAAAAAGCCCTCTCCATAAAATATTACCAAGAAGAAGGCTCATGTTTTTCACATCAACTTTTTATCACGCCGAAAAATAAGAGTCAAGGAGCCTTCTGGCTTGACAATGCAAAGCTTTAACATAATTTCAATAATTCAGGAGGTTCAAAATGAAAAGGTTTTTGTGCTTCGTTTCCCTGATTGCCATCCTTGCCTCGTGTGGAGGAGAGGTTGAAGAAAAGATAGACACCACGCTTTGGTCTGGCTCTGGTGGAGACAGTATGAGGACGTCCCTTGCTACTGGTGAAATCGTGGCCCCCTTTGGTAAGATGTGGGAGGCAGAGATCAACGGGCTTGGAGTTAGTTCGATCGCCGTGGCGCTTGTCCCACCCGAAGAGGAGAAAGATCGCCTGACCGCGGTCTACAGGCTGGTGATTGCCTCCGGGAATGATGGAGCTGTCTATGGTATTGATTTTGACACAGGCATGAAGATGTGGGAAAAGAGGGTCGAGGGGATGACGGGCAATCCTCTCTACTACAGTGGCAAGGTTTTTATCTCAACCACAAAAGGTTTCTGGCATTGCCTCAGCGCATGGACAGGGGACGAGATGTGGTCAGCAAGGTATTCCGAGAAAGAGCTCGACAGGCCTGAAAATGCGACACCAGTAGTTTATTCCGGGAAACTTTATTGTGCCCACTCAAATGGCGTACTTTTCTGCTTTGATGCAAACAAGGGAACTGAATTGTGGAAAAAGGTTTTCAAGGATTCGATCCAGTGTTCTCCGGTTATAGTTGAGGGCAAGATTATCCTTTCAACTTACGAGATGAATGTTGTGGCACTTGATCCTGACAATGGCAAGGAACTATGGAACTCAAAGGTGGAAAGCCCTGTTACAACCACACTAGTTTCGGATGGCAAGCTGATATTTGCACCACAAGCCTTTGGTGTGGTGTCTGCTTTTGATGTCGCAGATGGCAGGGAAGCATGGAAAACAAAGGCCTGTGAAACCATAGCCTACTCACCATGCCTCACCAAAAGCGGATTGATGGCTATCCCCGATAAAAAAGCAGGAAAAATAGTTTTTGTAAGGTTGTCCAGCGGGACTGTGGATTCAGAAGTAAAGATCCCATGGCCATCATCAGGTCTTGTTGCGGCAGGCGACATGGTCTGTTTTGCCACGGAAGACGGGAAAATTTATAGTGTTGATGCAATAAAAAAACAGGCCATAGAGTCTTTCGATTTCGGGACAAAAGGTGCCGACAACCGTTACAGAAAATTTGGTGAACCGTGCATTATACAGGGAAGGCTCCTCATATCAGACGGTGCATCCAAGCTTTACATGTTTGTTCCAAAAGGTCTGGAGCCAAGACAGATTGAAAATGGCAACACGATAGTGCCTGGCAATATAAAGGAAAAGGAAATAGTACCACCAAGAAATAATCCCTAACGGTTTTTTGATATCTCCTGAAGCGTCTTTCTTGGCCCTATTGCAATGAGTAGGTCATTGTCGTCAAGAATTTGCATTGGATCGGGGGGGATGAGCACTTCGTCTCCCCTTCTGATAGCTATGATTGTGGTCTGTTTTTCTTTTCTCAAATCCAGATCAAGAATTTTTTTCCCAACCATGTAGTTTGGTGCCTGGAATTCGTATATTGCGTACTCGTCGGAAATTTCTATGAAGTCTAGGAATGAAGTTCCTGTTATCCTGTTTGCTATCCTGACGGCCATGTCCTGTTCGGGGAAAAATATGTCATCTGCACCTATTTTTTGCAGCACCCTGGCATGGACGGCACTTTCTGCTCTGGCAATAATGAAACCTATTCCAAGATCTTTCAGCATTTGTGTCAGAAGGATATTTGATTCGATATTTTTTGCAAAACCTATTACGGCAACATCACACTGGGTCACACCTGAGTCCCTGAGTTCCTGCTCGTTGATGGTATGCAATCTGATTGCGCTGGAAACAAGCCCTTCAATCTGGTTTACCTTTTCGGGATCAATATCAACTGCCAGTACCCCGTATCCTTTTCTTTCGACCTCTGTGGCCAGGGCCATTCCGAACCGGCCAAGCCCAAACACTGCAACCTGAAGACCCATAATACACCTCCATTGCCAAATATAACACAATCCTTGACAGCATAAAGGGTGCATTTACAATGCTTCCGGAGGTAATGAGAATGCGTATTAAAATAATTGCAAAGAAACCTGCCTGCAGCAACATTGATGACGAAAACTGCAGGGAATGCCAGACCCCGTGCAAGTCAGCAGCCAAAACTGCAAACACAATTTCAAACCAGATTTGTGAGGCCAAGGGGGCAGATTCTCCCTGGATACTCTAGGTAAAATCCACACTTTCAGATTTAACGGAAAGACCCTGCTTCATGATTGCCAGGCAGGGTCTTTGCTTTTATTGGATGACGAGGCCCATGATCTTTTTACAAAAATAGAAGAGGGTCTCGATCCGTTTAGTCTCCCCCCCGGAGAAGTCAAAGAAATGGTTTTGGAGCTAATCAGCGAAGGAATAATCCTCTCCAGGGTTGATTATCCAAAGCCACAAAAACTTTCCCCAAAGTCTTTGTGCCTGATAGTTTCCCATGCCTGCAACATGGCGTGCACCTATTGCTCCCTCTCCAAGGCCACCGTTGAGGGCAAACTGATGCCTTCTGAAACAGTAATCAAGGCCATGAGATGGCTGATTGATAATGCCCCTGGAACCAAGGTTGATGTGGACTTTTTTGGTGGAGAACCCACGCTTGCCTGGAGAACTGTCAAAGCGGCGGTTGATTTTTCCAAGGAATATTCAAAAACCAAGGGTAAAACGGTGCGCTTTTCCATGTCCACAAATGCGCTGGGGCTTACTGATGAAATGCTTGATTATTGCGATGAGAATTACATATCGCTCATCCTCAGCCTTGATGGCCCAAAGGCCGAAAACGACAGATGCAGGGTGCTAAAAGACGGCAGGCCATCTTTTGATGCTGTTTTGCCCAATATCATGAAAGTCGCCCAAAGAAGACAAAGAGGGTGGTATGTAAGGGGCACTTATTCAAAAGAGACCATCAATTTTTCTGATTCTGTCATTGCCCTTCACAAGATGGGCATCAACAACCTGGCGTTTGAGCCGGTTGTAAGCAACGACCCAAAAGTTGCTTTTTCAGAAAAAGACATCCCTGTAATCAGAGAAGAATATGAAAAATTGGCCAGATATTATGTTGAGTGCAGAAAAGCTGGCATGCCAATAAAGTTTTATCACTTTGAAATGGACCTGGAAAATGGCCCTTGTGCAAGGAAATCTGCTGGTGGTTGTGGCGCCGGTGCAGAATATCTGGCAGTGTCGCCTGATGAGAAAATTTGGCCATGCCACCAGTTTGACACAGAAAAAGATTTTTGCCTTGGAACACTTGATAACTCACCCACACAGGCCATTTATGACGAATACACAATCAAAAACCATCTGACTGGAAAAAGAGAATGCCCTGATTGTTGGGCCTCATATCTTTGTTCTGGTGGTTGTATTGCCTCAAATAAATTGCAAGAGGGCGACATTCTCTTGCCCTACAAAATGGGTTGCCTTATCCAGAAGATAAGGCTGGAAGCCGCCCTCTGGGTTTACTCCGAGCTTAAAGAGTAAAAATCTCTTTTACGAGCATTTCAAGTTCATCCATCATCCTGTCCAACTCATAGGTAGTTGTTGCTTCAGCCTGGCTGGAAGGGTTCTGGACCATTTTTCTTCTTGCAATCCATCCGGATTCAAACGAGGATGCAAGCTCCTTTGTCCTGGCTATTTTTTCCGGTGTGGCATTTTTGTACTTTCCAGATAGTGAGTCACCCATATCCTGTATGAGCTTCAGGTCATCGCTGATGGCAAAATATCTTTTGTCCAGCTCGCCCATCGCCGACCTTTTTTCTTTCTGGATCCTGTCCATAACGGACTTTTTGGCAAAATAAAGTATGACTCCAAGTACAACTCCCGCCACAACAGCGCCCAGCAAAAACAGAAAAACACCCATTATTTGCCTTTCAGTTGCTGGAGCCTCTTGTTGATTTCATCTTCCTCACTTATTGAGGCAATCTCGTCATCAAGCGAATCGGCTGCAGAGCCAAGTTCTGCCAGGGCCGCAACCTTGTTTTCTCTCTTTATTACCCTCTGTTCGAGCTCGTTGAATGTTGTGCCAATATCGGCAACATTGATGTTTCCCATTGTCTTGACGACCTTTTCCTGGGCTTTTGCCGCTTTGTTTCTGGCTATGAGCTCGTCCATCTTTATATCGGCCTCTTCGATTTTGGCCTTGAGGGCGGCGATGACGTCCTTGAGTTTTGTGTTCAGCTCAACTTGCCTGACATGTGCCTCTTCTGCGCTCTTTTGCTGCTTCTCAAGCGTGAGTACCCTGGCCATGCATTTTTTTGCCAGTTCCTCCTTGTTTGCGACAAGAGCCTGTTGTGCTGCATCATTGTACTTCTTGAGATCGAAACTTATGTCAGCGAGTCTCATCTCGGTCTGTTTTGAAACAGCCATTGCCTCAGCGGCCGCATCCGTTGCTTCCACCAGGTCCTGTTTCATCTGGTCAATTTTAAGGGGAAGCATTTTCTCCGGATCTTCCATCTTGGTCAGCCAATCGTTAACGTTTGATTGCAATATGTCGCTGATTCTTTGCCAAAAACCTGCCATTTAGCACCTCCTTGGTATTGATTGTAATGCAATAAACTGGTTACAATCAATACCCTTATACACTTGATACAAAAAACCATTTGTGGCATATTTCCCCTGTGACTACATTTCAATACTACTCTAGACTGTTAAGGCCGTACAGATGGAAATACGCATTGGCCATGGTCGGCGTGCTAATAAACATCTCTGACATGGTGGTTCCGATGTTCATTTCGGCCAGCATCGATGCAGCAAGCCTCAAAAAGCCGGATGCAAGCCACATAATACTGTCAGCATTGCTGTGGGTTGTCGGCATTGCCATAGTCAGGACTTTTACCTTTGTCGCAAGCAGGTATGTCATCGTTGGTGTTTCCAGGCACACCGCATATGATCTCAGGAACATAATTTATGACAGGCTCCTCAAGCTCTCGGACAGGTTTTTTGTTGGGATGTCCACTGGTGAGATTATGAACAGGGCCTCCTCTGATGTGCAGTCCGTAACGATGTTCCTTGGTATGGGTGGAAACCTTTTCCCGAACGCTGTCTTGAGGACAATACTGGGCACTATACTGATGATATCGATATCATGGAAGCTTGCCATACCAGTTCTGCTTTTTGTTCCGGCGCTCTTCTTCATTGAATACCTTTTTGGAAAAAAGATATTCAAGCTTTACAGGGTTGTTCAGGATTACAATGACAAGGTTGTGAGCAGGGTCCAGGAAAACTATTCAGGCGCAAGGACAATAAGGTCCTACAACCAGGAGGACCACGAGAAGAGGATGTACAAAGGGATGATGGACAAATATGTCCAGACCATCAGACCTCTCAATGTCATGGACGCCCTGTTCTGGCCAATCCTGAACATGGCAAGCTGGACTCCTGTACTGATAATCCTCTGGTATGGCGGTGTTCTGTATATGCAGGGCCAGATAACTCTTGGTGGCTTGTCTGCCTTTATTGCCTATGTCAGCCTCATGATCTGGCCAATCATTTCCCTTGGCTGGGTGACAAACCTTTATCAGAGGTCAAACGCTTCGCTCAAGAGGATTGTCGAGATAACAGAGGCGGTCCCCGACATCAAATCTCCTCCAAATCCTTACAGGCCAAAAACAGTTGGGGGAGAAATAGAACTGAAGGATGTCAAACTTTCCTATGGCACAGAAACCAATTCCATAGATGGAATCTCCATTGTCATTCCGAAAGGGCAGGTCGTCGGTGTTGTAGGCCCGGTTGGTTCAGGGAAAAGCTCTTTTGGGAAACTTTTGCTCAGAGTCTGGGACCCGGATTCGGGTGAAGTAAGCATTGATGGCGTTGACATAAGGAAGTGGGACCTAAAGACGCTCAGGAAATCCTTTGGTTATGTGCCACAGGACAATTTCCTTTTCTCTGCCTCAATCGGAGAGAACATAGCTTTTGCAAAGCCTGATGCCACCAAGGAAGAGATCGAAAAGGTTGCAGAGATGGTCCAGATCAGGGATGAAATAGAGAGATTCCCAGAAGGTTTTGGTACTGTTGTTGGTGAAAGGGGTGTTACGCTTTCTGGAGGACAGAGACAGAGGGTTGCCATTGCAAGGGCCCTGCTTCTTGACCCGCCAATCATGCTCCTTGACGATCCCCTTTCCGCTGTCGACACGTCTACCGAGGATGCAATCATAGACACGCTGGAGCCAATCATCAAAGGCAGAACGACGATAATAATAGCGCACAGAGTCAGCGCGATGAGGCTTGCCGACAGGATCATTGTCCTGGACAAGGGCAGGGTGGTGGAAGATGGGGCCCACCAGGAACTTATGGCAAAAGGCGGCTACTACGCCGACCTCGTAGAAAAGCAGAGGCTGGCCACTCAAATAGGCCAGGAGGGCATCAATGCCTGAGTACATACACGAAGAAGAAGCCCTTGGCAAAGCGTATGATTCAAAACTTGTCAAAAGGCTCATAAAATACCTGAGGCCATATACTGGCAAGACGATATTGTCATTGTTGATGCTGGTTTTCTGGACTGCCCTCAGGCTTGCCTCCCCGATCATCATGAAGCTTGCCCTGGACAATTATATAAGCAAGGGCGATACCGGTGGCCTTGCAATCCTCATGGCCATAATGTTTGCCCTGATAGTATTCCAATCTTTTATCAGGTACTACCAGATCCTCATCATGTCTTTTATAGGCCAGTATCTGATGAGGGACATGAGGCGCCAGATTTTTGGCAAGCTGCAGGACATCCAGATGTCGTTTTTTGACCATAATCCGGTTGGAAGACTCATCACCAGGATAACATCGGACGTTGATGCTATTTATGAATTTCTGACGCAGGGCGTCATAACGCTGATAACAGACGTAACCATAGTTCTTGGCTCCACGATAATGCTTTTCATTCTTCAACCTACCCTGGCGCTGATTGCCGTTTCAATCATGCCCCCCATGATGGTGGCCGCAGTTATTTTCAGGAACCTCGCAACAAAATTTTACAGAGAGGTAAGGGTCAAGACAGCGAAAGTCAATGCTTTCCTTCAGGAAAGCATTACCGGAGTGCGCACCATCCAGTGGAGTGGCAGGGAAGACATCAATAAGGGGATGTTTGCCAAGATTTCCGGGGAACTTAAAAGCGGCCAGCTCAAGGCTGTTCTAAACTATACGGTCTTCTTCCAGGCAATCGACCTTTTTGAAACTGTTGCGACTGGTTTTGTTGTCTGGTACGGGAGCTTGCTGGTGCTCAAGGTAGCAATATCAGTCGGGCTTCTTGTTGCGTTTACGTCCTACCTGAAAGAATTTTATGCGTCAATGTATGATATTTCCGAACACTTCAACACTATGCAGGAGGCAATGACCTCCTCCGAGAGGATATTCAAGCTACTGGACGAGCCTGTTGTCATAAAAGAAAAGGTAGATGCCATATGGCCTGAAGAGCCAATCAGCGGACATGTCGAGTTCCAGAACGTGCAGTTCGAATATCAGGCAGACCAGCCTGTTTTGAAGAGTGTTTCATTCGAAGTAAAACCAGGCCAGAAAGTGGCCGTTGTCGGGCCCACTGGCGCTGGAAAATCCAGCATTATCAGTCTTCTCTCAAGACTGTATGACATCCAGGGTGGAGATATAAAGATTGATGGTCGCTCCATATACGATCTGAAGCTTGGTTACCTGAGGAGCCAGATTTCTGTTGTTCTACAGGACCCATTCATCTTTTCAGGCCCAATCATTGACAATATAACTCTCCTCTCGCCTATCAGCAGGGAAAGAGCCAGAGAAGCAGCCAGGCTTGTCGGCGCCGAGGATTTCATCCTTAAATTGCCTGAAGGGTATGACTATGTTCTGACCGAAAGAGGGGCAACGCTCTCTGTTGGCCAGCGTCAGCTCCTTTCCTTCTCAAGGGCAATTGCCCATGACCCAAGGATACTTGTTCTGGACGAGGCAACGAGCTCCATAGATACAGCCTCTGAAATGCTAATCCAGGAGGCGATGAAGAACATGATGGCTGGAAGGACCTCAATTGTTGTGGCCCATAGACTCTCAACCATCAAGGATGCTGATCTTGTGCTGGTAATTTCAGATGGGAGAATTGCAGAGAGTGGCACCCATGAACAACTCCTGAAAAAAGGCGGGATGTACAAGACCCTTTACGAGCTCCAGTTCAAGGCCCAGGAAAGAAACTTATAACAAAGTAAAACAGCCCCTCTCTTGGAGGGGCTGTTGGAAAAAGAATACCAAATTTTTTCTTCAGAGAGTAAACAAAAAACTACTCAAATTATCCTCTTTCCAAGCAAATGAAAGATACTCTAATCCTTTTCCCGTGCAAATGGAAAATCACCCAAATCCTTCTCCCTCCGTGCAAATGGAAAATCACCCAAATCCTTCTCCCTCCGGGCAAATGTAAAGCCACTCGAATCCTTCTCCCGGAGGGAGAAGGAAAAAGGATGAGGGGGTTTTAAAGACCTTCAAAACCACCCAAAAACCACCTCACCCAGGCCCTCTCCTGAAAGGAGAGGGGCAAAAATATAAAAACTCTCTCATAGGAAGAGAAGACTTTTATATTCAATCAGATAAGGGTGACCACAAAGCCTATCACTGCCCCGCCAACTGCACCCGTTCCAATGATTGGGGTATAGACCCTTGTAATTATCGCAGATGGAAGGCTGAGCACGAGACCCACCAGAAAACCTGTCAGGATCGGGTTGATGCCCAGTTCCAGGTTTGGGATGAGAAACCCGATTGCAAAGCGGTCAATGAAAGCTGAAGAGATGGCCTCTATTTTGCGGCGTGCATCTGGATATTTCATTGGTAGCATGACGATGATGTCCAGGAGGCCAAAAACCAGTCCGCATAATAATCCCAAGTATATTTTGTTCATGTTTTGATTATGGCTGGCTTGTTTCCAAAATACAACAACCTGGATTTTTTTGAAAATCACCTTCAAAGGAATTCCAATACTTCAAAATGTTGACTTGGCATATATTTGTATGTATCAATTGATGTTGGTTTCTTGTAATTCTACAGGGGTGGAAATGAAAACATTAAATATAAGACCAGACCACAAAGCAATCAAAGACTATTTTGAAGAGATCTCAAAACTTGGGGATTTGGGGCATGTAAAAGAAGGTTCCGTAGCACCTGCTTTTTCCTCGCTCCTGAAGAAATGTGCCCAGCAGTTCAATTACACCCTTGTCGAGCAGTATTCAGAAAAAAATGGCGGCCACAGCAATCGTTATGATGGCCTGCTTGTTGATGAATTCAAGCTCCATCATGGCATCTGGGAGGCAAAAGACACAGGCGACAAACTTGATGTTGAAATAAAGAAAAAGTTTGAGAGGGGCTACCCGAACAAAAACATCATGTTCCAGGAGCCAAAACGCATTGTCATATATCAGAATGGCAGGCAGGTTTTTGACGAGGATGTGACAAAGCCGGAAAAACTCGTCGAGGCCCTAAAAATCTTTTTTGAATTTGAACAACCGATCATCGAAGATTTTCACAAGGCTGTTGAGCAATTCAAGGCAGAGATACCAAGGCTTGCCCAGGGGCTCCAGCAGATAATTGATGAAGAGCAGGCAAAAAACCAGAAATACAAGGTGGCGTTTGCCTCTTTTGCCGAGTTGTGCAAAAAATCCATAAACCCAAACATCTCAGAGGCCGCCCTTGAAGAAATGCTCATCCAGCATTTGCTAACAGAAAGGCTCTTCAGGACAGTTTTTAACAACCCTGATTTCATAAAAAGGAACGTCATTGCCGCAGAAATTGAAAAAGTGATTGAGGCGCTGGCTTCCCGATCGTTCAACCGCAGTGAATTCACCTCAAAGCTGGACAGGTTCTACAGGGCAATCGAGGAAGCGGCCCGTGACATCAAGGACTGGAGCGAAATGCAGGGCTTCATGAACACTGTCTACGAAAAGTTCTTCCAGGGGTTTGCCATCAAGGTGGCGGACACCCACGGGATAGTCTACACGCCACAACCAATTGTAAATTTCATGGTCAAGTCGGTTGAGGACATTTTGCAAAGGGAGTTTGGCAGGTCGCTCTCTGACGAGGGTGTCCACATCCTAGACCCTTTTGTCGGCACTGGAAACTTCATCATGAACGTCATGAGGTCAATCAGGCAAACTGCATTGACGCAAAAATATGAAAATGAGCTGCATTGCAACGAGGTCATGCTCCTGCCTTATTATGTGGCCTGCATGAACATCGAGCACGAGTACTGGGAAAAAACAGGGACCTACCAGCCTTTTGAGGGCATCTGCTTTGTGGACACCTTCCAGCTTGCAGAGCCGGATGGGTCATACCTTTTCTCAATGACCGAGAAAAATACCGAGAGGGTGGAAAAGCAGAAGAAAACGCCGATATTCGTGATAATAAGTAATCCGCCCTACAATGCCGGCCAGGTCAACGAGAATGACAACAACAAAAACAGAAAATACCCTGTCATTGACAAAAGGGTGGCCGAGACTTACGCAAAAGATTCGAGCGCCACAAACAAAAATGCTTTGTCCGATGTCTATGTAAAGGCGATCCGCTGGGCCTCTGACAGGATAAACAAAAATGGCGAGGGGATTGTTGCGGTTGTGACAAACAACAGTTTTATTGACCAGATTGCTTTTGACGGGATGAGGAAACACCTAAAAGACGAATTTGATTTGGTCTATGTGCTTGACCTTGGCGGAAATGTCAGGAAAAACCCCAAACTGTCCGGAACAACACACAATGTGTTTGGGATACAGGTGGGTGTCAGCATAAATTTCTTCATCAAAAAATCGAAGGACAAACCACCTCACCCCAGCCCTCTCCTGGAAGGAGAGGGGGCCATGAAAATTGTTTCTGTGGCAAAAAGAGAGGGGAGCGCAAATATTGAAAATGTTTCTTCTGGAAAGCCGGGTGACCCCACCAATCCTTCCCCTGCTGGGGGAAGGTGTCGCGAAGCGACGGATGAGGGGGTTTTAGGCAATCTCCCCAGAATTTTCTACTCCCGTGTTGATGAATACTGGAGAAAAGAGCAGAAATATGAATTCATTGACTCAAGAGTCAATGAATCAAAAATCGACTGGGAAGAGATTGTGCCGGACAAGAACAACACCTGGCTGACCGAGGGTTTGAGTGATGATTTTGAGGGTTTTATTTCTCTGGGAACAAAAGAGGGAAAAGAAGAGAATGGCAAGGCGAATAAAGTAATTTTCAAAATGTTTAGTAATGGAGTCAAAACAAATAGGGATGTGTGGGCATATAATTTTCAAAGAGAAGTACTTGCCAGAAACATAAAAAATACAATAGATACCTACAATGAGCATGTTTTCAGATGGAGCAGGCTGAATCCGAAACCACTTAAAAATAATAAACCAGACATGGATGGTTTTGTAACTATTGATGACAAGAAAATTAGCTGGAGCAGAGATTTAAAGCTTGATCTGGCAAGAGAGAAATTGGTGGATTTTTCTGAAATTGAATTAAGAGTATCAATTTATAGACCATATATAAAATCATCTTTATATTTCAATAGAATACTTAATGAAGAAGTATATGTATTTCCAAAAATCTTCCCCACCCCTGAAACCGAGTCCGAAAATAAGGTTATTTGTGTTAAAGGGATTGGAATGGACAGGCCATTTTTTGCATTGATGGCAGATTGCATTCCTGATGTGCAGTTGACTCCGAATGGTCAAACCTTCCCCTTCTATACCTACAACGAGGACGGCACTGGCAGAAAAGAGAATATCACTGACTGGGCCCTGGAGGAGTTCCGCAAGCATTATTCTTCTTTTGCTGGACCCTCTGGGTCTGCAGGCTCTCCAGCCCCCTCTCCCTCTAAGCAGACAGACAACTACTCGAATCCTTCTCCCTCCAGGCAAGCAGAAAATCATTTAGATCCTTCTCTCCCCTCCGAGCAAGTAGGAAATCACTCAGATCCTTCTCCCTCCGGGAGAAGGAAAAAGGATGAGGGGGTTTTAAAGACCTTCAAAACCATCCAAAAACCACCTCACCCGGACCCTCTCCTGGAAGGAGAGGGACAGAAATATAAAAACCCTCCCACAGAAGGAGAGGGGCAGAAATGCGAAAATCCTTTGACAGAAGGAGAAGGGCCTCGCCAAATCACCAAATGGGACATTTTTTATTATGTTTATGGCCTTTTGCACCACCCTGGCTATCGCAAGGAATATGAGGCAAACCTCAGGCGTGAACTGCCAAGGATTCCTTTCGCACCTGATTTTTGGGCTTTTTCTGATGCCGGCCGCAAGCTTGCGGATTTGCATGTAAACTACGAATCCCAGACAGAGTACCCGCTCGAGATGGTTGAGGTGCCTGGTGTGGCGCTTGACTGGCGCGTTGAGAAGATGAAGCTTTCAAAGGACAAAACGCAGATCGTCTACAACGATTTCCTGACCCTTGCAGGGATACCGCCGGAGGTTTTTGAATACAGGCTTGGCAACAGGTCAGCGCTGGACTGGATCATTGACCAGTACCGCGTGACGACTGACGAGAGGTCCGGGATAACAAATGACCCAAACAAGGATGATGAGCCGGAATATATTGTCAGGCTAATCAAAAAGATTGTTACTGTCAGCATTGAGACCGTCAAGATTGTAAAATCGCTCGAGCCGCTCCCGTTCAAATAAAAAAGCCGGAGGCAAAACCTCCGGCTTTTTGACATTTTGCAGAATAAGTATCAGACAAGCCCGAATTTTTCGATGTTTGCGTCGGCAATTACCTGAATTTGTGCGATTACCTTTTTGCCTTCGTCTGATTTGAGCAGGTGCCTGAAACGGCTCTGGGTTTTGAGGTAGTCTTCCACTGGGACTTTTTTGGCAATTTTCTGGACCTTTACAAGCTGCCCGTCTTCGTATTCGATGACAGGGAAAAGACCTGTATTTACAGCCAGTTTTGCGATCTCGACTGCTTTGTCCGAATCAAAACCCCAGCCAAGTGGGCATGGGGCATGGAAATGGATGTAGGATGGGCCGACTGTTTCGACTGCTTTTTTTACCTTGCGCTCGAGGTCCTTCGGATTGGCAAGGCTCACTGTGGCTACATATTTGACCCTGTGTGCGTTGGCAATAGCGATCATGTCTTTTTTGAGGGTTTGGTTGCCCATGGACTCCGTGCCAGATGGGGAGGTGGTTGTGCTTGCATTGAATGGGGTTTGCGAGGAGCGCTGGATGCCTGTGTTCATGTATGCCTCGTTATCAAGGCAGACGTAAAGAATGTTGTGTCCCCTCTCCCACATTCCGGAGATGCAGCCTATTCCAATGTCGGCTGTTGCGCCATCGCCGCCCATTGCCACGACCTTGATGCCTGTTTTGCCTCTTGCTTTGAGTGCCACTTCAATGCCCGATGCGATTGCCGAGTTGTTCTCGAAAAGTGAATGGACCCACGGTACTTCCCATGCAGACTGGGGGTACTTCGAGGTGAAGATTTCGGAGCAGCCGGTTGCGTTGGCAACTATGCAGTTTGGGCCGATTGCATCGATAATCAGCCTCATGCCGAGTGCCTCACCGCAACCTGCACAGGCGGTGTGACCCGGGGCCAGAAGGTGCTTTTTCATCAGTTTTTGCTTAAGGTCTTCCATTATTCCTCCAGAAGGTCCGGCCTGAGCCCGACCCATTCGGAACGGTGGGTCCCTGGGTTTGGCCTGTTGATCATTCCGATTATCTCGTCCTCATGGATGTCCCTGCCACCAAGTCCATATATGAAGCTGTCAATTGCTGGCGGATTTGGTGTTCCGTAGAGAGCGGCCTTAATCTCTGAACCAAGGATTTCCCCGTAGCCTGCGGACATTGCCCTGTCCATGACAACAACGTGTTTCTTTCCGGAAAGGGCTTCCTTCACCCTGTCGATCGGGAACGGCCTGAGGGTCTTGATCTTGAGGAGGCCGACTTTCTGGCCCTTGCCCCTGAGTATGTCAACAGTCTCTTCTACAAGGCCGGTGATTGAACCCATGGCAACAACTACAGTTTCGGCATCATCAAGCTTGTAACCTCTTACCAAACCACCTGACGGTCTTCCGAATTTCTTTTCAAATGATGCGGCAACTTCCTCGATTACCTTTGTGGATTCGAGGTTGGCCTTGTGCATCTGGTATCTAACGTCCATGTGGTACGCCGGCTCGGTGAAGCAACCCATTGTTATCGGATTGACAGGATCAAGAATTTGGAATGGCTTGTAGGCACCAAGGTATTCATCAACGAGTTTCTGGTCCGGGATGTTGACTGGTTCGAAGGTGTGGGTGATAAGGAAGCCATCAACGTTGACCATGTATGGTAGCTGGACCCTCTCGTCTTCGGCTATCTTGTAACCCATGATGTGAAGATCAAGCGATTCTTGTGCGTCTTCGGCAAAACCCATGATGAAGCCGCTGTCACGCATGAGCATTGCATCCTGCTGGTCAGACCAGATGGAAAGCGGTGCTGAAAGCGACCTGTTTGCACAGCACATTACCAGCGGGAGCCTCATTCCGGCACAGTTGTAAAGCACCTCAAGCATGAGTGCCAGGCCCTGGGATGTTGTCGCAGTATAGGCCCTGGAGCCGCCTGCAAGGGCACCAAGGACGACTGAAGCCGCACCAAATTCGGACTCTGTGTTGACGAATTCGGTTTTGAGCTGACCATCGGCGACCATTTTGGCGAGGTCCTCGACTATGTGCGTCTGTGGCGTGATTGGATAGGCAGAGATGACGCCTGGCCTGCAAAGGGCGGCGCCGTGGGCTATTGCCATGCTTCCTTCGATGAGTTCAATTGCCATTATCTCACCTCCAGGAGCATTTCAATGCATTTTACTGGGCAAATATTTGCACAAATTCCGCAGCCTTTGCAATAATCAAGATCTGCATCATATTTGTGTTCTTTATCCCCGAAAATTATTCCCTCCGGACAGTATGTTTCGCATGTTCCGCATGCAATACATTTTGCGTGGTCAAATTTTGGGTAGTAGTTGCGCCAAGAGCCGGTCTTGTTTTCTTTTGATGTTCCGGGCTTGACGTTAATTCCTGGTTTTAACATCTTGCTCATTTGACCTCCTTTGCCGCATTGTAGGCCTTCCTGCAGGCCCTGGCGTTCTTTTCGCCAAGCTCGCCAGAAAACCTCTCTTTGACAGCCTTCTCGACCGATTCGATTTTAATGAGCCCTGTGGCTCCGGCAAATGCACCGATCATTACGGTGTTGGGGATTGGCCTGCCAATTTCCTCTACGGCGATTTCCAGTGCCGGGACGGTTATTACCTTGGCCTTTGTCTTGAGGCCAAGCTCTTCCGGTTTCTTTGCTGTATTGACAATCACGAGGCCATCTTCCTTGAGTCCGAACAGAAGATCGACAACACCAATTAAAGTTGGGTCCTGGATGATCAGGAAGTCTGGATGAAGGATCTGGGCCCTTGTCCTGATTTTCTTGTCAGAAATTCTGGCGAAGGCCTGAATGGGCGCACCTTTGCGCTCGGAACCGAAGCTTGGGAATGCCTGGGAGTTCTGTCCATCCAGGAATGCCGCAACAGCAAGGATTTCCGAAGCGGTGACGCACCCTTGACCTCCGCGGCCGTGAATGCGTATCTCTTTCATTTTTTCTCACCTTTCCAATTGTATTATGAGCCACGGTGGATTATAAACACAAAGACACTTTATCAAAGGGTGGTATGGTAAACATGGACGAAATAAAAAATGCTGTTGATTTGCTGTTAAAAGCTGGCAGGGTTTCGGCCCTTACGGGGGCTGGGATGTCCGCCGAGAGTGGAATACAGACTTTCCGTGACAAAGATGGCGTCTGGACAAAGATGGACCCGATGAAATGGGCAACCAGAGAGGGCTATCTTGAAAATCCGAAACTAGTGTGGGAATGGTATGAAGCAAGAAGAAACCAGGTGAAGAA
This sequence comes from Caldisericales bacterium, assembly GCA_012517765.1. Lineage (GTDB taxonomy): Bacteria > Caldisericota > Caldisericia > JAAYUI01 > JAAYUI01 > JAAYUI01. Next base: position 42,360 of record JAAYUI010000019.1, on the reverse strand, counting down.
CTCAAAGCCGAATGATGGACATTGTGCAATGGCGGAATTTGAGAACATTTTCGGTCATTTTTCGGTTGCTACACAAAATATAGATGGATTTCACAAGCTCTCTGGTTCAAAAAACGTGCATGAGCTCCATGGCAATATATTCAGGAACAAGTGCTTTGATGAAGACAAAATGCTTGAAGAACTTGATGAAACAAGCATTCCACCAAGATGCCCCTATTGTGGCGCTTTGGCCAGGCCTGATGTGGTGTGGTTTGGGGAGATACTACCGCAAGAAGTTTGGGAGGCTGCTTTTGATGATGCAAAAAACTCTGATTTCTACATGGTGGTTGGTACTTCGGGAACTGTCTATCCTGCCGCTGGCCTTGCCGGGATTGCAAAAAAGAATGGCGCAAAAGTGATAATTATAAATCCTGAAGACTCCGAGATTGATTTGCTGGCAGATGTTTTAATAAAGGGCAAGTCGGGAGAAGTTCTGCCAGAAATTCTCAGAGGGCTCCAGACCAGTAAATAGCCAGGATTACCCATAAAGGTTTCAAAGGGATTTTTCTGCTCTCTACCAACTTTTGGCAAAAGATTGACAAAGCCTTCTTTTGGAAATAACTTAATTACAATCTGATATTGCCAGGAGGACGGGATGAAAAGGGTTATTTTTGCAGTCTTTTTGATATCGGTTATGGCCATTTTGTTTGTTGGCCCTGCTTTCTCGCAGGAAAACAAAAATTCACTACCGCCAACAACTATTACGGGCGTTCCATCCACGCCAGACGAGATAATGGCCGCCCAGAAAAGAAATTATGTCCAGTTTCCAATTTTGAATGGCAAATATGGCCAGACATGGCTTACCCCCAAGGGGGAGGCAAAAATAACCGCTAGGAACATAAAAGGACTCATTGCAGGTGACATCATCGAGGTAGACAACGATGGAACAAGCGCCTGTTCAATTGATTTTGACAAATTTACTTCAGTCTATCTCAAAACGGACAGCGCCATCGAGTTTATTGATACGACACCAACAAAAATGAAGATAAGGCTTCTGAGGGGTGATATGCTCTTTGTTTCAAAAAAATCCTCGGGGATCGAGCTTGTTCAGGATGGCTGGGCAACCCAGGGGCTTGCAGGAACATTCACTTTTTCGGTGACCAGGGACAGCTCCGAGATGAGCGTTGTTGAAGGCACAACTTCATTCAAAATAGAAAAGCCGGGTTCCGTTTACAAAATAGATGCAGGCAATACAGCAATAATAACAAAGGATGGCATTGGCGAGATTGACCCAAGCGGCATATCTCCATTGCGCTTCTGGGACGATACCATAGCAAATCTGAATCCAACCCTACCAAAACCAAAAGAAGCTGTTGAACCATCAACCGCTTTCTCGCTTGGCGCAATCTTGCTAATTGTTGTTGCGGCAATCATTGTTGGTTTGCTAGTCTACATTGCCTACAGGACAATCAACAAGAGACCAAAGGTGGAAATTGAGAAGGTTGATGAACCGAAGCCACGCACAGAGGACATTGTTGCATCCGAGATAGAGGAGATCACCACTGACGAGACGATAATCAAATAGTGATTTAAATAAGAAAGGCAAAAAATTTATGATTACATATTTCAATTGCATAATACCTGTATTGAAAGCCATTTCTGATGGCAGGGAATGGAGTAAGAAAGATATTTATGAGCCAGTGGCGAAAATAATGAGCTTAACAGAGGAAGAGAAGAGTGAAAGAATCCCCTCTGGCCCATTAAAGTATCAAAATACGATTGAATGGTCTTTTTTGTATCTAACAAAATCTGGTCTTGTTGTAAGAACAAAGCCGGCTTTTGTCATGATTACCGAAGAAGGAAGAAAATTGCTGAAAGAGAATCCAGCTAAAATAGACAACAATTTTCTGATAGAGAGGTACCCTAAATATAGAGAATGGGTTTCAAGTTACACTCAAAGAGAGCAACAGAAAGATGACGGTAAAAGGGAAACACTGGAGGGATTTGATACTTGCAGGAGTGTGACCCCCGAAGAAGAAATAGATCGAGCTTGCAGAGATTTGAGGGAAAACCTTACAGACGAGTTGCTAGAAACAGTAAAGAGGGTCGACCCGTCATTTTTTGAAAAACTTGTCATCGATCTGCTGTTGAAGATGGGCTATGGTGGTTCGAGGGCCGAGGCTGGCAGGGCAGTTGGAAAAACAGGCGATGGCGGGATTGATGGCATAATTGATGAAGACAAACTTGGTCTGGACAAGATTTATATTCAGGCCAAGAGGTGGGAAAACACTGTTGGAAGACCAATCGTTCAAGCTTTTGTGGGTAGCCTGGCCGGCAACCACTCAAAGAAAGGTATTTTTATCACTACTTCTGATTTCACAAAAGATGCAAGGGAATACATAGAAAAAATTGACAGCCGGATTTCACTTGTTGATGGCAGGAAGCTCGTTGAGTTGATGATTGATCACGGGCTTGGTGTCAGCACAAGCAACACATATGAAATCAAGAAAGTCGACAGGGACTATTTCCCTGAAGACCTATTCTAGTTCGTCCTGGTCTTTTGGTACAAAATTGAACTTGTTGCCGGCCGCCTGGTAACCTTCCTCTATTAGGAAAAGGCAAGCCTGTGCGGCTTTTTTTATTGCCTCTCCTAGTCCTTCATCCTTCGTCCTTGAAAGGACAAAATCAACGACTTCATCTTTTGTCTCAGGTCTTCCGACGCCTATTTTTATCCTGTAGAAATCGGATTTTCCAGTTTCCTGTATTATGGATGCGATTCCCTTGTGTCCGCCATTTGATCCACTTTTCCTTATCCTGAGGGCCCCTGACGGGAGGTCTATGTCATCATGGATGATTATCCAGTGGTCGGAAGGCACCTCGTTGGCATTTGCAAGACACCCGACTGGCCCACCGGACAGGTTCATGAAAGAAAGAGGTTTTGCAATCACAAATTTCATTTCATCAAATTCCAGCCTGGCAATTTTTGCCCCGCAGGACATTCTCGAAATCCTTGTTTTCAGCGATTTTGCGAGGGTGTCCACGGCGTCAAAACCCACATTGTGCCGCGTGTGCGCGTATTTGAGTCCGGGGTTGCCGAGTCCCACTATGAGCCATTTTTCCATACGGAAACATTATCTACAAAAAACTCCGGCAGTCACGATTAAAATATTTACACAAATCGCAATTTGCGACCAAATAAAAAACGGCCCTTTTGAGGGCCGTTTTTTATTTTTCTGATTAGGTTCCGACTATTTAACAGTCTCTTTGTCTGGGAAGTACTGAATTACAAGCCCTGACTGGACCTTCGGGAAGTAGTCCGTCGATTTCTGCGGCATTGTCTCGAAGTGTTTTGTTACGTCTTCGACCTGGGTTGTGAGCGTCGGGTTCATGAGGAAGACGCACTGGTGGGTGCCTTTGGTTACAGGCTCGACCGCTTCCGGAACGTACCTTTCATAGTCAACATTTGTCTGGGCGGCAAGCTTTGCATCGTCAATCCCCAGCTGTTTTTCAAGTATCAGCCTGTGGAGGATTGTTACATCCAGCCTCTTCCAGTCGTTGGATTTTTCAACCGGAATGGAATCGGCGATTGACAGGTCCTTGAGAGTCAACATGTACATCTTTTTTGAACCCTTCGGGAAGTATCCGAAGGCGTGCTTGTCCACGTTTTTGCCCATCATTTCAACCAGTTTCCTTGCGGCATCGACTGCTGATCCGGAAACTTCAACCTCTGCTACATCAAAATTGCCCTTGAGTTGTTCAAGCATTTTTGCGCCATCAAAATTTGGGACATCACGGACCAGCCTGTGGGTTGGGAAAACGTAAAGGTTTGGATCGGCCATGTTGACATAGGCGATCATCCTGTAGTTCCAGCCTTCTTTGCCAGTGAAACCCGGGTTCTTTTCCCTCATCTCGTTGCGGTAGTTGAGGGCGGTTTCGTACCTGTGGTGGCCATCACAGATGATGGTTGTTTTTGGGTCCATCAGGTCCTGCACCTTTTTTATTGTTGCCGGGTCGCTGATTTTCCAGATTTTGTGGTGGGTCTTGTATTCGTCCACAGCATCAAAGAGGGGCTCCGAGCCAGTTTTCCCGGAGAGAACCTTGTTGATTGCATCCTCATTGTCTCTGTAGAACATCAGAACGAGACCAGTATTTGTTTTTGTTGACCTCATGAGCATGAGTCTGTCCTGCTTGGGGCCAGAAAGTGTGTGCTCGTGCGGATAGACAATCTTTTCCGAATACTCGTGGAGCTTGCCTAGTGCTATGAAGCTCATGCGGGTAACGGTCTTGCCAGTATCAGGATGGACATATTCCTGGTTGTAGACGTAGATGCACGGCTCCTGGTCGCGCTCAAAAATATTCTCGGCCATCCACAGCTTTGTGTACCATTCTGCCCTGACATACTTGTTATAGTTCTCGTCGTCCCCCTGGAGGTCCTTTCCCAGCTCAACGCGGATGGCGTTGTAAGGCGAGGTTTTGTAGTATTCCTCCTGCATTTTTGGGGTGATTTTGTCGTATGGCTGGGTGATCAGGTCCTGTATGCTGCCAGCCTGTTTGCTGTAGTGGACTCCTTTGAAGGGGAGTATTTCCATCGATTTCTATTTTCCTTCCTTGAAGAATTCGGCGATCTTTTCTGCCAGCTGGACGCCAGCCCTTGTCTGGCCTTCTTCGGTGGCGGCCCCAATATGTGGAGTAAGGGCAACATTCGGCAGCGAGGCCAGCTTGTTTACTCCTTCTGGTGGCTCTTTCTCGAAGACGTCAATGCCGGCCGCGAAGAGTTTTCCTTCTTTCAGTACATTATATAGCGCCTCTTCGTTGACAGTGCCGCCCCTTGCGCAGTTTACAAGGACAAGGCCTTTCTTGCACTTGTCAAAGTCCTGCTTGTCCAGAATGTTTTTTGTTTCAGGGGTAAGAGGGATATGGAGCGAGATGAAATCTGCTTTTGCAAGGAGTTCATCTTTGCTTACCATGTGTATGCCCTGCATGCCTGGATCTGAGACGTATGGGTCGAAGGCGATTACTTCCATTCCAAATGCAATTGCTCTCTTGGCTGTTTCTCTGCCGATTCTTCCAACACCAATGAGCCCCAGTGTTTTTCCGTAGAGCTCCACGCCTTCCATGACCTTCTTTTCCCACTTGCCTTCCTTCATGGTGGCTGTTCCGTAGCCGATCCAGCGGGATGCGGCAAGCATGTGGCCAATTGCCAGCTCTGCAACACTGATTGATGTTGCCGCCGGGGTATTTACCACTTTTATCCCCTTTTCTTTTGCGGCACCGGAGTCAACATTGTCCAGGCCAACACCGGCCCTTCCAATAATCTTCAGTTTTGAGCCGGCCTTGATGACATCGGCAGTGACCTTTGTGGCCGACCTGACGATAATGGCATCATAGTCCCCGATTGAGCTGACAAGCTCCTCGGGCGTCATTTTTTTGACAACGACCTCGTGTCCTTCCTTTTGCAGAAGGTCCACTCCTGCTTTTGCTATTGGGTCAGAAATCAATATCTTGGCCATCAAAACACCCCCTTTTGGATTTATTCCTGTGCCATCTCCTTCATGAAGGCAGAGACGCCGGAACCGATTTCAAACTTGTGTCCAAGCTCTTTGAGCGTAAGTTCCAGGGCCGCGAGGCAAGCCAGCTCTGAGTACATGTCCATATATCCCATATGGCCAAGTCTGAATATTTTACCTGTGAAGTCGCCCTGGCCACCGGCGATTGTTACACCATATTTGTCTCTTATGACCGAGGTCACCTTTTTGCCATCAACGCCATCCGGGACCTTGACTGTTGTCACTGCATCACCCGGGCATTTTGCAAACAGCTCGAGGTTCATTGCTTTCATAGCGGTTCTGATGCCCTTGGCGAGTTTTGTTGATCTTGCCCAGACGTTTTCAAGTCCCTCGGCCTTCATCATCTCGAAAGCCTTGTCGGCCTGGTAGATAATCCCGATCGGTGGTGTCCATGGAGTTTCGTTGTCAACAAGCTTTTTCTGGAACAGCTTGAGGTCAAAATAGAACTTGTGCTGCTTGTTGTTTTCAACGAGTTTCCATGCCTTTTCGTTCATGCAGATGAAAGCCATTCCTGGCGGAAGCATCATGCCTTTCTGTGAACCACCAACCACAACGTCAACATTCCACTCGTCCATCTTGAGTGGCACAACACCAATGCCTGAAACACCATCAACCACGAGGATTGCGTTGGTCTTGCTGACTATTTTTGCGAAACCTTCTGTGTCGGAGCATGCACCGGTCGATGTTTCGGAGAGCTGGCAGAAAACGGCAACCGTATCCGGGTTCTCTTTTAAGACTGCATCAAGCTCTGCCGGGGTTGCCATGTCTCCCCAGTCTTTCTTTATTTCAACAACGTTTGCACCGTAAGCCTTGTTGATTTTCACCCATCTTCCGCCGAAGTTTCCGGCATTGATTATGATGACTTTGTCCCCGGTGTTGATAAGGTTCTGGACGGCCGTTTCCATGGCGCCCGATCCTGATGATGCCAGGAGATAGGAGTCGTACTTGGTCCCAAGGAGCCACTTCATGTCATCTGTTACCTTGCGGAACATCTTCTTGGCGGCTGGATGCTTGTGGTGCGTTATTTCCCTTGCGCCCTCAAGCCTCACCTCTTCTGGAAGCGGGGTTGGACCCGGTGCGAGCAAAAATTTGTACAGTGTTTTCATCAAAAAACTCCTTTCGGTTTATTGTGGCCGGGGCGGTGTTCCGCCGCGGTTAACTGCATGATTTTGTGGCAAACAAGACCCACTTTCTGTTTCTGGCCGATTTTTTTGATATGACAATACCTACAGGGCGATTCTTTTTTGTTTGAAGCGCTTTTCCCATGCCAATCGCGTTTGCATCTTGGGTCCGGAGTGTGTCCTTGCCCAAAGGGAAAGCGCTTGAGAGCGATATTATTTCAATCACTTCACTCCTTCCGGGCCTCCTATTGTAATAACCGATTTTTTGTTTTCAAGCGTTGACCTGCCAAAGTTGAACTGGCAGACCGGAGCAAGCATTTATGCTTGGTGGTATGCTGGTGAACCTGGTGAGATGCTTGTTATCTAAAATCAAAAATGGCAATTTTACTTAATGATTTCTGGCGAGATTGAAAATTTATATTATGGCCTAAGGTCTCGGGATCCCCTGCAGCCAGTAAAACGCACCAACCATTTTGAAATAGCCGAACAAATTGGTCACAAAGACGTATATCCCAACCCAAAGGGCAATTTTCATCCAGAGGGGCAACTTGAAGAAAGAAAGGTTCTTTTTTGTCATTTCGAGGTAAATGCAAAGACCGATTACGACTACTCCTGCTAGTGTTACCCAGAAGTTCCAGATAATTGATGGTGGATTCATGACAACCAGCAGGTTCCCGAATATTGCCATGGCAGAAGCGGCTATTACCGCCAATATCGTATAAAGATCAAACTTGCTTGAAGTTATGACTATCCTCTCGGCGTTGTCTGGCCTCTCGATTATTTTTTCATTATTTTCCGGCATTTATCAATCTCCTTTTTTGGGAAATGGTACACAAGCATTGATGTTTTTGTCAACAGGTAAAAGTTTGTTAAGCTGGGTATGAAACCACATCACCAACTCTGTGTATCAGTATATGTGCCAGACAAGTCATGTTTGTGCGGTTGGAAGGTTAAAAGAAAGAAATGCCTGCTAACAAGCCGCTAACATTGAAAGGCTATTGTATGGCCACTAAAAAATTGAAAGGAGAAAGTATATGGACCAGTTTATGTTTGCTGAAATGCTGATAGAAAACATCGTTAACAGCTACGGTTGCGAAGACGGACACGAGTGCAACCAGAATGAGCTCTAGTTTACATGAACATGACTTGCCAAGGCACTGGAAAATTTTATAATCCCAACTGGTTGCGGGAATAGCTCAGTGGTAGAGCGTCGGCTTCCCAAGCCGGATGTCGCGGGTTCAAATCCCGTTTCCCGCTCCAGTGCCATAAATTGATTGAAGATGAAAAAGGCAAGGTCCGAAAGGGCCTTTTTTTATTTTTTGTCGTTACTTGTTGCTTCAGGCTAAAGACCAGTACTTGTCACCGGCCATCTTTTTGTTATAAATAATTTGCGTGGCGACGTAGCCAAGTGGTAAGGCGAAGGTCTGCAAAACCTTTACTCAGGGGTTCGATTCCCCTCGTCGCCTCCAGTCAGAAAAATCACCCAAGCCTTTCAACATCAACTCCGTCTTTTTGCGCTTTTGCGCTTTCCTTGCTTGAGAGGATCATATACATCGCAACATCAACGATAACGATGCCCAGGATACCGCCTTGCTGGCCAAGCGTTGCGATTACGGGGATGTTCCTTGTTATCCTTGACAGCAGCATGGCACCAGAAACAACCGGTGTCATAACTGAAACAACAAGCCAGAAATTGCCCCTTGTCAGGTGCATTGCGTATTTGAGGGAATCGGTCAGCGACTCGGAGGATTCGCACCTGATATATGGAAGGTACGCCAATCTCACAAAAAGGACTGACAGGGCAATCACAGACGCTGAAACTGCGAACGACCACCCGACATAGGATGGGGAATCGTGTATGATTGTTGGTGTTGCCTCAAGAATTGTCATTATGAGGCCCACAAGGCCTGCCAGCGACAAAACCATCAAATTGATTGAAAGTCCGCCGGCATACCTGGCAATTGCCCTGAATCCATTAAGTATTGATGACAGCTGGGGCCTTCCTTTTCTTCCGGTTTCCAAAACAAAAAAAGCTGCCATGCCGGCAAGGGCCGACAGGAGGAGTACATACACAAGGAACTCTATCAGTGCATTCAAACCTTTTATTGCCACCACACTCTCCCCGATCCTTGATATTTCGGAGAGCCCCCTTTGGGTTATTCTTTCTATTATTTGTGACCATTCTTGGCTTGGTGCGCCCTGCAATGACCAGCCATTTCCTGCAATGAGTGAAGAGAGCCTCGGTAGGAGCTGGTTTATCGTATAAGCACACGCAGTCATGAAGAACAACAGGACGGCAAGTTTTATTGTTGATGTGCGCAGTATTTGGTCCAGTTTGCCAAAAACTTTACCTATTTTCTCAAGCATTTTCCATCTTCCTGTTTGTTGCTTCGGTGTAGACTGGAAGCAAAAGCATCAGTGTCACGATAGTTTCTATTGACATTATCAGCTCGGTCAGCCCGATGATTCTGCCAGCAAGGTTGGACATGGCCCAGAAAGCAATGTAAACCACAAAGGAAATTCCAGCTATCACCCAGAAAAACGGCGCTGATGTTTCGTATGATGAAACAAGTGTTTCCATGACCGGTTTTTTTGTCAGCGCAAAACCAAATGGTGCCAGCTGGAGCCTGATAGCAAAGAATACTGCAATAAAGCCTGACGCCAAGACAAAAAGAACGGCGGCCGGGTAAACGATCAGTCCGACAATAGCGCCAGCCATTATTATAAAGACAATGAATGCGGCAAGCAAAAGTGACATGGAAACCATTCTCGGTGTTAATGCAAGGCCTTTCGAAAAGAAAACTGAAAGCCTTTCCCTGATTGTCCCTCCGGATACAGCCATGTTTATGAAACCGCCAAGAAAGAAGGATTTGACAAGTGTTGCTCCCACAAAATATATTGAGGCAGAAAGAGAAAGAATCCTGATTTCTTCCGGGGACAATGATTTTGCAAGGGTATAACCTGACTGCAGTTTTTCGATCCCCCTTTCAAGTATTGACGATATCGAGTCTGCAGGAGGTGCTATCTGGCCAGTTATGACCATTACTGGAATGCTAAGTATTACAAGTAGTGCCGCATAAATTATTGCTGCTATGGCAAAATCGGCAATGTGTTTTTTTGTGATTTTTGCAAAGGTGGCAAGAGTATTTTTCAGTGTGGTCATGAAAGCAAGTATAGTAAAGACATACGCGCAGTCAACGCTTGACGCGGAATCTTTTTATACAATAATTTATAAAGCATGCCGGAGTGGCGAAATGGTAGACGCACGGGACTTAAAATCCTGCGGTGGTGACACTGTGCCGGTTCAAGTCCGGCCTCCGGCAGTTTTTTGACTCTTGCAAATGGACAACAAAATCAACCATAAATCTTGTCTTGTCGTACTGCACGGGCTTGGAACAAGCTCCAGGTGGATGGAGAGATACAGGAATTCATTCTCCAGGGACTATGCTTTAATTATCCCAGACCTGCCATATTCACCTGATTCAGGTCTGGATTGCGGAAAAAGCGTGGAGGATTATTCAGATAAACTGTTTGGGTCATTAAAAAATGTTGTAAGGGATGAAATTATCCTGATTGGGGAGTCACTTGGTGGTGCCGTTGCCATGGTGCTTTCCCAGAAGTTGTCATGCAGAAAGCTTGTACTTGTTACTCCAAGCCTTGGTCTGGAAGGCAGTTTCCTGCCAACATTCATGAAAGTGCTTTTTACTCCGGTGAGTGTTCTTGCAAATTCAGTTTCAGGAAAGATTGTCAAATATGATCCGGACCTTGGTGACTTGTCCAGGAAGATAATGGCCTCAATGCCAAAGCACAAAATGCTTGACGCCATTGTTGCCTTAAAAAGGTTCAATGCTTTTGATATAAAACCTTGTTGCCTGCCGAGATTGCTTGTTATTGGAGGCAAACATGACAGGGTTGTTCCTGAGGGAAAGCTCAGGCTGTTTGCAAACAAACATTGCGCTGATCTGTATATTGACAATGAATCAGGCCACCATGTTGCTGTTAAAAGGTGGCCTGATGTGGAAACCAGAATAAGGGAGTTTCTTGTTCTCTAGAATTCCATGTTCTTGATTTCGTAATCGAAATCGTGCTGTTTGATATATACCTCAAGCTCCTTAAGGTCCCTGTCGAAAAACTTTGGGGAAATGATTGGCAAATTACGCTCCTCTTCCCACTCCTGGAGGCCCCTGATCATTACAAATTCCTCAAATCCGAGGGACATCAGGAAGAAATATGGCCAGAGGCTCATGGAAGGTGTAACGGTGAAATTTGTAAAGTAGGCAAGCAGTACCGGAAAGATTGAAATGAAAAGTATGAGGGACCTTATTCCAAAGATTGCCCAGAACCTTCTGGATGTTGCCACCCATGAGTTTTTTAGTGCCACGAAAATGCCTTCTCCAGAGATAATCAACACAGGTGCATATGAGAATTTTGTCAAAACCATATATGCCAGTACGAGCATTACAAGGTATGACCAGTTGATGACGACTTGTGGCAAAAATATTGCTTCCATGATTACCTGCAACCCGTACATTGCTCCAAGGAAAAGCGAAAAGAGAAGAACAAGAAAACTTGTGTAGGAAAGCATTCTTTTTGTATAGAAAACTATTCCGTTGATAAACGTTCTTTGTGCGATATGTTTTGGATCTACTGTTCCTATGAGGAACCTGTATGCGCCGGCAAGAGCTGGTGCCGCAATGAACATCCAGAAGACCAGGAACAGTGCCACCGTAATGATATTTGGAACAGTTGGCCAGTGGATGAATGAAAGGATGCTTTTGGTCAAACTCGGAGGGTTTTTGAAGGAGAGGGCCATTATTATTTCAGACAGGAAGAGCGAGAAATAGATCGAGATCACAAATGCAGCACCAACACCAAGAAGCCCTGCCACATGCCTTAGCATTTTCTGCCATGTTCTGGTCCAAAAATTGTTCATGATACTCCTTTCAATTGCAAGGCGGCGTTTTCCGCAGGTTGCTCCTCTGAAATTATTTTAAATGCTGAGGCTGTCGCAACAAGCGAGAATGTGAAAGCCGACCATGTCACAAGACTTAGAAAAATTGACAAAATCTTTTCCAGACCAAACTGCTGAGGTGCAAGTGAAACAATTACACCGAGAAGCCCGCAGAGAAAACCGAGTATTAAATGTACAAGGAGAAGTTCGGCATACCATGGCCAGACCAGTCTTGCCGATGCCAGAATTGACTCCGTGAAAGACTGCCCCTTGAAGTAGTAAAAGGGAGCAAGGAGAAGAGGTGTTCTGATGATACAAACCACAGCAAAAATAATCATTTCAAACAAAAAAACTGCCCATGGCGATCCGGATTTTGCCACCAGTGGCAAAAGAAGCGAAAACGTTGCCGCTATGCCCTGGATTGCAAGTATGATCGGGAAAACCTGGGTCTGATAGCCAACCATCCTGATCCCCTTTTTTGCTATCCCGCTTGCAAACTCCTGGCTAAGGTCAACACATGTGAACCCGCCAAGAATGAAATTCAGGATCCCCGCCTGAAGGAGACCGGTAGCCAGGAAATTTACTGCAACACCAGAAGCTATTGTCACCCATTTCATTGTGGAATCCGGAAAAATGTAAACAAGTTTTGCCAGGTGGCCAGATGTTTCCAGGAAAGTTGGCTTTGAAAGGATTTCTTGTGAAATTGCCGGGAGATCGCTGCTCCCCGGGATTGCTGAAAGTGAAATGCACAACAGGGCAAAAGCAACAAGTGGAGCAAGTCTGTAAATGGTTCCAAAACCAATCATGCTTATATAATTAGCTTTTATTGCCAGAAAAGTATTTTTCCAGAACTTCCTTCTCATCTTTACCATTATATCATTGCCATTTCCAAATTAAAATGTATCCGGAACAAGGACAGACCTCTTCATCGAAGGATGTGGCTTGAGTTGGAGTAGATAGAGGACCAGCCCTGTAACGTCTGACAGACTCCCACCTTCACCAAACTCCCATGGTTTCCTGCCCTCACTCGGAATAAAGATGCAGGGCACAAGATTTGTCGAATGGGCAGTCTCCTTGTTTCCATTCTCGTCGAGTAACTGCTCTGCATTGCCATGATCCGATATAATCACAACATCATAACCATGCTCATGCGCCGCATTGACTATCTTTCCGGTTGATTCGTCAACCTGTTTTATGGCTTTGATTGTTGCGTCAATGTTGCCAGTGTGGCCGACCATGTCAGGGTTTGCCAGGTTGCAGACAATGAAGCTGTGTTTTTCGGTTTTGATGTCTTCCACAAGTTTTTCTTCAACTTGCGGGCATGACATTTCCGGCTGTAGATCGTAAGTGGGAACCTTTGGGGATGGCACAAGAATCCTGTCTTCGCCCTTGTATGTCTCCTCCCTGCCACCATTGAGAAAGTATGTCACATGGGCGTATTTTTCAGTTTCGGCGATGCGCAGCTGGGAAAGCCCTGCATCAGAAACAATTTTGCCAAGAGTTGTTTCGATGTCCTGTTTAAGGAGCTCTTCTGTAAAAATTATTGGAAGAGTAAATGTTTCATCGTACATTGCAAAACATGTGTAGTGTATCTTTGGGAATCTGTCCCTCTCAAAATCTGTAAAATCTTTTTCTGTGAGTGCCCTTGTTAGCTCTCTCGCCCTGTCGGGCCTGTAATTGAAGTGTATGAATGAGTCGCCATCTTCAACCAGTGCCAGTGGTTTGTCACCATCCATTATGATCGTAGGTGTTACAAATTCATCAGTTTCGCCCAGCAGATAGGCCTGGTCAACGGCTTCAATTGCTGATCTGGCATGTCTTCCTTTTCCAGCTGTCAGGCAATCGTAGGCTATTTTTACCCTGTCCCAGCGGTTGTCCCTGTCCATGCTGAAATACCTTCCCTGAACGGTTGCTATTTTTCCACAGCCTATTTCTTTCAGTTTGCCCTCAATTTCGGCGATATATTTTTTGGCAGATTGTGGTGGTGTATCCCTTCCATCAAGAAAGGCATGCACAAATACGTTTTCAACCCCGCATGATTTTGCTGTTTTGACTATTTCGTAGAGGTGCTCCAGAACCGAATGGACACCACCATCGGAACACAACCCTGCCAGATGGAGTTTGCCTTTTTTGCCATCCTCTATTGCTTTCAGCAATGTCGGATTTTTCTGGAATGTTCCATCTTCAATGGATTTATTGATTAGCGTCAGTTTCTGGTAAACGATCCTTCCTGCGCCAAGATTGAGGTGCCCGACTTCCGAATTCCCCATTTGTCCCTTTGGGAGTCCAACGGCCAGTCCTGATGCCTCAAGGAGTGTGTGCGGATATTTTCTCTGGAGCTCGTCAATGTTGTGTGTTCCGGCCAGAGTAATGGCATTTCCTGGGCCAGGTGGTGCCACCCCGAAACCATCCAGTATAAGAAGTAAAACTTTGTTGCCTGTTTTCACGCAATCAAGTTTACTTCAACATCAAAACGCTTCAAGTACCACGATTATTAGCGTCCGATTTTGCCAAAACGTTGACAAAAGCGCATCCATACTTACAATCTTGTAACAATATGGGAAGATCTATCGTTGTTACTTCAGGAAAGGGAGGCGTTGGGAAAACAACGCTGACCGCAAACCTTGGGTATGGGCTGTCGCTTGAAGGGAAAAAAGTCGTCCTGGTTGATACGGACATAGGTCTTAGAAATCTTGATGTCATACTGGGTCTTGAAAACAGGGTTGTCTATGATGTTGTAAATGTCGCAGAGGGAACCTGTGAACTTCAGCAGGCCCTTGTCAAAGACAAAAGGCTTGGCTCCAGCCTCTTCTTGCTGCCTGCCGCCCAGACCAGAAGAAAAGAAGACATATCCAATGACCAGCTGAAGCAGATTGTAACAGCGCTCAAAGGTGCATTTGACTATGTAATCCTGGATTGTCCTGCAGGCATCGAGCATGGATTCAATAATGCGGTCAATTCTGCGGACGAGGCGGTTGTTGTCGTGACACCCGAGGTCTCATCGGTAAGGGACGCAGACAGGGTCATAGGCCTTTTGGAATCAGCAGGGGTGAATGACATATCGCTTGTCGTAAACAGGATCAAACCAGAAATGGTTTCCTCCGGAGAAATGATGAGTGTCGAGGACGTGCTTGATATACTCGCTGTCAGACTTTTGGGTGTCATCCCGGAGGACAGGCAGGTAATCGTCTCGACAAACAAGGGAGAACCAATAATTCTTAACGAAAAATCACTGGCCACTTCGGCCATAAAAGCCATCGTCAGCAGGCTTGAAGGCAGGGAGGTCCCAATCCCAACTTTTGGCAAGAGGGGTTTCTGGGCAAGACTCTCTGATGCAATAACCGGCAGGAGGAAACAATGAGCTTTTTTTTCAGGGCCAAACCATCGGCCAGCATGGCCAAGGAACGGCTAAGAATGGTTTTGATACAGGATAGGTCACTGCTTTCCCCTGGGATGCTTGACAGCATGAGAAAAGACATGATAGAGGTGCTCAACAAATATTTTGTCGTTGACAATGAAGGCATTGAAATTGACATAGACAGCAAGGACACCTCGACAATGCTTGTGGCAAACATCCCGATCATCCAGACCAAAAGAAGAACTAATCAGTAGCCTGTTCTAGCGTTTCTTCCAGAGAGACCTCTTCAAAGAGGCCTTCTTCACCTGTTTCCTCGTCTGTCGTCAGAAAAGTAACATGGGCCTTCATCTCCTCGATTCCCGAGACCCCGGCCATTTGCCTGAATTTGTCAGTCACAATATATGAGATCTTCCTCTTCTTTGTAACAGAGGGTTTTTCTATTCTTTCAAGGAGCCCCTTCTTCACTAGTCCCTGAATTGTCATTTCAGAAGGTTTGCCCCTATATTTTGAAATTTGAGGGCAAGAGGCTTCCCCTTTGCTTGCAACTATCGCCAGCACCTCAATGGCGGCAGAAGTCATCTTCCTTTTAGTGACCCTTGAAATAAGTGGTTTTATGAATTCCTCATAATCCGGATTTGTGAGCAACTGGGCATGGCCGTTGGTGATTTTGAGGAAGATGCCGCTGTCCCTGTACCTGATTGCCAGGTAGCCCAGCGCTTGGTTTACCTCGCTTTGATCGCATTTTGCCAGGTGGGCGATTCGCTTGATTGCCAAAGGTTTGTTTGAGGCAAAAAGAATGGCCTCAACGGTGTTTTGAATGTTCATGTCTTGTCGATGTATATTGGCCCGAATGGTTGCTCCTGATAGAGGAGGACACGTTTTCTTTTTGCAAGCTCGAGTATGGCCAGGAGATTTGTTATCACGTCAAACCTTGTAGAGTTTTTGGTCAGGAGCAGCGAAAAAAGGAGCTGGATGCCCTTCTTCAGACGGTCCATTATTTCGCCCATCGCCGCCCTCAGATCGATTGTTTTTCTTCTAACGATAATTGGGGTCTGGTCGACTTCGCGCTTTTTTGCCAATCTGGCGATTATTGCTACCAACCTCTTGCTGGTTGGGACCGATATTTCCTCCGAGCACACGATTTCTGGGGAAGGCCTTGGAAAGCTGCCTGCATCGAGCTCAAAGTTCCTTTTTATGAGCTCCTTGAGTTGGCACAGTGCGTTAAAATTGCCCTCAAGCCTGCCCTCGAATTCGCCGGTTTCAAACACGGAAGGTTTTGCTTTTTCAATGAACCTTCCACCATTTGCCACGAACTCTGATTTCATAAGCAACAGGCTTGCAACCTTGTCAAGCGCTTCAAGCTGGGAGGCCGTTACGCCGTCCGACTGCACGATTATTTCCAGAAGTTTTTCAGTTATTACGGCAAGCCTGATGTTGTATGGCGAAACTTTCCCGGCCCTGGCCGACTGGATTATCAGCCCAAGGCTGTTTGGATTTACAACATTGTCAATAGGCAAGGCCCATCCTCTCTTTTACCTCGTTCCAGATTGGCGTTGTGAATTCGTTTGCCTTTCTGGAGCCTTCGTTCAGGATTTCCCAAACCATTTTTGGATTTGACTCGTATCCGGCCCTTTTTTCCCTGAGCGGGGCAATGATCCCGTCCATGAAAGCGGCAAGCTCTTTCTTGCACGCAACACAGCCAAGCTCTCCCTTTTTACACCCTTCGGTCCTGCCTTCAAGATTTGGTGTTTTGAGGATCTTGTGGAAATCATATACCGAGCAGATGTCCGGGTGGCCTGGGTCAGCTTTTCTTATCTTCTCAGGGTCGGTGACCATTTGCGAAATCTTTTGCTGTATTTCTTGTGGGCCATCGGAAAGGAAGATGGCATTGTCGAGACTTTTGCTCATTTTCCTGCAATCTGTACCTGGTATTAATGGGTAGTCCCTCAGGAATTCTTGTGGCTCCGGGAATGTCTCGCCATACATTGAATTGAACCTTCTGGCAATCTCCCTTGAAATCTCAAGGTGTGGCCTCTGGTCTTTTCCTATGGGGACAAGATTGGCCTTGTAGGCGAGTATGTCCGCGGCCTGGAGCACAGGATAGCCAAGCAATCCATGCCCGACGCTGTCCTGGAGGTTCATGTCCCTGACCATGTCCTTTACTGTCGGGTTTCTCTCGAGCCATCCTGTTGGGGTCAGCATTGAAAGCACAAGGTAGAGATTATAGTGTATAGGGACTTCCGACTGGACGAGGACAGCCGATTTCTGTGGATCTATTCCTGCCGCGAACCAGTCACAGGCCATCTGGAAAATGTTTTCCTTTATCTCTGAAGTTTTGTCAGCACTTGTTGTCAGGACGTGAAGGTCTGCAACAAGGAAAAAACATTCGTGCTGGTGCTGCATTTCGACATAAGAAAGCAGAACTGAAAGGTAGTGTCCGATGTGCATGCGGCCTGTTGGCCTCATGCCAGAGAGTACTCTAGCCATCAATATCCTCCAATGAACGGTGTGAAATATGCAAAATAGGGCCTTCCTATCATGCCAAACAGCTTGAGAAAAACACTCGAAGCTGAAATCAGCCACGAAAGAAGTGGAGTCAAGATTATCAGTATGACGATGAGTGTCCACCCCATGTAGGTTATGGCCATGGAGTCATAGACCCCTTGTGGCTTGTGGTACAGGAGTCCGACAAGCAGTTTGAAGCCAGGCAGTTGTGGTATTGGGAGAAGGTTGAACATAACAAAAAACACATTGAAGGCACAGAAAAACTCTACCGCAGATTTTATGGTCCTCAAATCGAGGTTTGTGGCTGGTTCGAGCCATTTGAGCAGCAAATAGACGAGTCCACCAGCAATCCACATGGCCAGATTTGCGCCAACGCCTGACAGTTCAACAAGCAGGGGTGCGTAGCGTTTTTGCCCTAGGTCGTTAAAGTTGTACTCCATCGGCTTCATCCAGCCCACATAAAAAATCAGCAGTGATGCACTTCCAAAAATATCCAGATGGTGAAGAGGGTTCCAGGAAAATCTCCCCTGTATCTTTGTTTGTCTGTCACCAAGCCTGTAGGCCACCCATGCCCTGATATAGCAGTTTACAAGGCCGCACCCTACAAAAAGAATCAGGAGCGGAAACATTTTTATCAGATAATCATTCACTGGCTATCCTCCTGGCAAGTTCCAGTTCCTGCATATATCCAGAAACCAGCCCGGCCACTTTTTGTTCCAGGACCTGGTCTATGATGGCCTTGAAGTTTTTTGTCTTCTTCAGCCCGTTTGAAATGAGGTCCTCTCCGGTTATTTCAAGCCTGATGTTGCGTATTTTACCCACCAGGTCGAGGTGTTTCAAGTTTTCAGGCAGTTTGCCACCCATGCAGGCAAAAACAATCGCAGAATCATTGAGGTTTTTCAACGATCTGAATATCTCCAGGCGGTCGCCTTTGTCAATTGCTTGGGAGAGTGCCAGAGAACCCTCCTTGGATGTTTCAACTGCATCAATGAATTTGCCTGACATTCTTATCCTTGAGATACACTCCCTCAGTGCACCCTTGTCGATTGCCATCCCGAGAACGAGGCACCTCAGGATCCTCAAATCGGGTTTGAATCCTTTTCTTGTGGCAATTGCTGCTAGCCTGTCAGCCTTGAGAAGGAGCTGGTGGAGGCCATCCGGCAGCTGCCCAAAGATGACTGTGAGCCCGTCCATCTGCTCCAGAAGGTAGAGCATTTCGGAACCTTTTTCATGCCTTAATATCTTTTCAAACTCCTGCGCCGTCCTCTCATTCTTGGCTGTGGCGAGCAGACCGGTTTTTATGGCATCTATTGCAAGACGTTTCGTCTCTTTTTCCAGTGTGAAGTTCAGTATTTTTGAATAGTATGCAGCCCTCAAAATCCTGGTTGGGTCTTCTACAAAAGAGAGATTGTGCAAAACCCTTACTTTCTTCGTTGCTATGTCGTCGAACCCACCGCAATAATCAAGAATCTTGTCCTTGTTTGGGCCATTGAGCGAGAGGGCGAGGGCGTTTATTGTAAAATCCCTTCTCATCAGGTCTTCCCTGATCGAGCTCTGGATTACATTCGGGTATGCACCGGGTTCGGTGTAGTATTCTGCCCTTGCTGTGGCAAAATCGTACTGTATCCCATCTAGGAGCATTCTTGCAGTACCAAACCTTTCATGGGTCGTTATTTTTCCACCAAGTTCTTCTGCTGCGGTCCTTGCAAGGTTTACCGCATCGCCTTCCACAAGAATGTCCAGATCTGTGGGCTCTTTGTCCATGATGCTGTCCCTTACGGCCCCACCAACCAGATACAGATTGTGCCCAAGCTCGTTGGCTATCCTAACAAACACGTCAATCTTTTCCTGCATTCCGGCCGGCATTTTCTGCTGGAGTTCCTTGGTCTGGGTTTTGTCAATGAATGCTGGTGGTGGGAATGGCCCGATGTCTTGTCCCCTGTGCCAGAATGATGCCTTCAGGACATCCGAGCGCGTCACGATACCTACAACCCTTCCACCCGAGACAACCGGGAGCCTTCCAAGCGATTTCTTCATCATGAGCCTTCTTGCTTCAACGATGGAAGCACCCGCATCTATCGTAACAACATTTGTTGTCATGTAGCGCTTGACCGGTCTGTGCTGATATTCGTCAGGGACCCTGTCAAGATCGCGCCTTGTGATGATCCCTATCAACCTGTCTTCATTGACGACAGGCAGCCCGCCATGTCCAAATCTTTGCACCTGTTTTAGTGCTTCACTTACCGGTACCTCTGGGCCAACGGTTTTGACCGGCGAGCTCATGATCGAAGTGATTGTTGGCGGTGGGACAATTTCTTCTTCGCAGACTTTTCTGATTCTGTAGAATGCAAGTTTTGGGTCGAGTTCGCCTTTTATTTTTGCGGCCGATGCAGTTTTATGGCCACCCCCGCCAAAATGGCTAAGCACCTTTGCGGAGTCAACCAGCCTGTCGTCAAGCGACCTGCCCACAAAATATGTGTTTCCGGTCATGGAGCAGGCCGTAAATATTGCGTCTGCCTCAACCAGGTCAAAGAGCTTGTGGGTTATGAAAGCGAGATTTTCAACATAATCCTTGTATTTGACGCATGAAATGGCGATAAGGATGCCGCCCATCGGGACAACCTCAATATTGTCCAGGAATTGCTTGAGTATGTCTTTTCCTCGCTGGTCCAGCGCAGTAGAGAGAAATCTCCTGACGACCTGGAGGCTTGCACCAAGCGACAGCAGGTATGCCGCAACTTCAAGGTCCTGCGGGGTTGTTGTTGGCGATATGAGGTTGGCGGTGTCCTCATAGACACCTGTCAGCATGACGGTTGCTTCCTGGGGTGAAATGTAAACTTTTCTAAGTTTGAGAAGGGGCAGGAGCATCGTGGTGGTTGATCCGACCTCTTTTTGGACGAGCCTGCAATTGGTATGTCCCCTTGAGGCCGTGTGGTGGTCAAAAATAATACAACGCTGGAGATTTTTGAAACTTGCCACAAAATCCCAGACTTTTTTTGAAGGCCTGGTGTCAACAATAAAAAGTTCCCTTATTGAATCAGGGTCGTACTCCTCAAAGTCTTCGAGCCTTATGAAGTCCTTGTATATACCCAGAAACATCTGGACCGGTCTCTCTACTCCGGAAATTTTTACAGGAACCACCCCTGGGTACAGCTTTGATATGCAAAGGGAGGCCGCCAGAGCATCGAAGTCTATGGACGACAGGCATGTGACGATTCTGGATGTTGTTTTTTTGGCCATCAATGCGAGATTACACTCACGATTCCTAGCTGTCAATTACTTGAACAAACTTTACCATCAGATATATTGTTTGCGGAAAGGACCGGACATGAGAATACTTGCAAAAGACGCAGTCAACCATATTGGCGAAGAAATAACGCTTGAAGGCTGGATACACAATCTCAGGGAGCTCCCCGAATTCAGCTTCATTGTTTTGAGAGATAGAACGGGAACTGTACAGGGGATCCTTGAAAATCCCGACTTTGAGGTCCCGCAAATTGGAAACGAATACGTGATAAGGATGAAGGGTAATTGTGTAAAATCCGAAATCGCAAAGGCAGGTTTTGAGATAAAAGTAACCGGAATCGAAGTCCTCTCAAAAGTTGTTGATGAACTGCCCACCCAGGTCAACAAGAAAAACCCAGTCGAGCACTTGGACAGGCTCCTTGATTACAGGTATTTTTCGCTCAGGCACCCAAAGCTCGCTGCAGTTTTCAAAGTGCAGTCTTGCATATCAAGAGGGTTTAGGGAATACCTTTCTTCCCAGGAGTTTACCGAAATACATACACCGAAAATTGTCGCTTCTGGAACAGAGGGTGGCGCAAACCTCTTCAAGGTGGACTATTTTGGCCATCCTGCATACCTGGCCCAGTCTCCGCAGTTTTACAAGCAGATGATGGTCGGTGTGTTTGAAAGGGTCTTTGAGGTTGCGCCAGTTTTCAGGGCAGAGCCGCACAACACCAGCAGGCACGTCAACGAATACACATCCCTTGATTTCGAGATGGGCTACATCAAGGACGAGAATGACATAATGGACATGGAAGAGGCAGTTCTCCAGTATGTTGTCGGTTTGGTCAATGAGACATGCCAGGCCGAACTGGAACTGCTTGGTGCCAAGGTCTCAATCCCTGCAAAAATCCCGAGGATGAGGATGACAGAAGTACATGAAATCCTTGAAAAGAAATACAAAATAAAGTATCCGCAAGGATTTGACATTGATCCCGAGGGCGAAAGGGCCATTTGCGAGTATGTCCAGAAAGAAGCTGGCTCGGAGTTTGTCTTTATTGACGGCTACCCGATTGAAGCGAGGCCAATGTACACGATGCCTGACCTGGAGCACCCTGGTGACACAAGAGGGTTTGACCTCATCTACAGGGGCATGGAAATAACCACAGGTGGACAGAGGATACACGGGTTTGACATGCTGGTGGACAACATCCGCAAATTCAAGTGCAATCCTGATGACTTCACTTTCTACACCGACGTGTTCAAGTATGGCATGCCGCCGCATGGTGGACTGGCAATCGGACTGGAGAGGATCACCTGCCAGATGCTCGGACTAAAAAACATAAGAGAGGGGACGCTCTTCCCAAGAGACCTGGACAGGCTTACACCTTAATGCCATCTTTCTGTTTTTTGACAATTGGTTGCCAAATGAATGTTTCTGATTCGGAGTTTTATTCGAACATCCTGCTTGAGTCAGGGTTCGTTGAGGCCCCGGAGGAAGAAGCCGACATCATTTTCATAAACACCTGTGCAGTCAGGGAGGGTTCGGTCCACAAACTGGATTCGAAGCTTGGCGAACTCTACAAGAGGAAAAGACAGACAGGCCTTCCAAAAGTAGGGGTTGTGGGGTGTGTTCCAGCCATAGACCTGGAGAGCTTCAAGAAAAGGCACAAGCAGGTTGATTTTGTTCTTGGCACATACCATGACAGGGAATCAATGCAGGGTGCTCTGGAAGAGGCTTTGGGGTTTGAACTTGAGCATGGTGTTTCCCCGAGGGCATCTTCCATTTCAGCGTTTGTACCTATAACAACTGGTTGTGACAGCTTCTGTACCTATTGCATTGTCCCGTACACGAGAGGCAGGCTTGTTTCCAGAGGGGTTGAAGAAATCCTTTCTGAGGCAAAATCATATATTGAATCTGGGGCCAGAGAGATAGTGCTTCTTGGCCAGAATGTGAATGCCTATGGCCTGGACAGGGGAGAAAAGGACGCCTTCGTTGATTTGGTTCAAAAAGTCTCCGAATTGCCGGGCGTTCTCAGGGTCAGGTTCATAACCTCCCACCCCAAGGACATGAATGAGGAGATTTTGCTGAGACTGAGGGAGATAAAAAACCTTGCCTGGTTTTTCCATCTTCCCATACAGGCCGGCTCGGATGAAGTCCTCTCAAGAATGAACAGGCGTTATACTGTAGAGGATTATAGAAGGCTTATTGAAAATGTGAGAAAAATATTCCCAGGGGCTGGTGTGACAACTGATGTTATCGTTGGTTTTCCTGGCGAGACTGAAGAGCAATTCGAGCAGACGATGGCGCTTTTCAGGGAACTCCGCTTTGAGCAGGCCTACATGGCGATGTATTCGCAAAGACCAAAGACCCCTGCAGCAAATTTCTCAGGCCAGGTTGACAGAGAGGAATTGCACCGGAGGGTGAGCGCCATTGTGGAACAGCAAAAGAGGATTGCCGAACAGGTTGGCGTGAACTATGTCGGCGGGGTTCTGAGCGTGCTGGTTGAAAATGTTGAAAATGAGTATTCTTTTGGGCTCTCTGAGACCGGCAGGCTTGTCAAGATAAAGGGCCAATTTGAAAAAGGAACGATTGTGAAAGTGAAAATAAGCAAGCCCGGGATGAGGAGTCTGGAGGGTGAACCTGTCCAATGAACCCGGCAACCTATTTGTCAAAGTGTGAGAGTGAGCTTTCCGACCATTTTGCCAGGATTGACAGCATGGCTGACAGAAGGCTCATGGGGGTTGTTGAAACCTACAGAAAGGTCGGCCTCACAAATTCCGATCTGTGCGGCTCAACTGGTTATGGGCTTGGCGATTCCTCAAGGGACAAGCTAGAAGAGGTTTACTCGATTGTTTTTGGTGGAGAGTCCGCACTCGTGAGGCCCCAGATTGCCAGCGGAACCCATGCCCTCGCGTGCGTCCTGTTTGGCCTGTCGAGGCCTGGAGACAGGATCGTTTCGATAACGGGCACCCCCTATGAGACTTTGCAGGAAGTGATTGGCATCAGGCAGTCTGTTGGTTCGCTTTCAGAATTTGGTGTTTCCTACGCTCAAACGGACTGGCGGGCTGATGGGCCAAAAGATTTTGATTTGCTGGCCCCACCGACAAAAATAGTCATGATACAGCGCTCGCCCGGATACAAAACGGGGCGGCCGGTAACGATAGACAACATTGGGGAATGGGTGGAAGTCATCAGAAAAGCCGGCAGTGAAGCGGCCATAATGGTGGACAACTGCTATTGTGAATTTTGTTCCGAGAAGGAACCCTGTCATGCTGGTGCCGATCTTTCGGTTGGATCACTGATAAAAAATCCGGGTGGCGGGTTGGCCTTTACGGGTGGGTATGTTGTTGGTAAAAGTGACCTCATTTCCAGAATTGCCACAAGGGTCACGGCACCAGGCATCGGGGCCGAAGTCGGGGCGACATGGGGTTTCATGCTGGATGTTTTCAGGGGGTTTTTTGCTGCTCCTTCGCTTTCATCCTCTGCGCTCAAGGGAGCACTTCTGTGGGCCAGGTGTTTTGCCGGCCTTGGTTTTGAGGTGAATCCAAAGCATGATGAGGAGCACGCAGATGTTGTGGTCTCAATAAAGCTTGGCTCAAGGGAACTTTTCATGGCTTTTGGAAAGGCCATTCAGGAGGTATCGCCAATTGCTTCAGGTGCAACGCCTGTTCCGTTTGACCAGGGTGGGTATGATGCACCAGTGATGCTTGCCGGGGGAGGTTTCATATCCGGAGGTACATCAGATCTTTCCTGTGACGGCCTTGATAAACCCCCTTACTGGGTTTACGTTCAGGGAGGAGCCAACATGAACCACATAAGGCTGGGCATTTTGAATGTTCTCTCTTCTTTTGAAAGGATGGGGTTTTTGGGTGCATAGGCTCACGGTCAGAACACCAAAGAGAAACGCCTTTGTTGATATAACAAGGCTTGTCCAGGATTTTATCTCATCATCCGATTTCGTTGACTGTACAGTCAGTATTTTTTGTCCCCACACAACATGTGCTGTGACCATCAATGAGAACTCTGATCCAGACGTTGTTTCTGACGCACTTGCCTTTCTTTCCACAATGGTACCAAAAAATGGCGGTTTTGCTCATTCCGAAGGCAATTCTGATGCACACATAAAAACAATGCTTTTTGGCAATTCAGTCAGCGCTTTTGTTGAAAATGGTAAGCTTTTACTGGGGACGTGGCAGGCAATATATCTGGCCGAGTTTGACGGGCCGAGGGAAAGGCAAATATGGCTGAAAATAACAAAGTAGTGCTTGGCATACTCTCTGCCTGTTCCCCGCAGTACGTTTTTGTAGGGAAGGGCAAAAAAGTCCTTTCGAGTCTGGAGATAAGTTATTCCAATGGCGGCAATAAAACTTTGCCTGCAGCTGCATCCTGCCTCGAGAAGGCAAAAATAACGGTACAGGATGTCGACTTTTTCCTTGCGCTTTCAGGCCCTGGGAGTTTGACCGGAATCAGGACCGGTCTTTCACCGATAAGGGCATGGGGCTATGCGTTGAACAAACCGGTGATGACCCTTCCAACCTGTGATGTCATGACCCATGGAATGATAAGGCCTGTCGTGGCAATTGTTCCCTCAAGAACAAATGAATACTGGGTGCAGACGTTTACGGACAACATGAGTGAAGTGCCTATGATTGTTGATGTGAACTCACTTAACACTTACGATATCAAGGGATACACATGGGTATCTTGCAAGGAACTTTCACCGACCAATGCAAGCTTTGTATTGTCCTCCCCAAAACCTTTGCAGGCACTTGAGCTTTCTATGGAAACACAGGCCCAGTCATGGATGAGGGCCTTGCCAAAATACCTTTTCGAGATGGAAGCATGATAGAGATAAGAAGGGCCAAACCGCTTGACTTTGAGAAGGTCTATGAGATCGAGTGTCTTGTAAAGAAGCAACCATGGGGAATGCTCGATTTTTATGATGATTTCATCAACAATCCCAGATCTATCTGGTATATTGCAGAAAAAGACGGGAAAATAATTGGTTTTGGCGGCATGTGGAGAGGTGTGGACGAGTTCCACATTGTAAACCTGGCAATAACCAATTCAGAGCGTGGGAGGGGATATGGCAAGGAACTGGTAAAAAAAATGCTTGAAGACGCCATGTCTGAAAAACCAAATATGGTCTTGCTTGAAGTCAGGACCAGCAATGTTGTCGCAAAAACTCTTTACAGCCAGTTTGGTTTCAGGGAGCTTTATGTGAGAAAAAATTACTACCAGGAAGATGGCGAGGACGGGATCATCATGGTACTGGAGAGCAAATGATATCGTTAGGAATTGAAACGTCATGCGATGATACCTCTGTCGGTATTGTGGACCAGTCTGGCAAGATACTTGCGCAGATAAGGGCCTCACAGGACAGGGTGCATCAAGTCTGGGGTGGAATAGTGCCAGAGCTCGCCTCGAGAGCCCACCTCGAAAATATTCTTCCAGTTATTGATATGGCCTTCAGAGAATCGATGGTCCGCCCTGATGATATTGATATTATAACCTGCGCTTACGGGCCTGGCCTTGTAGGGAGCCTTCTGGTCGGGATAGAGACGGCAAAAGCGCTTTCACTGGCATGGGGCAAACCGCTCGTTGGCGTAAACCACCTGAGGGGACACCTGGCCGCCGTAATGCTTGCTTACCCGGAAATAACGATGCCTTCACTTGGTTTGCTTGTTTCGGGTGGACATTCAGAAGTCGTTTACATAGAACCCGATTTCACTGTTAAAATGCTCGGAGAAACCAGGGATGATGCTGCCGGCGAAACACTCGACAAGTTCGGAAGAGTGCTGGGACTTGCATACCCGGCTGGTCCTGAAATAGACAGGATGACCTTCATTGGCGACCAGAATGCGATACAGTTCCCTGTGACAAAACTGAAAGACGGGAGCATGGATTTCAGTTTTTCAGGGCTCAAGACTGCAGGAGTCAGGGCAATAGAGAAGCACCCGGAAATGCCAAAAGAAGATCTGGCTTCATCTTTCATGAAGGCTATTGTTGACCAGTTGCTTGACAGATTGCTCCTTGCGATCGAAAAAACAGACGCCAGATCAATCTTTGTGGTTGGAGGTGTTGCTTCAAGCGCATACCTCAAGGAACGTGTGACAAAACTCGGTGATTCAGTTGGACTTCCGGTTTTTGTTCCACCACCCTCCCTTTGTACCGACAACGGGACGATGATAGCCTATTGTGGATTTCTTTACCAGCAGTTCGGGAAAAAATCCGGGCTCGACCTTCAGCCACAATCCAGATTGCCAATCACGGCCATGTGATTCGTTGACAAGTTAAATCCGAAGGTTAAAATGATTTTGACCAAGGAGGTTAAATGAGTAACCAAGTGCCGCCAAACAAGAAAAAGATACTGGTCATAGATGATGAACACAGGATTGTCGAGACCATAACATACAACCTGAGGGCAGAGGGCTATACAGTCTTCACTGCTTCCACCGCTGAAGAGGGCCTTGAGCAGCTCAGGAGAAGACAGCCTGACCTGGTTGTCCTTGACCTCATGCTCCCAGGGATGAGTGGCACCGATTTCTTGCGCATCATACGTCAGGAATCACAAGTCCCTGTCATTATACTGACCGCAAAGACCTCTGAGATAGACAAGGTTGTCAACCTGAAAATGGGCTCTGATGATTATATGACAAAACCATACTCGTTTGCCGAACTCCTTGCGAGGATCGAGGCCCTACTCAGGCGTACCAACCAGGCCCCAAAGATTGCCGAGGAGAGGGCACCCGAAGAGATCAGGGTTGGCGACCTCTATATGAACTACTCGAAGAGGGAATGTGTCATAAACGGCAAACCAGTCAACCTTGGTTACAAGGAGTTTGAGATATTGTGGTTCCTTGCGAGCAATCCAGACAAAGTTTTCAGAAGAGATGACATCATGAGCAAGGTCTGGGGCATCGAGGGCATTCCACTTGATACGAAGACGGTTGATGTGCACATCCGCTGGATCCGCAAAAAAATAGAGCCGGAGCCAGAAAACCCAAAATATATAGAAACTGTGAGGGGTGTGGGCTACAAATTCTCCACACACAAGGCATCTGAAAATTGAACCTTTGGGTTAGGCTATTTCTAACCTTCCTTATCTGCCTTTCGCTGACCCTCTCTATGTTGGGGGTTTTTTTTGCGTTGACCTTCAGGGATTACTACGAAACAGAGCTCTTCAACAGGATGCTCTTTCAAGCTGATGTTTTAGAGCCGCGCCTAAAATCATTTATTTTGAGCGGCAACCCTTTTGGGGTCAGTGATTTTCTCAAAGAAGAATCAAACAAGTTCCCTTTGCTTGGGCTTTCCCTGCTGGATTCGAATGGAAAAGTCGTATCGTCGACATGGGGGCAAAAGGGTGATGACTGGTCTGGTTTTCCAGAAGTTGCATCTGTTTTGAAGAGGGAAAATGGTTTTAACATCAGAACTTTTGATTTCGAAAAACAGGCCTTTGTAGCGACCCCTGTCATATCTGACCAGGAAATCATAGGAATAATTGTCATGAGGAGCTCGATGGAGCCGGTTAGTGCTGGCACCAGCCAGGTCATAAGGTTCATCATCGGGACGTTCCTGATAGCTTTGCTTGCAGGAGCCCTCATGGTTTATTCGTCGGTGCGCATCCAGACCCAACCATTGCAGAGTCTCATTGAGTCTGCAAGAAATATAAGCCTTGGAAACCTTGATGAAAAATTTGAATCCAGGTCGAGTGATGAAGTCGGACAGCTTGGAAGGGTACTGCAGATAATGGTGACCAGGCTCAAGAGCGCTCTCAGGGAGGCGGGTGAGGAGCGGAGCCGTTTTCAGGCCATATTTTCAAACATGGTTGACGGCCTTCTTCTAATCGACAGCAATGGCAAGATTTTGCTTGCCAATAACTCCTTTCTTACCATTTTTGGTGTTTCTTTCAAAGATATAATTGGCTTGCAGATCGACCACTCCGTCTTGCCACTCCAGCTCTCTGCGATCATCCTCAGGGGTGAGGATGGGGTCGATTCAGAGATGATGCTGGAAAAACCAACCAAAAGGGCCCTCAGAATAAGGACCGCAACCATCGAACAGGATGGTTATGCTATAGGCACTCTTTCGATATGCGAAGATACCACACGCATGAAACTGCTGGAATCGTCAGAGCAGGAATTTGTCCAGTATATAAGTCATGAATTGAAAACTCCTCTTGCATCTCTTTCGGCCAGCATCGAGACCATCACCACAAAGGCAAGGCATGACCCGGAGGCTCAGGCCAAGTTCCTGAATAACATGGGTGAAGATGTCCACAGACTCACCGATCTTGTGAATTCAATTCTTACTTATCAGCGAATCAGGGACACTGGCGAACAGATGTTCAAATTTGGGGCAGTCGAGATGGTACTGGACGTTCACGGCAGGTTTCTGGCCTATGCGAACAAAAGAAAAATACACTTTGATTTTGAAATCCCCGATGACGAGGTGTATGTTATTGCCAATAAGGACAGAATAATACAGGTTTTGATTAACTTCATCGATAATGCAATAAGATTTACTCCAGAAGGTGGCAAGGTCGTTGTCGGTATTGAGAACACGCCTGACTCAAGGAGAGTTAAGTTCTATGTTTCAGATACTGGGATAGGAATCCCGAAAGAATATATTGGAAAAATAGGGGAGAGGTTTATCAAAATTCCCAGAAAAGACCATAAATTCGACACCCAGGTGGGGCTTGGGGTCTCTATATGCAAGGAAATCTTGAGGCGTCACGGGAGTCCGCTTGAGGTAGTATCTGAGGAAGGCAAAGGTACGACCTTTAGCTTCTACCTCAAGAGGGCAACTCAGTCAAACTCGAGGGAAAAATCCGCTGATTTGGCGGAGTGAGTCAAGAAGCCCATCGAAATTACATCGACTCCTGATTCGGCATAACCTCTTGCATTTTGTGGTGTTATCTTGCCGGAGGCTTCAAGGATAACGTGGGGTGGTTTTATTCTGGCGATTTCTTTTATCTGGTCTGGAGTCATGTTGTCCAGCATGACAATGTCTGCTCCAGCATCAAAGGCCTCTTTTGCCTCACTTACGCAGGTGACTTCGACCTCAATCTTCATGACGTGGGAAACTTTTGATTTTGCGAGAAAGACTGCTTTTGAAACAGACCCTACGGCCCTTATGTGGTTGTCTTTGATAAGCACAAGAGAAGATAGATCCATTCGGTGGTTTGTGCCACCACCCACCTTCACTGCGTGTCTCTGGATTTCTCTTAGCAAAGGAAGGGTTTTTCTTGTGTCTGTGACATGGCAGCCTGTCCCTTCAATGCTCTCCACGACGGCCCTTGTTTGCGTGGCTATGCCTGACATGTGGTTCAGGAAATTCAGGGCCACCCTTTCGGCCATCAGCATGCCCTTTGTCGGGCCAAATATCCTTGCGGCCGTTTCGCCGGGTTTTATCAAAGTTCCTTCCTTGACGTGAAAATCACACTGTATGAGCGGGTCGACCTCTTCAAAGGCCATTGTGAAGGGATATTCTCCACAGAGGACGCATTCCGATTTGCACAAGAGCCTTGCGCCGATCATGTCGTCTTCCGGGATCATGATGGACGAAGTGATATCACCCCAGGCAAGGTCCTCCTCAAGCGCTTTCCTCACGATATTTCTTATAGTCAGCTGCTCCATGAATAGCCGTCCTTTTTATTCGTTCCAACCTCAATCTCAAGGTGTTTTCCATCAAGTTTTGCCTTTGTATGAACCCTCAGGCTGCCCCATATCGCATCTTTGGCCTGGTAATCGGTCCTCATGTGGCTTCCCCTCGATTCCTTCCTCTCCAGGGAAGACATTGTGATGATGGATGTGACAGTGTACATGTTTGCAAGCTCCAGGGAGCCAAGGGAGGCCGATTCCGGAACAATCAGTGTGCCCTGCCTCAATTTTGACAGGTGTCGCTCCATCTTCCTCTCTTCTCTTACCAGTCCAATATTTTCCCAGTTCTCGAGCCTCAGTTCTGAACGGGTGTAGGGTTCCCTGTCATACTGCGGCTTGAAAGGTCTCTCTGGCGGGCCAGCTTTTCTTGAGTCTTCGAGTACTGATTTGGCGCCAAGGGAGCCAGTTACCAGTGCTTCCGGGATTGAATTTGATGCCAGCCTGTTTGCCCCGTGCATCCCGTTTGATCCGGCTTCACCGCAGGCATATAGGCCCTTTATTGAGGTCCTGCAGGAAAGGTCTGTTTCAATGCCGCCCATCATGTAATGGGCACCAGGTGAAACAGGGATGGGCTGCTGTGTTGGATCAAACCCTGCCTTGAGGCACTGGGAATAAACGGTTGGAAATCTTTTTTGAAAAAACCCTCTTTCAAATTTGGTTGTGTCGAGATAGACCCAGGGTGAACCGGAAAGCTTCATCTCGTTGAAGCAGGCCCTTGATACTATGTCCCTTGGGGCCAGTTCTGCTTTTTCGTGGTATCTAGGCATGAACCTTTCCTGCCTGTCGTTCAGGAGGAATGCGCCCTCACCGCGTATTGCTTCGGTCACTAGAAATGGTTGCCCCTGTATTGCGAAGCAAACTGTCGGGTGGAATTGCACAAATTCCATATCAATCAGTGTTGCCCCTGCTCGAAGGGCCATTGCCATCCCATCTCCTGTGGCCACTCGCGGGTTGCTTGTGTAGAAGTAGAGCTGGCCAGACCCACCGGTTGCAATGATTACATTCGGTGCCGAGAACATGACATCGTTGTCTTCTATGATTGCAGAAACGCCGGCAACTTCACCGTTATCGTCTTGGAGGATGTCAACAACAAAAGCCTCTTCAAAAATGGTTGCCTGCGAGCCAGTCTTGAGCTGGTCAACCATTGTTTGCGAAATCATTTTTCCGGTCTGATCCCCACCGGCGTGAATTATCCTTCTCACCGAGTGGAAAGCTTCCCTGCCAAGTATGAAATGCCCCTCATTGTCGAGGTCAAACGGGACACCCATCTGGTTCAGTTCCTCTATGATAAGAGGCGTTTGCTCCTCTATCATCTTGACGGCGCTTTCACGGCAGAGGCCATCTCCAGCTTTTATGGTGTCTGATTTCCACAACTCGAGAGAGTCGCCTTCGCCAAGGGAGGCGGCGAGGCCGCCCTGTGCATAAAAAGAGTTTGAGTCGACCAGTCTTTCTTTGGTTATCAGTGCCACCCTCATTTCCCTGGAAAGTCTCATGGTGGCGATTACACCAGCTATTCCGGACCCAACAACGATTGCATCAAACTCCCAGTTTTCCTTTGCTGAAGAGCCTGCTATGTACCTGGGGATTTTAACCATGCATCCTCTCGATTGCTGTCCTTGCTTTATCAGCTATCTCCCTGTCTACTGTTATCACATGCTTCTCTTCCCGCAGTGATTCCAGGAGTTTTTCCAGTGTTGTTTTTTTCATGTTTGGGCAGGTGATGTTTTTTGTGGCAAGAACAAATCTCTCGCCAGGAAACATTTTTTCAAGTCTCTGCTTCATTCCGGTTTCTGTGGCGATTATGAAGCACCTTCCGGGGTTTTCTTTTACATAGGTTATCATGCCCGATGTTCCACAGATGTGATCGGAGAGCTCCCTTACCTTTGGGTTTGATTCGGGGTGTGAAACAAGGAGTGCGTCTGGATGATAGGCCTTTGTTGTTCTCACCTGGTCTGCATCCATGAGCCAGTGGATTGGGCAATACCCATTAAAAATATGAAGGGTTTTCTTTGTTTTTGAGGCAATCCATGACCCAAGCCCCTGGTCTGGGATGAATATTATTTCGTCAGAGTCTATTTTTTCTACAATCTTCAAAGCGTTTGCCGATGTGCAGATGACGTCAGACAACGCCTTGACTTCAATGGGTGAGTTGATGTAGCAGACAACTTTTGCTTTTGGGTATTTTTTCTTCATTTCTACAACGTCTTCCGGGGTTATCATGTTTGCAAGGGGGCAACCGGCCTCCTCGACCGCGATCATGATTTTCTTCTCCGGTGAAAGCACCGATGCTGTTTCGGCCATAAATTTTACGGCACAGAACATGATTTTCTTGCTGTCAGATTCCATGGCTTTTTTTGACAGGTCAAGCGAGTCACCGACATAATCAGCAATTTCCTGGATTTCCATCGGCTGGTAACTGTGGGCAAGTATGAAAATGCCCTTTTCTTTGGCAATCTTGCGGATTTCACTTTGAAGAGCACTGGTGTCCATTGACTCGAATTTAATACATTTGATCTGATTTTCAACAGTCTTGAAAGGCAATGTTTATAAAAATATACTTTTTATGAAGTGGAAGACAGAATAATCGACCCCAATATTGCTCAGGAAGATTCGGACGAGGTATCATTAAGGCCGTCCAGGCTTTCGCAATTCATCGGGCAGGAAAGGGTCAAGAAGAACCTTCAGACTTTCCTTGAGGCCGCCAAAACCAGGGATCCAAAAAAGCTTGGCAAGGGCGAGGGAATACTCGACCACATCCTTTTATATGGGCCACCAGGCCTTGGAAAGACCACTCTTGCCGTCATCGTGGCCTCTGAACTCGGAGTTTCACTTAAGAGAACAACCGGCAAGGCGCTGGAGAGAGCAGGCGATGTGGCGGCCATCCTGACGGGCTTGTCGGAGGGTGACATCCTCTTTGTGGACGAAATCCACAGGATGAACCCCCAGATTGAAGAAACATTCTACTCCGCCATGGAAGATTTCAGGTTTGACATTGTCCTTGGTAAAGGCCCCTCGGCAAGAACGATAACCCTCCCGCTGAACAGATTTACGCTCATTGGTGCCACAACCAGGATAAGCCTCCTGAGCTCCCCTTTAAGAGACAGATTTGGCATCATCGAGAGGCTTGAGTATTACACCCCCCCAGAGCTGGCAGAAGTCGCAAAAAGGGCCTCAAAAGCCCTTGGCGTTGAAATTGACAAGGAGCTTGCCCATCTTCTGGCCAAAAGGGCAAGGGGAACACCGAGGATTGTCCTGAGGCTCCTCAGGAGAGCGAGGGACTTTGCTGTTGTTTCAGGAACAAACGTCATTGGCAAAGAGGTTTTGCTTGAGACGTTCAAGGCCCTTGAAGTCAATGATTATGGCCTGGACAAGATGGACAGGAGGCTTCTCGAAACGATCATAGAGCGTTTTTCTGGCGGGCCGGTCGGCCTGGAAACAATGGCCGCCATTCTTGGGGAAGACAGGGACTCGGTAGAAGATGTTATCGAACCATATCTGCTCCAGGAGGGCATGATCGAAAGAACGCCAAGGGGAAGAGTTGTTCTGGAAAAAGGTTATCTAGCATGTGGACTCAAGCCAAGAGTCAAAGATGATTTCCTCTTCTAGTCTTCTTCTCCACTGCTGTTGTGGCCCCTGTGCCACTGCCTCGATTGACCGTTTTGTCCAGCTTGGTTACAAGGTCGTGCCGTATTTTTTCAATCCGAACATTGAACCATCAGACGAGCGAAAAAGAAGACTTGATGCTTTTCTGGTTGTTTGCCAGTCAAAAATGCTCACTCCAATAGTTGAAGATCATCCGGATTATTCCCACAAGCGAGGTCAGGACAGGTGTTTTTCCTGCTACTCTGTCAGACTTGAAAGGGCAAAACTGGCAGCGCAAAGGTTTGGACTGGAGTTTTTTTCGACATCCCTGCTCATCTCTCCGTACCAGAAGCATGAATTGATAAAGCAGGTCGGGTCAGGGCTTGAAGGTTTTGTTTACGAAGACTTGAGGCCATTTTACAAAGATTCACAGCAACAGGCCAAAGAGCTTGGGATTTATAGACAAAAATACTGTGCTTGCCTGGAGAGCCTTGAAGAGTCAAAGTGGCTTGCCAAGAGAAAATCAGAGATGAAAAGGCAAAAATCAGGCCCTACCGAGGAGTGGGTTCCCCGCTGGCTTGTGAAATGAACCAGTCCTGAAAGGCCTTTAGGGCTTTCCCGCGATGGGATATCCCGTCCTTTTCTTCAGGTGTAATTTCCGCAGTCGTTTTTTCCCCGTCAAAAATAAATATCGGATCGTAGCCAAAACCATTTGATCCTTTTGGGGTGGTGGCAATTTCGCCTTTCAGCTCACCTGTGAAGGTGCGCGTGCCGTTTTGATCGGTGTAGGAGGCCACGCATACAAATTTTGCCCTTCTGTTTGCCACGCCTTCCATTTCCTTCAGGACCCTGATGTTGTTGGCCTCCGGACCGCCAGCGTACCTGGCTGAATATATGCCTGGCCTTCCATCCAGTGCCTCCACAACGAGGCCCGAATCTTCGGCAAGTGTTGGTATCCCTGTCTGGGTAAATCCTGCCTCGGATTTCAGCCTTGCGTTTTCCTCGAATGTGGAGCCAGTTTCCTCCGGCATTTCCACTTTATAGTCAGATGTCAGCACAAGCTCCACTTTCGTCAATATTGCCTGTGCTTCTCTCAATTTGCCAGGATTCGATGTTGCAAAAAGAATTTTCATTACAGTGGGCCGAGTATCTTTTTTTCGAGCTCGATGATTTCGTTTACACCCTTTTTCCCTAGTTCAAGCATCTTGTTGAATGTGTCGAACGGGAACGTCGAGATTTCTGCGGTTGCCTGAACTTCGGCTATTTTTTGTGCCGAATCCATCACAAAATTCATGTCCACCTGGGCCCTGCTGTCTTCTTCATAGTTCAGGTCGAGCCTCAGTTCGCTGTCGATTATGCCCAGCGAGACTGCGCCGAGATAGTCTTTGATTGGCATTTTCTTGAGCCCGATGTTTCTTAGGGCAAGAACGAGTGAAACAAATCCGCCAACTATCGAGGCGACCCTTGTCCCGCCATCAGCCTGGATTACATCGCAATCGATTGTTATTGAATTTTCGCCCAGCTGCTGCAAGTCAACAACGGAGCGCAGTGACCTTCCAATCAATCTTTGGATTTCCACCGAGCGCGAGGCCTTTTTGTTTATGTCCCGCTGGATCCTCTGGGGGGAGCACCTTGGAATCATCGAGTATTCTGCCGTGACCCACCCCTGGCCAAGTTCCTTGAGCCAGTTGGGGACTCTTGGTTCCCATGATGCCGTGCAGATTACTTTTGTCTCACCCCAAACAACAAGTGCCGATCCTTCGGCGTATTTCATGTAGTTTGGTTCAATTTTTACTGGTCTTAACTGGTCGTTGTCTCTGTTGTCTATTCTCATATTGGCTCCTGGAAGAATTCTTTGATGCCAAGCTGTATTCCCTCTGCAAGCTTTTTAACGTTTACCTCTTCCCTTATCCAGCCCTCGCCTTTTTTGTTGCTCAGGAACAGTGGCTCGATGAGGATCGATGGAATTGATACTATTTCGCGGCACACATAAAAACCACGTTTTTTGATTCCCCTGTCCTCAAAACCAATCTTGGAGAGGACGTTCTTGTGGATTTTTTCCGCAAGGCGCCTGCCCAAGTCCGTGTAATAGTAGGTTTCTGTCCCCTGGGCATCAGGGTCCCTTGCGGCATTGAAGTGGATTGAGATAAACATGTCGGCACCGGAGGAATTCGCAAGATTTGCCCTTCCTTCGAGATCTGGGGTTTTTATGTTTCTCTCCTCTGTTCTGGTGTATATGACAGTTGCTCCCTGGGAAGAGAGCATTTTCCCGAGCTCGAATGCTGTCTGGAGGTTCACCTCGGACTCATAAGTGCCCATCATGCCGCTGCATCCGACATCGTATGAACCGTCTTCATTAAAGGTGCCATGGCCGGGGTCAATTATAATGGTTTTTCCATTGAGTCCTGATTTGTTTTTCTCCTTGAGAGTAAAAATGAGCTTGTTTGGGCCCCTTGCCTCACCATAGCCTATCTCTTCTGTGGATTTTTTTGTTATCAGGATCGTTACCTTTGGGGGGGTTGCATTGGTCCTTGGGTCAAAATCTACAGAGACTTTTTTGGCATCAATCCCGCTTAATGCGTTTTCCCCAAGAACACAGTTGTTCAGGGTTATCTTTGATCTTCCATCGGGAAGTTCGGTGACATCAAAGTCAGTGAAGAATGAAACCTGGGTTGACAGAGTCGAGCATGCCTTGCTTGTGTCGAGGCACCCCCCAATTTCCAGCTTGTCGATGACAGGGTCGAGGTAGACCTTGTTTTGCACTGGCGAGTACATGTATGAGAAGCCAAGCATTGGCGCTACCGGTTCAATCGGAACATAGAAAGCGCTTCCCACAATCCTTGGGGCCGGTGCTATTGTTTTGTAGAATGAGTTTTGGCCATCAACGACATGCATGGACGGCTTGAGATTTGTAAAAGAGAAGACAAAGGGTCTTTTGGGCTCAACGCTCATTTCGGCCCTGTTTTCTTTGTCATCCCAGGAGATGATGTAACCGAGGTGGGAAGCCAGTGCGCCAAGAGGCACCATGACCTTGTTGTCAAGCAGTATTGGTGGGTCACTTGCGTGAACGGGCCTACCCTGAATCTCAATCCTCATCTGGTTTGACTCGACTTTTTCAAAGATCTCCAGCACCAGCTCGGTTGATGTCGGGTTTAATGGAGAGAGGTGGTAATCACAGGGTTTGTTTAACTGGAAAACAACCAGCACTGTTGGTGGTGAAACAGATTTCTGTTCGACACCCACCCTTGAAACCAGCGTTGAATCAACAACAATCGGCTCCAGGTCGCCAGTGTAGAGTGAATTATCTAGAAATAGCTGTATTCTTGGATTGTCATTGTAACTCTTGATGTTCAGCGAGTTTGGCTTGGATGAAATAGGGATTGTAAATTTGAGGACATCGCCGCGTTTTGCCCACTGGATCTCACCGACATCGACCGGTTTGACCGGCTGTGGTTGTGTGTGCCTTTTTGTATCCTCCGAAGACACCCATCCCGCCTGATTGCCTGAGAGTATCCTGTAGTAAAGCCTGCCGCCTTCCCTTTGCGCTACGGACTCAACCTTGCCTTTTCCGCCGGCAAAAATCTTTGGGCCGCCACTTCCTGATGGGAACGATGCCAGTGTCGATTCTTTTTGGAGCTCAACCGTGAGCCCGAGAAGGTTTGCGGGTGGCAGGTCAACAGAGCCGGAAGTTTTTACTTTTGTGTTTGTTACCCATCCTGTCTCCCCCTGCTGGGTTGTCAGGAGATACCACGTTCCGCCATCCGAGTTGAGCGCAGAACCCGATATTGTGCACTTGCTTTCCCGTGGGACAACGCCAAGCAATTTTCCGCCTTGGCTTGGGGCAAGCCTTAGTTGCGCTTTTGCCGCCACAATATCAAACGGGCTTGAAGATGTTGTTTCGACCATTGATCCAAGGACCCAGCCAACCCCAAAATCTCCTTGAACTTTCAACCACATCTTCCCGTTTACGTCAGATTTTTTTGATAGTATTTGCACCACAATCTGTGACTTTGTCGTATGGACTTTGGCAAAGTTCAGGCCAGCGTCTTTCCTTATGTTTACGTTCTTTGATATGATGCCCTTTTGTGTTGAAGTCGATTCTTCAAGTATTGGTGTTGCTGTCTTGGCGAGATCTGATCTCACCCATGCGTGGGTCCCTGTGGGAAGAACAATCTCGTACCAGATTTTGCCATCTGCGTCTTTTGATTTGGCCACAACTGATGGCCTGATGGTTGACGTTGTCCTGTTGACAACGGGGGATTTTGTTGATGGTCCGGACCTAAGGTTTGTGAGTGGATCAATGATTATTGTAAGGTTTTTGACTTCTTCCTTTGCTACCTGGGGGGATTTGATTTCATCAATCAGCCCTGCGCCGATCCAGCCGAAACGGCCGTTTCCCAACGAAAGTTTGTACCAGTCTTTTTCATCGTCGCCCTTTGTTTTGGCAACGATTGGCAATTCTGTTTTTGTCTTTATTTGTAAGGCCACGCTCGAAGACGTATTTGGGGATGATCTCAAGTTTATAATGCTAGAATTGGGGTCTATGACAGCAACCTGGCCGTCAATTTTTTCCTCGGTGCCTGTCCTCTGGACTTTGACCACCCATGATGCCACAAAGCCTTTTTTGCCTGGCGAAGCCTCGACTTTAAACCATACCTTGCCAGATTTGTCTTTCGTTTCGGAAATGACAGTAAGGTCTTTTGGTGGCTGTATTCTTGCGAGCACTTTCGCATCAACCGACGGCGACATCCTTATGTTGGTTGCCTGGTATATCTTGACTATGGTTTTCGATTGGACATAGGGCAGGGAACCAAAAAAGATGCAGAAAGCTAGCAAAAACAAAATTGTTTTTTTGTTCATGTCTCCCTTTGTTTTATTGCCCTGGAGAGTTCCCTTTCGTTGTCTCTCCTGATTATCTGATCTTTGTGCTCAAATAATTTTTTGCCATGCGCAATTGCTATCCTGATTTTGACAAAACCCTTGTCGTTGAAATAAATCGAAATGGGCACGCAGGTGTATCCACCCTGGAGTGTTTTTGCTGCGAGCCTCCTGATTTGCAGTTTATGAAGAAGAAGTTTTCTTTTTCTCTTTGGATTGCTGCCCAGATGAGACATTGCATATTGTGGGATGTTCATGTCAATAACGTAGGCCTGGCCGTTTACAACCTCGACAAATGAATCTTTGAGGTCACAATGGCCCATTCGCAGCGATTTGACTTCATCGCCATTTAACACAATCCCTGCCTCTATTTCATCTTCGAGCTTATACAGGTGCCTTGCTTTGTTGTTTGTGGAAATGGTCCCTGTCTTGATCATTTAGATCAATTCTATCTTTGTTTGGTGGCAAGTCAAGATTTTGCGATTTCTGCTATAATCTGGTTGTGCCTTTAGAATACGAACTGATCAATTTGCTTGAAGGAGATTGCAGGATAGAACTTACCAAAGTGCTTTCGCAGAAGGATTTTGATTCTGTACTGCGTGTTTCCACGCACTCGATAGTCTCGCTCAATGCTGCAAATGTTTCCCAATATTTCAATTATCCCAAAACAATCCCAGTTGCCTTCAGGAGAAAAAAGACCATAGAGGCCTTTATTGTTGGCGTACCTGTCGAAAAATACCTTGATGATGAGACTTTCCCTGACCCCGATATTGGCAGAAGAAATACCATATATTCTGCAATTATCGCCTACTCAGACACCAGAACATACAACAAGCTGGTGGCAGACTACAGGCTGTATCTCTCAAAGTTCAATGCAACATTTGAATCAAGGCACTTGCGCACTGACTGGGCAAAAGGATCGGAGTTTGAAATCGTAAAGGTGTTCGACTACTGGAAGATTGACGGCGTCCCAGTTGCCTATTGCAAGCACAAGTTTGCCGAGAGTTCCAAAAAATAGTTTGTTACTCTAGGCAGTTATAAGATTAAACAGGTTCCAGTATATCATCCATGGGACCATTAGCACATAAACGAATGTAGCCACAGTATAGAATATCCTGGAAGCCATGCTCCAGTATTTTTTCACCCAAAGCATAACGGTGAAATAGGCCAATGCAACAGTCATTAGCGCGCCAATCATGGGAAGCAGGACAGCTGATTTCATGTAAAGTGGTATCCCGAAGCCATAATCTATCATGTTTGTTCCCCAGAAGATAATGGCCACAACAACCAGAAAGCTCACGTAAAGCAGTGCTGTAACAAGCTGGCCCCACCTTGCCAGTTTATCGAACTTTGTTTGCTTTGTTTTATCGAATTTTCTGAGCAGAGCACCAAAGATAAATGAGACTATTGTCGACAAGACGATAAGAAGGAATATTATGATAAAGACAAGATTTGGTGTCGGGCTTGCGAACCAGTCGATCCTTTCAAGGGCTTGGCCAAAAATTTGGGCGTGGCTGATTTGATTGTTTCCGTCTGTAACAAATTTTATATATGAGTCACCAAGTCTGGATTTGAACAAATCTTTTCCTACAGGCACATATTCCCACTCGTTGATGCTTATGTAACCATCCTTGTTGTAAATGAAGTGATATAAATCATGAAAGATAATAATACCCAATTTTGCAAAAGAATTTTTCTGGACATACCACATGTTCGAGTAGTATCCAGTGTATCTTGAGGGGTTATCAACCTTTGTTTCTTGTATGTTTTCGTTTTTAGCATCGTCCTCGCTTGCCGGTGGCCATATTTTTTGCAGTAATTGATGAATAAAACCATGGCATGTATTTGATCCAGCTTCTGCGGCAAAGAGTCCAATTTTTTGTTTTGGCAATACCACAAGACGGCTGCCTACTCCCAGTGCCCCGCCTTGTTTGTCGAGGACCGGGAACGGTTCTTTGTAATCATGCTGTGTTACTTCGAATGCCAATGTATGTTTTGGGTAGAAAACGGCATCTTGCTCAAACGCAATGCTTGTAAACAGGTAAGCGGAGTCTTCGGAGAAGAATTTTTCATATTTAAAAAGGTCTCCAAGGAATTTTCCCATATCGCCGGCTGTTGTTACCATTGCATCTGCTGGTGGGTCATTGAAGTAATAAGGATCGAATTCTTTAAATTCATTCTTGGTATCGTAGTAGCCTTCGGATTTCCATTCCCTTGGCTTTGCATAGTTTTTTTGGAGTCCATCAGGGATCGGCTGCTCAAAGGTGGTATAGTTCATGCCTAATTTTTCAAAAACGTTTTTCTTGACGTATTCTTCAAATGGCATTCCGGAAACCTCTTCAATAATGAGGCCGGCAAGCGCGATTCCATAGTTTGAATAATCATAAAGTTTGCCGGAATCCATTATGTGGTTTGGCGGATTTTGCTTGAAATATTCAGGAAGGGTCGGTATTTTGTCGGCATTCTTTGTGAGTATTGTCGTCAATTTCTTTTCTAGCCCTGGTGTGTGGGTCAGGAGCTGGGCCAGCGTTATATATGGAGTGGGTCTGACCGTTTGTCTGTTCTCTATGTATTCGTAGCCATTTCTGGTTTTGATTACTCTGGCAACAATCCGGAATTCAGTTGGTGATGGAGTATTTTTGTTTCCTTTTTCTTCCTCAAACACGATCCACTGGTCTGGAAAATCTTTGTTTATAAATTCCACAACTGCCTGTTTTGGTGTTTGTGACGCTGTAGTTTGGAGAGCTGCCCTGCCATCGCTTTTTGCAACTTTTTCATAAACTTCGAGCAGGTCATGTTTAAAAAATCCTTCCCATTTATCTTCTGTTCCATGCACAATTCTGATCTGGATTTTTGATGTTTCTTGCAAATTTATCTCTGGGGCGTTTTCTTTGGGTTCACTGTCACTCAGGTATTTCAGAACAAGTTCCTTGGTTTCTGGCTCAATATTGCTGCCGACTGGATAATCAGGAATGACAATGCCAGTCTTTTTGAGGTATGTGTTGACGTCTTCCTGGAGATCGAGTTTACCCTCTTCGACGAGCTTTATAACGGCAAGAGCAGTAAAAAATTTTTGAAACCGAAGCCACTTTGAATATTGTTTTATCGGGATCAACAGGAACATTCTTGTCTGCACTTGTGGAACCATAACCTGCCTTGAATAATGTGTCCCCATCTTTCACAACACATACTGATGCGGCAGGTTTTGGTTTGTTGCCAAGAATTTCTTTGGATTCCCCTTGCGGCACAAACGAAAAATCTGCTATCTCCTTCACGTCATCTTTTGAGAAACTCGGCCAGGTTTTTACCTGAAGCATGTTGTCGTTTGCCCAGCTATAAAATTCATCTCCCGTGTTGAAGCTGACATAGGATTCTTCCATATATTTGTAGGGTTTAGACTAGCTAATCGGACTGCCCCTGAACTCCTTCAATAATATAGTATAAATGTCGTCATTCTTCAAGTTGAATCTCCACTGACACTCTTTCAGATGAAGATGGAATGTGTGTTTGCCAACACCATGAAACTTC
>JAAYUI010000047.1 GCA_012517765.1 Caldisericales bacterium | reverse complement strand
GCCTTCATTCTTCGTCGCGAGCCGGACACACAAAAACGAGAAGCATCGGAAGGGATTTATTTCCGCCTGGTACATGAGCCAGATGCAGATTCGAAGCGTGTTGCTTTCGAAAAAGCGTTGGCGGAACTCAAACAAGTTCAGAGTAACCATTGAGATTTGAGGACAGTATGCCCAGAGAAAGACGATCTTTAAATCCAAACTTGATCATTGCTCCTTCCCGTGACGGAGGAAAATGGACCGTTAAAAATTGGCGGGATATCGCATTTGCGAACCAAGAAGATTGGGATAAAGCTGTCAGTATTTTCGAAGATCGAATTAATTTCAGGTATATGAATGTCATCACAGAGATTGATTCAAACGGAAAATATTCCGGCTTTTCCGTGATGGCATTATCCTGTATGTTGATTGAGACATTAGCTCAATTCTATGATGGGCTGGAAAATAGTAACGATGCCAAGTTTCCATGTGGCCACCCCATGAACAATACAGACTTTTATTCACAATTCCTGACTTTAAAATCATTTGTCCTGTGTCGGCACTTCAATGACCAACAAGCACGAATCTTTTATCAAGATATTCGCTGCGGTTTATTGCATGCGTGTGAAACTGGCGGAAACTCGAAAATCAAGCTTAGAGATGGAGAAAATCTCTTCAGACAAACAGGAGGCGCTTTGACCGTCTATCGCAAGCAATTTGCGAAAGTTATTGTAGACGAGTTTAATGCATATTGCAGTCATCTTCGCGCAAATGACAGTCGTGAAGAATTGAGACCCAATTTCAGAAATAAAATGAATTATATCTGCGGCATACCGGAATTCGAACAATGATCGGCATTCTTGCTTATGGCTCTCTGATCACACACCCAGGACAAGAGATTGAAAGTGTTCTGGATCATGTAATTCCAGATGTGATGACGCCATTCCCGGTGGAATACGCCCGGCGCAGCCGGAGTCGTGCCGGTGCGCCAACCCTGGTACCTGTCTCAGCCGGCTGTGGTACTCCAGTGAACGCTGTTGTGCTGGTATTGAAGAAATACACTCGAAAGAAAAAAGTGCTGAACTTCCTCTATCGCCGCGAACTTCACCAAGAAAAGGATCTGACAGTTATCTATGATGACCAGGCCCAGCGTCAGAAACGAGACGCTCTGGTGATTGAAAGCATCCAGAAACAATTTGGCTTGCCAATGGTATATTACACCGCATTCAAGCCCAATTTCACAAAGATCATAGATGTGAACCGGTCCCAGGAAGAAAAAGCTGATCTTCTGGCGCAGGCAGCAATCGAAAGTATCACTCATGAGACTTTCGAAAAGAGTCTGGACGGCGTTCATTACCTGGCAGACAATATCAATGCGGGGGTGGTGACAGCGCTGACCGAACCTTATGCTCAGGCTATTTTGGAAAAGGCGGGAAATGCTCCCAACCTGTGTCAGGCACGCCAG
This sequence comes from Caldisericales bacterium, assembly GCA_012517765.1. Lineage (GTDB taxonomy): Bacteria > Caldisericota > Caldisericia > JAAYUI01 > JAAYUI01 > JAAYUI01. Next base: position 1,181 of record JAAYUI010000047.1, on the reverse strand, counting down.
TTCATTGCACAGCAGAAAAGGATAATCTCATGACCAATGTGGATTTGCCAACCAATGTTTTCACTTTAATACAAGGTAGCTATGATGTTATCCCGGGATCCCCTTGGGTGTATTCAATTGAGGGATCAATTTTAAACATATTCAAGACGTTACAACCATTGGAAAAAACTGCGGATATTGTTCTAGGAATGAAGACCTCGGATAATTTTCGTTTCGTAAGGTATTGGTGGGAAATAAATGATAAAAATAAAAATTGGGTGGCATATGAAAAACATGTTACAGGTTTTCCCTATTACTATCCAACCCACGCATTAGTATTATGGAATACTGATTCCATTGCTTATTTTCATGACTATTATTCTGCACAATTACCAAACGAAAAATATTGGATGCGACCTGGTATCAATTTTTCATCAATCTCATCAACTCGGTTTACAACAAAACTTTTAGTTGGAGGGAGGATGTGTGATATGGCAGCAAACACAATTTTCCCTAGTGCCGATGAAAAAAATGCAATTTTGGGATTATTAGGAATACTAAATTCCAATCTATGTCAACATTTCATGAGATTATTAAACCCAACAATAAATTTCCAAGTAATAGATGTTAAACGATTGCCTTATCCAAATACCCTAAGCAAGAGATTACAGGATTTAGTAATAGGAATCATCAGACTTCAAATTCGAAAAGTCCATTTTAAAGAGCAGACATACGATTATAAATTACCGATTCCGTTAGTAAATAAGTTAGATGAGATATCGAGGATTAATAAGAATATAAACAATACGCAGATTCAAATAGATGATGAAGTTTACATCTTGTATGGAATTGGAAATGATGAACGAGCGAGTATAGATACTCAAATAATTGGTGGCAATGTTGATAATCAAGAAGTTGTTGTTACCGATAAGGAATCTGATACCGAAAAGAATGAAGACGAAACTACATCTGATAGCGAAAAAGCAATTGAATGGACCTCATTTTCTGTCGGTATTATCCTCGGTCGTTTCCAACCCGGCACCCCGGGTGCTTTGGGCTCTGCCATCTACCGCCGTTCGGACTTTGCCATCGGCTCGCTGCCCGAACCCACTGAAGAAGAATTCAACGAACTGGTCGGCGAGCCATCCAAGTTTGCTTATATCGATGAGCAGGGCGGGCGGCATGTCTTCACCCGCGAAGTG
>JAAYUI010000057.1 GCA_012517765.1 Caldisericales bacterium | reverse complement strand
TTTACCATCTGGCAGAAAATGGTGTTATGGCTGTTGTTATGCCTCACGGAGTACTCTTCAGGGGTGCAGCCGAAGGTTACATCAGAAAATATCTTATTGAAGAGAAAAACTATCTGGATGCCGTTATCGGTCTTCCAGCAAACATTTTCTATGGAACATCCATTCCTACATGTATATTAGTGTTTAAGAAGTGTCGTGAGCATCCAGATGATATTCTGTTTATTGATGCCAGCCAGTACTATGAGAAAGTAAAGACACAGAATTACCTGCGAGACGAGGATGTTGACAGGATAGTGGATACATACGCAAAACGTATTACAATCGACAAATACAGTTATGTCGCCAGTCTGGATGAGGTCAGGGAGAACGATTATAACCTGAACATTCCAAGGTATGTTGACACCTTTGAAGAGGAAGAACCAGTGGACATTGCTGCTGTTGCCAGTGAACTTAAAGAATTGGAAACGGAAATGAAGACAACCGATGATACCATTGCTGGATTCTGCAAAGAATTAAACATCCCAACTCCGTTTTAATCATGGAAAAGCAGAAGAACATACCTAAATTGCGTTTCCCTGAGTTTGAGGGGAAGTGGGAGTTCAAACGACTGGGTGATGTTGCTGAAATATATGATGGTACTCATCAGACGCCTAAGTATGTTAAGAGCGGTATACCATTTTATAGCGTTGAACAAGTGACTTCCAATGATTTCAACAACACAAAATTCATTTCTGAAGATGTTTACATGATTGAAAGTAAAAGGATTGTTATTGAAAAAGGTGATATTTTAATGACAAGAATTGGCGACATTGGAACACCAAGATTAATTGATTGGGATGTTAAGGCTTCCTTTTATGTCAGTCTGGCATTGATTAAACAATCAAATAAATATAATTCAGAATTCTTCAGCCAATATATAAAAACGAGAAACTTTCGAAAAGAACTATGGAATAGAACCATCCATGTTGCTTTTCCCATAAAAATTAATTTGGGTGAAATTGGAAATTGTAAAGCATCATTCCCTTCTCTACCAGAACAACAAAAAATCGCATCCTTTTTCACCGTTATTGACCAGAAAATATCACAACTCAAACGTAAGAAAACCCTGCTGGAACAGTACAAGAAAGGGGTGATGCAGAAAATATTCTCACAGGAAATCAGGTTCAAAGACGATAACGGGCAGGAGTTTCCGAAGTGGGAGAAAAAGAGGTTAAGTGAAATTTTTATTGAAATCAATGAAACTGTTGGAACAAGAGATATCCCGACTTATAGCATAACAGCAGGAGTTGGTTTTGTATCACAAAATGAAAAATTTGGTAGAAATATTTCTGGGCAGCAAAACAAGCATTATACTGTTATAAATGAGGGTCAATTCTCATATAATAAAGGAAATTCAAAAACATATACATATGGTTGTATCTATGTGAATGATACTGGAAAGCGGATAGCAGTGCCAAATGTATTCATTAGTTTTGAGTTTATTGACCAAAAGATGTCGTCCCAGTTTTATTCTAAACTTTTTGAAAGTCACTATCTTGATAAAGGATTACGTAAAATTATTTCCAGTTCTGCAAGAATGGATGGTCTATTAAATGTTAACAAGAATTCGTTTTTCCAATTGTCTGTTCCTTGCCCGAATTATATTGAACAAAAGAAAATTGGTCATTTCCTATACTCCATTGATAGTAAAATATTTCATATTAAGAACCAGATTGAAAAAGCAGAGGTCTGGAAAAAGGGACTAATGCAACAGATGTTTGTATGATAATATCCAACGTAAAAAAATGACGAAAACATACTACATAGATAAATTTGAACAAATCATTGAAATCGGTACTACATTTGGTTACAACTGGTACAGGGGGCACTCTACAGTAGTTGGAGAATTGACACCTTGCATATTCCGTAAACATTATACAAGTGAAATATATCTTGCATTAAGTCCCAATCCCGAATTCAGGATTGCAACAGATTTTAAAAGGAAAGCACCATCTATTGAAAATAGATTACCCAAGCAAAATAACCATCTTGAATGGTTGTTTTTAATGCAACATCATGGTGTTCCAACGAGATTGCTTGATTGGACAGAAAACATTCTCGCTGCAACATTTTTTGCAGTTAATACCAATAAAAATCAGGATGGAGAATTATGGTCGATGCTCCCTTGGAAATTAAATGAAAGTCATGGTTTTTACGGATTGCCATGGTTAGAAAAGAGTAAAATTGTAAAGTTTTTATCGCATGAGATATTTCATAATAATCCTGAAAAACTTGCTGAAAAATATAAACTAAAAGAATTACCAAAAATCCCACTGGCACTGCAACCACCATTAAAACATCCAAGGTACGCTGCACAGCAGAGTTGTTTTACAATACATCCAAAGCCAACGACTGGAAATTCTATACCTGAAGTTATTACCGATGAAACATTCTTAATAAGATATATCATTCCAAAAGGTTTGAAGCAAAGTTTCGAAACAAAACTACGGTACTTAGGGATTACATATTATACGTTATTCCCTGATTTAGAAGGTCTTGCTAAAACAATTGTTCGTCAGGAAGAATCGATGGGATGGGGACAACCAAGACCATTGAGATATAGGGAATATACCAATAACAGTTAAGATATCATTATGCAACCCGAACTCATACTCGAAGAACAACTGATTGCAAAACTTCAGGAACTGGGTTATGCGCTGGTGCATATCCAGAACGAAACAGAATTAATTGACAATCTGAAAGTCCAGTTGGAGAAGCATAACCACATCACTTTTTCCAACAATGAATTTGAAAAAGTACTGAATATTCTCAGCAAGGGGTCGGTATTCGAAAAAGCTAAAACACTTCGTGAAAAGCAACATATTATCAGAGACAACGGTGACAACTTGTATTTCGAATTTATCAATAGTGACCAGTGGTGTCAGAACCAGTATCAGGTTACCCATCAGGTATCGATGGAAGGCAAATACAAGAACCGATATGATGTGACTTTGCTTATCAACGGATTGCCATTGGTACAGATAGAACTGAAACGCAGGGGACTGGAACTTAAAGAAGCATTCAATCAGGTAAACAGGTATCAGCGACACTCGTTCAGCAGCAGTTACGGATTGTTCCAATACATCCAGATATTTGTCATCAGCAATGGTGTAAACACGAAATATTACGCAAATAACCGCTTCCAGTCATTTAAACAGACATTTTACTGGACGGACATTGAAAATAAACGGCTGACAAACATTTTAAACGGCTTCGCATCTGATTTCTTGGAGAAATGCCATATCTCAAAGATGATATGCAAGTATATCGTTTTGAATGAAACATCCAAGATACTGATGGTGCTTCGTCCCTACCAGTATTATGCCGTTGAGGCACTGGTTGACAGGGTAATGCACAGCCGAAAACACGGATATGTCTGGCATACCACTGGGTCTGGTAAAACACTGACATCATTCAAGGCAAGCCAGATACTCACCAGTTTACCTAAGATTAAGAAGGTTGTGTTCGTGGTTGACAGGAAAGACTTGGATTACCAGACCACAAAAGAATTTAACTCATTCAGCAAAGGCAGTGTTGACGGAACTGACAACACAAGACAACTGGTCAGGCAGTTCACCGATGATACAAAACTGATTGTAACAACCATCCAGAAACTGAATGCAGCCATCAGCAAAAAGCACTTTCTGGAACGGATGAAGCCACTTCAGGATGAACGTATTGTTTTCATTTTCGATGAGTGCCACCGCAGCCAGTTTGGTGAAACACATCAGCGTATTATTTCATTCTTCAGGAATATCCAGATGTTTGGCTTCACAGGCACGCCCATTTTTGCTGAAAATGCCGTAAAAAACGAGTTGGGTAAAAAGACAACCAAGGAATTGTTCGGGGAGTGCCTTCACAAATATGTAATTACTGATGCTATCAGGGACGAAAATGTTCTGAAATTCTCGGTTGAATATGTCGGCAGGTACAGGAACAGGGATAGTGCCAATGAAATTGACATACAGGTCGAGGACATTGATGTTGATGAATTGATGGAATCTCCTGCACGGTTGGAAAAAATTGTTGATTATATCATTGCCCATCATAACAGGAAAACGCATAACAGAGAGTTTACAGCGATGTTTTGCGTCAGTAGTATTCCAGCATTGATTCGTTATTACGAATTGTTACAGCGCAAAAAAATGCTCGGAAATCACGATTTAAAAATTGCCACCATATTCAGTTACATTGCCAACGAGGATGATGTTGATGCCAACGGGTTCATCCCTGAGGAAATTTCGGTTGCA